>VRUK01000014.1:58897-73402 GCA_019456195.1 Planctomycetota bacterium | reverse complement strand
TAAAGTGAGCTAAAGTTTGGTGTTTCATATCTCAAGTCTCATTCCGTCCACGGAAGGCCGGATAAAATTCCATATTGGATGAGGGCAGAAAAACACTCCCTCTATAATTAGACGAGTGTGCAGTTTTGAGTCGAAAAATCAGCCGTTTTCTGTGGCTCTTTGCTCGTAAGTTGTTTTTATGAAAGGAGATAAAAATTTTTGAAATATTTTATTTTTGTTTTTAAGAGTGAGCGTTTTTGAACGAAAATTGGGCATGGTTCAGAACAGGGTAACACTTTTCCATGACCCACAAATTACCATTTTCTCCGCATCTCCTGTTTTGATAGACTGTTATGATTGTTTGTGGCCATTGCACAAGCTTGAAAAGTGTTACCTTTGAGCATATGAAATTGAACCATGCCGAAAATTGGGCGAATTTTAGCCACCCCCGACCCACGGCCCCCGACAGAAAAGCAAGTGAGCTAACATCGAGGGTAAACTCCAAAGCAAGTAAGCAAACACCGAGGGCAAACTCCAGGCACAGAGAACACAGAGGTTTTTCGTTCAGAAATAATTCGTGCGTTTCATCGCATCCTACCTACTGGATACTGGGTGCTTGTTGTCAGTAGTTAGTATTGCCTGAGGCTGATACAGAGCATTTCTAAATAAATTTTACTAAATTATCATTTTTCTGACATAATATAACCCTGTGCCCGAATATATCTATAGATGTGGCAGGTATGATTTTTCTATGAATGATGCTGATTTTATAAATCTGGTTGAGAAACACAGGCATGAATACTATGCATTCATAAAGCATAGTTTGTGGAATCAAGACCAGGTGGAAGATGTTTTTTCGTTGGCTGTCCTGACAGCATATGAGAACAGAAAATCATTTCAGAAGGGCACAAATTTCCGGGCCTGGATGTACAAAATATTGGTCAATAAGTGCTTTACAGCAAATAGGAAAAGCAAGACCAATTTCGAAGATATAGAACAGGTTGACGAAGAGAATCTGATTGATGAGAAGAAAAAGTATTATAGCTTTTTAGAGAATCCGAAAGAATTTGTCATTCAGTGCAGTGACGAGATATTAAGGGCTCTATCAAAATTAAATACGTTGGAACGAACGTGCTTTTTGCTTTTCGCGGCGGGTGAATATTCTTACCAAGAAGTCAGCCAGATTGTCGAAATACCGACAGCCTCGGTTGGTACGCACATGTCACGCGGGAGAGCCAAGCTCAGAAAGATACTTTTTGATTATGCGAGGCAGCATGGTTTTACCGGCCGGACAACTGAAGGTTCATCAGGTGCTCAGGTAAAGCGGGAGGGAGGTTATTATGACAGAGAATAATAAAGACCTTCGCCAATTATATATAGACGGACAGCTTGAAGAGTATGAAAGAGTTGAATATGAAAATACATTATCAGCTCATCAGAGAAAAGAAGTTGATGCAGAAAGAAATTTTGACGTACTGATTGTGAAGTCAATTGAATCAAAACAGGAAAAATGTCCCGATAAGCTTTGGGATGACATAAAGAGCAAGCTTGAAGATAAATCCGATACATCCACATCTGTAAAAATTATTCCTGTTTACAGAAGGCCGCTTGCTTATGCTGCCTGTGCTGTTATTTTATTTGTGGGTATTTTTGCTCTTATAGTGCCGAAAAGTACAGTCGCCGAACAAGTCGAGATTCAGGTGGATTTCCCAAAAGATACAACGGTATTTGCCGAACAGGCGGTTATTAAAGGTAACCAACAGGATATCCAGAAGACTTTGAATGAAGAAGGCTTTGTTATTGATATTAGTGACATTCAGGAATGTAACGAAAATCATGGCCACTTCGTACAAATTATCGGTTTTAACTCGGTTGAAATCGAGGGCGTCAAACATCCCTGCGCACATTTGTATTTTACCTGTTGCGGTCAGCCAGTATCGACTTATATTGTCGATAAATCAAAGAAGTCTCAGGAATATAAATTTTCTTCATCTTTGCCACAAATCAAGAGAACCGACAAGACCATCAGTAATTATCGAATTGTCACTTTCAGTCCTCATCACGTAGAAACTGTTTCAGGATTGTTTTGTCCTGTTGAGTCTGAAAAGTAAAAACAGTTTTGCCAATACTTAAGAATCAATACGAAGTATTAAAGGAGAAATAAAATGAGTAAGAGATTATTTCGTCGCAACTTTATTAAGAAAAGTATAGCTTTACTTAGTGGAATTTTCGTTGCAGGAACAGGGACTAAAAATTTGCAGGCCCAGAATCAGCGCAGTAAAAAATCAAGCAAGTATGACGAACCAGCAAATGACACTATCAGGACAATCAAGAGCCTGAGGACCACTCACGGCAATTTCACGGATCAAGACATCCCGGATTCAAAGCTTCAAATTATTTTAGACTCGACCGTTCGTGCGGCAAATTCCTCCAATATGCAGACATATTCCATAGTAGTTGTGAAAGACAGGGACAAGATGAAAAAGCTCGGAGGGTACAAGGCAAGTGTTATGATAGTGTATTGTGTTGATTATAACAGACTCAAATCGAGCGCAAAGTCACTCGGGCATTCGTATTATCCCGATACCATGACGGATTTTGTTACAGGCAGTATAAATACCGGCCTTGCCGTGCAGACAGCGGCAATTGCGGCCAGGTCCCTTGGCCTGGACTATTTAATTACCAATGGAATTCATCGCGGTAATATGGGCAGATTATGGGAGATTCTGGATTTGCCCAAGGAACATTGCTTCCCGCTGATTGCCCTTTATCTGGGATATCCGACTCAGGAACCTGCTAATAAAAAAGGAAGGCTCAAAAATACCGGTATCATTTATCATGAAAAATACCACACTTTGACCAAAGCCGAACTTGATGAAATTACAAGTCTTTATGACGACAAAAACCACCATATAGCCTTAAATCAGGATTGGGTCCCAAAAGGCCATAAGCATTATCTGGATTGGCTATTTACAGCCTGGGCGAGAAGACCGAAACCTGCCGATAGTGAGACTCAAATATTTAAGATTCTTAAAAGAAGCGGTTTTATTGAACTTCAAAAATCTTAGAAGAATTTTAAGTTAAATATCGAATATCGAGCAATGAATGTAGAATATCGAAGGGCAGGATGATTAGAGTATGTTAATCCACCTGGCAAGGCGATTAGGTAATGTTCCAAGGCCCGGCTGTTTTCTTAGTTAAATCTCGGGTACCATGTATTATGGTAAAAGACTAAAACGCGGTCAGCTTCCACACGGTAGATAATCCGATAGTTGTGCAATAAAAGCTCCCGAATACTTTTTTCATCGGCTTCCGGGACAGCACGTCCCCTCTCGGGAAATTTCTCTAAACTCTCAACTACTTCAATAATTTTCTCGACAAATCGAACTGCGTAATATTCCGAGTCTTTCCTGATATAATCCCGAATATTCTCTAAATCCAACAGGGCAACCACATGGGGTTGCCCCTACAGGTTGTATTCTTTGATTTTGCGGTAGAGGGTTCTTTCTCCGATGCCGAGGATTTTTGCGGCTTGTTCGCGGTTGCCTTTTGTTTTGGCTAATGTATCTGTAATGGCCTGCTTTTCAAGTTCGTCCAGCGGTAAACCTGCCAGGCCGGCTACTGAGCCGGTGCCAGAAGCCAATTGCCGCCTCTGTGCTATTTCAGGAGGAATGTCGGCCGCATCGAGTTTGTCGCTGTCGCACATTACAACCATAGTCCTGATAGTGTTTCGAAGCTGACGAATGTTGCCGGGCCATTCATAGTGCGTAAGGATTGTTTGTGCGGCGTCGGTTATGCCTGTAACTTTGGAGCCGACCTCTGTGACGGCCTCTTTGATGAAATAGTCGGTAAACTCCGGTATGTCCTGTGCTCTGTCGCGCAGGGCCGGAAGAGAAATGTTTACACCCTTGATTCTAAAGTACAAATCCTGTCTGAAATCTTTTGTTTCGATAAGGCTGTTTAAGTTCTGGTTGGTAGCGCTGATGATACGGACATCGACGACTGTTTGTTTGTTCGAGCCGACCGGTATGACGATACCATCTTCGAGGACACGCAAAAGCTTGGCCTGGGAACTCGGCGCCATATCCCCGATTTCATCTAAAAATAAAGTGCCTTTATCCGCTGCTTCGAATAATCCTTTTCTGTCGCCAGCGGCACCGGTAAAGGCGCCTTTGACATGGCCGAACAGTTCACTCTCCAAAAGAGTCTCGGGCAGGCCTGCGCAGTTTATCGGCATAAAGGGCTTGTCCCAGCGCAGTGAATTGTGGTGAATCGCTCTTGCCAGCAGCTCCTTGCCCGTTCCGGAGTGGCCTTCGATCAGGACGGAGATATTAGTCGGAGCCACCCGCCGCAGGACCTCGAATATACCCTCTATTGCAGAGTCTTTACCCCGGACGCCTTCGAACTTGAATTGTCCTTTGTCTGTTTTGTTTTTTTGTGTCTGGCGGGAATACGCGGCCATGACTTTGGCGCCGGCCTGAGCGACGAGAGTACGAAGCTGGCCGATGTCGATCGGCTTGGTGAGATAATCATAAGCCCCCCTTTTGATGGCTTCCTTACAAGTGTCGATGGTGGCGTAGGCGGTTATTAAAATAACTTCTGTTTTGTCGTTTTGTTTTCTTACTTCTTCGAGTATGGAAAGACCGTTTATATCTTCGCCTTCGAATTTCAAATCGGTAACGACAACATCGACCTGCTGACTGCGGACAATTTCCATCGCATCTTTTCCTGTGTAAACAGGTATTGCCTTTGTGCACAATTTTTCAAGCGATTCGGCGATACCATCGGCATGGTCCCGCTCATCGTCAACAACCAGAATTAGATTTGCCTTTTGTTTCAAATTTGCACCTCATCAGGTATAGATGGGTAACTTAATAGTAAATGATGTACCTTTTTGGGGCTCACTGTCAACTGTTATTGTGCCGTTATGCGCGACAATAATCTTCTGTGCAGTGGCCAGTCCGAGGCCACTGCCATGCGGCCGAGATGAATAATAAGTATTGAAGATTTGCGGCAATTTGTCCGGGGCAATGCCGCTGCCTGTATCATTAATCTGAATGACTGCATCTTTTTTTTGCGGAAAAGTCCTTACCATCAATTCTCCACCTTTGCCCATAGCCTGCTGAGCGTTAATAAACAGGTTCAATATCACCTGTTTTAACATATCTGTATCGACCTTGCAAATAAGCGGATCATTATGCAGTCCCTGTCGCATAGTTATCGAATGGCTGTGTGCCTGTGGAGAATAAAAATCAATCATATCGCTGACAAGCTCATTAATATCAGTACTTGCCAAATGTAATTCGGTTTTGTCAACGTATCGCAGGAAGCCGTCGAGTATCTGTTCGAGTCTGTCCGTTTCTTTTTGAATAACGGCTATTTTCCTGAGTGCCCTTGTGAGACTACGATTATCTTTTTCTGTACCGATTTTGCCGGATTCTGGGGAAGTTGAATCTTGAAGCTCTTCACTGACAAGCTCTAAATTAATTTTGATTGTGGAGAGAGGGTTTTTGATTTCATGGGCAAGCTCGCCGGTGAGTTTGCCTAATTCTTCAAGTAGCTGCCCGTTCTTGTTTTTTTGAGTTTTGGTGAAATTTTTATGCAGAAATAACACAACAGCCGGAACAACTGCTAATAAAGCAACAACAAAACCACATATAAAATGCAGCACTTATCTTCCCTCTGCCTTTTGACCCTTTAGGTTGGAGTAAGGTCCCACTGAAAACCAAAACACAACAAAAATCGATTGGGGATAAATTTTCATCTATCCCCAATCAATGTTGCTGTTTTTCTTAGTCGGCTTGTTTTTCTTCTACTTTTTCCGGTTCTTGAACTTTTTCCGCTTTATCTATTTCAGCAAGAGCAGCTTTGCGGGAAAGTTTAAGTCTGCCCTGGTCATCGATTGAAATTAATTTTACAGGTATCAAATCACCCATTTTGCAAACTTCGTCGACTTTTTTGATATAGCCATCACTAAGCTCGCTAATATGACAGAGGCCTTCAACACCAGGAGTGATTTCAACAAAAGCTCCAAAATCCTTTACAGAGACCACTTTTGCCGGATTGTAAATTCGGCCGACTTTGGGCGGCTGAGTAATCATCTCGATAATATCTTTAGCCTTGAGGTGATCATCTCCACCGAGACAGCTAATGAAAATAGTCCCGTCTTCTTCGATCTCAATTGTTGTACCGGTTTGCTCCTGAATACCTTTGATTACTTTGCCACCCGGGCCGATTACTTTTCCGATAAATTCAGGGTCGATTTGGATACTTATCAGTTTCGGTGCATATATGCTTAATTCAGACTTCGGTTCACTAATAGTTTTGGCCATAATTTTCAGAATATCCAGCCGTGCCGTTTTCGCTTGTTCCAATGCCTCGACCATAATATTATGTGCCAAACCCTCAGCTTTTATATCGAGCTGTATAGCCGTGATACCATCAACCGTTCCGGCAACTTTGAAATCCATTTCACCGTAGTGGTCTTCCTCTCCTGCTATATCGGTCAGTAGTTCGTATTTGCCATCTTCGGCGGTAATCAAGCCAACTGATATACCGGCGACTGGTTTTGTCATCGGAACGCCGGCGTCCATTAGAGCTAATGTTCCCCCGCAGACCGAAGCCATTGAACTGGAGCCGTTCGATTCGGTGATATCAGAAATAATCCTGATAGTATAAGCGAATTTTTCGGTCGGCGGTTTTACCTGCTCCAAAGCTTTTTCTGCGAGAGCTCCGTGTCCGATTTCTCTTCGGCCGGGGCCTCGCATCGGTCGTACTTCACCGACAGAAAACGGCGGGAAATTGTAGTGCAGAGTGAAGTTTTGAGCGTATTCATCCAATAAGCCGTCTATAATCTGTGCATCTCTGACAGTGCCGAGAGTTACAGTCACCATTGACTGTGTTTCTCCCCGTGTAAATAATGCTGAGCCGTGGGTCCTGGGTAAAATCCCTACTTCGCAAGAAATTTTACGTACGTCATTATAACCTCTGCCATCGGACCTTTTGCCGCTTAAAAGCAGTTTCTTTATGACCTCGCCCTCTATCTTGCCAAGCATTCGTTTGACCATTGCCTTGTTATATGTGGCAGCAGGTGCATCCTGCGATTGCGAATCATTCTCAACAGTACAATATTTGGTAATGACTTGCTCAAAAAGTTCACTTTTAGCTGTCTTACGCTCCTGCTTATCTGAAATTTGCTTAAGCTTGCTTAGTTTGTCTGATATCTGCGAACGAATATCTGAAAGGAGCTGCTCGTCAGTTTCGACAAGCGGGGTTTCCTTTTCGACGCCGACCTTCTCGCGAAGCTCCTCGATCATTTCGCAAACCTGAGTGACTGTTTTTTGAGCGGTTGCGATAGCATCAGCGATAACATTTTCCGGTAGCTGCTTGGCACCGATTTCAATCATATTCATCGCATCTTTGCGTCCGCCAAGGAGTAAATTCAGGTCTCCTTCGGCAAGCTGCTTATGCGTGGGATTGACCACGAACTGCCCGTTTACTCTGCCTAATCTGCAGGCCCCAATCGGCCCTAAGAAAGGAATCTTGCTTATTGTAAGAGCGGCACTGGCGCCTATCATGGCCAGAACATCCGGATCATTTTCCTGGTCAGCACTCAACACATTCGCTGAGATTTGCACTTCCTGGAAGTAGCCCTCTGGAAACAAGGGCCTAATTGGTCTGTCAATCTGCCTTGCCGTCAGTGTTTCTTTCGTGCTCGGCCTTCCCTCACGTTTAATAAAGCCGCCCGGAAATTTACCTGCGGCACTATGTCTCTCGCGATAATCAACACTTAACGGGAAAAAATCAATGTCATCGAATCTTGGCGGCGCAGTAACTGCTGCAACAAGAACGACTGTATCGCCGTATTGGACCAGAACTGCACCATCGGCCTGTCTGGCAATTCTGCCGGTTTCAATGGAAAGTATTCTACTGCCTATTTGTCTTTCTACCCTACATACATCAAACATATACTACCTCTTTCTACATACATTAAACTTATACTATCTCATTCCTACATACATCAAACATATACTACTTCACTGGCATGATAATAAGTGGATTCCGCTCTTACGCGAGCGGGTTACTTGTGTGCTAATGCTCATCTATTTTCGCAAGCCGAGCCGGGATATAATTGTCTGATAGCGTTTTATGTCTTTGTTTTTCACGTACTTCAGCAATGCCGACCTTGTCCCGACCATTTTCAACAAACCGCGTCTTGAAGCGTGGTCTTTTTTGTGAGTCTTGAAATGTCCTGTCAGCTCGTTGATTCTTTTCGTTAAAATTGCAATCTGCACCTCAGGTGAGCCTGTATCACCCTCGTGCGTCTCAAAATCGCCAATAATTTCCTGTTTTTTCTGCTTTGTCAACATCTCTTGGGTAAATCCTTTCTATCACATCTTTCAAACAGCCATTCAACGTATTATTACAAACCGAGTATTCTAATCGGCTGCTATAATATTTGCAAGCCTTTTCCAGGACAGGATATAAAAAGATTTACCAAGGCCGGAACAGGGTTTTATGCGGTATTTGTCCCAATGAGGATTATTTTGGGTATAGCGAGGCGTGTTACTATGCACCCAATGCCAAATTGACAATCCATCATCCGGTCGCAATTGCACGAATCGAGGCATTACTTTTGGCTTGACGCATCTGGAGAGTGGGTTATACTGCTAAAAGGATATGCGTTCTCGTCAGGGTGTTGATTCCCGTTGTAAAGCATTTTGTAAAGTCGGCTGCATAGTACCGTCACTGGCATAGCCATTCTTAGTACCTTGTCCTTAAGATGACGTTTTTTGCAGTCTGTTAGGCATTTGGCCCAAAGGAGTTACCTCATGAATAGAAATGTTGTCTTAGCTATGCTGTTGGGCGGCTTACTTGCCGCTGCTACTCCCGCGACCCAAGCCGAAAATTGGCCTGGCTGGCGTGGCCCGCGCGGCGACGGCTCATGTATAGAGAAAAACGTTCCTGACAAATGGGACCCAGCAGGTGCGCTCTGGAAGACAGAACTTCCCGGTAAAGGGCATGCATCCCCAATCGTCTGGGGCAATCGTGTTTTGACTGTTACCGCCCTGCCTGCAACAAAGGAACGGGTGCTTCTCTGCCTGGACCGTAACACCGGAAGAATCCTCTGGCAAAGGACCGTTGTCCAGGGGCCCCTGGAGAAGCTCCATAAAGAGAACAGCTATGCCTCGGGTACGCCTGCCACCGATGGGGAGCGTGTTTACGTTACCTTCCGCGTCGGCGACGAGATCGTTGTGGCCGCACATGACTTCGGCAACGGAAAGCAACTGTGGCTGGTCCGAGCGGGGACACATTCAGGCGGGTGGGGATTCAGTAATGAGCCCGTGCTGTTCAAGGACAAGGTCATTGTCGATGGCGACAGCAAAGGCGACTCCTTCCTGATTGCTCTTGACCGCAAAGACGGCAATACACTATGGCGCAAGAAGCGTGTTAATAAGGGGATCAGCTACAGTGCTCCACTGATCCGCGAATTGGCCGGCCGTACTCAGTTGATCCAGTGCGGCGACCGGTGCGTGGCCAGTTTCGATCCGGACACCGGTGAGCAGCTCTGGAAGGTTGACGGTCCCTCGCAAGAATTCGTCGCCACGCCGGTTTACAGTGAAAAGGCCGGGCTGGTTTTCATCAGCAGCAGTTGGCCCAAGCGGTTTTTGCTCGCGATTCGGCCCGATGGAAAGGGCAATGTTACGAAGACCCACATTGCCTGGCAAGACACAAAGGGTGCTCCCTATGTCCCTTCCATGATTGTAGCCGGCGATTTTCTGCTCAGTGTCAACAGAGCCGGCACTGCTTTCTGCTACGAGGCGGCCACGGGTAAGGTGCTTTGGCAAGAGAAGCTGGGCCGACATCACGCATCCCCTGTCTTGGTGGAAGGACTGGTTTTCTTCATTAACGACAACGGTCAGGTGAACGTTATCAAGCCGGGTGTGGAGTTCGAGCGCATTGCACAGTATGAGTTAGGTGAGTTATGCTATGCTTCACCGGCTATCAGCGACGGCCAGGTCTTTGTTCGCGGCTTCGGGCACCTCTTTTGCTTTGGCCGGAGGAAAGACGGAAAAGACTAATCAGTTGTTACTCACTACTCGATAATTCGGGCCCAGTGGAGTTGCGAGAGGTATTTTGTTGAAGGAAAGATTCCAGGATTTCTGCTGCGGCGACGGCATCGAGGCGTTTTTTCTTTTTTTTTCTAGTATAATTTGCCGGAATGAGCTTTTCCTCGGCACCGAAACTGCTGAGGCGTTCATCCTGTAAGTGAACGGGGATGTTCAGGCAGTTTTCTAACTGCTTTGCGAACTTCAAGACAAGTTTTGATTGGAAGCCTTCTGAGCCATCCATATTTAAGGGCAGCCCTAAGACGACAGCATCGACATTTTCGGCGTCGATGACTTCGGAAATCTTTTTTAACAGTTCCTTTTGTCCCTGGATTACAGTCAGTGGTGAGGCGATAGTCTCATTGAAGTCACAGATTGCCAATCCGGTGCGTTTAGTGCCGTAATCTATTGCGAGGTATCTCATTTTTGTTACGTGTAATGGCGTTTTAGGCGCCAATTAAGCTATAAAAACTTTTCGCCGCCGTGCTGCTTTATTAATTCGAGCAGCTCTTTTAGTTTGTCGGCCTGGTCAATGGGGCATACAAGTGTGGCATCCGGAGTGTGGACTACTATCATATTCTCTGCGCCGATAGCGGCAATTAGATGCCCCTTGTCTTCCGTAACAATAATATTGTTTTTACAGTCGAGTAGCTCGTTTGTGCCGGCGATGACGATGTTGTTGTCGGTGTCGGGGGTGATGATATTCGCAAGCGCCGGGAAAGATCCTAAATCAAGCCAGCGGCAATCCAGCTTTATGGCATGGACGTTGTCGGCCTTTTCCATGACGGCAAAGTCGATGCTGATTTTGGGTAGTTTTACGAACCAATCCCGGAGCGTTTGCTGCTGATTCGGAGAGCCCCAGTCGGCCTGGATTCTGGCTAATGGCTCGGCAACCTCGGGTAGAAACTTGTGTAAATAATCTAAGATTGTTTTGGCCTTCCATACGAACATGCCGGAATTCCAGAAGTATTGACCGGTGTTGATATATTCTTTTGCGGTTTGTTCGTCTGGTTTTTCTTTGAACGCTTCAACGGAATAAATCTTATTTTTACAGCCGGGATACTCAAGGGCGTTATTACATTTTATGTAACCGAGTCCGGTGCTGGCAAAAGTCGGCTGGATGCCGAAAGTAATCATATTGTCCGGATTATTATTAACAAAGACAAGAGCATCTTTGATGGCCTGCTGCAGTACATCGGCGGGTTTTATAATCTGGTCGGCGGTGACTACAGCAATTGTGGCTTGCGGGTCGTGTTTTGTCAAAACAGTTGAGATTAGCCCGATGGCGCCGGAAGTATCACGGACGGCAGGCTCAGCTATGACATTATCAGAAGACAATTCCGGGAGATTTTCACGCACCACATCCACGTAGCCGGCGTTTGTGAGAACGATTATGTTTTTCGCATCGAATATCGGCGCGAGACGCTCGTAACAACAGCGAAGAAGTGTTTGCCCGTCGATGAGTTTCAAGACCTGTTTGGGACGTTTTTGTCGGCTGAGCGGCCATAGTCTCTTGCCTGTACCCCCTGCCATTATTACTGCGTAGTCCATTGTTAAATCCTCTAATCCATCAAATAATCGTATAGTATCAGACCAAAAACTTCTCATCGATTTCGGTCAAAGATTGAATTTTCTTTCTAAATTCTTTGTATTCATCACCTGGCTTATCCATAAGGGCGAATGTGGCTTCTTTGCCTAACTCGACCGCAGGTTGGTCGTAAGGATTGATATTAAACAAGGCCCCAGCAAAAGAAGTTGTCACCTCAAATAGGTAAATAAACTGACCGACGGTATAAGCATTAACTTCAGGAAAGATGATGGTAAGACAGGGACGTTTGCTTTCTATAAGGGCATACTCAGTTGCTTTTTTCTCATTATTCAGTAGTACACTTAAATTCTTACCAGCAAGGAAATCGAGTTCTGGGGCACAATCAGGGGCCGGGCCAGTTTTGATATCGCTATCAAAGTTATTGACCTGTAAGAAGGTGAAGAGTTTATCATTAGGGCCTTCTCGATACAACTGTATCTGGCTGTGCTGGTCGGTGGTGCCGAGGGCCTTAACTGGTGTGGGGCCTATGTTGACTTCTCTATCTGCCAAATCTCTTGCTTTGCCGAGACTTTCGGCCCAAAGCTGTCTGTACCAGTCGGATAAGTCTTTCAGGGCATAGCTGTATGGCATTATAACGGATATTTTTTTGTCGTGATTGTAGAAGTGGTAATTTATAGCGGCATTTATAGCAGCGGGATTTTTGTGAAAATCTTCGCATTTGACCCTTGTATCCATATCGCGGGCACCTTCCAGAAGTGCGTCTATATCGATTCCACACATAGCGGCACTGAATAAACCAACCGAGCTTAGGACCGAGAATCTTCCACCGATTCCATCTGGGACTTCAAGGCAGCGCAAGTTTAAATCCTCGGCAATATCATGAAGAATGCCTTCCTTAGAGTCTGTGGTTGCTAACACCTGGTCTCGCATGCCGTTGGGACCAAGCTTGTCGAGAAGCAGTTTGCGAATAATCATCAACTGAGCTGCTGTTTCTGCCGTCCAGCCGGATTTACTAATTACATTGAAAATAGTCTTGTCGAGCCTGTCTCCGAGCCAGTCCAGAAATGATACCAATTGAGGAGGGTCAACATTATCTAAAACGAACAGACGCGGGCCGGTTCGTTGCGTATCGTCAAGATTATACATATATGGATTAAGGGCTGTTTGTAAGGCTATGTTGCCAAGAGCAGAACCGCCAATACCTAAGATAACCAGATTTTCACATCGACCTTTTAACTCATTAACCAGTTCCTTGACCTGTTGGGAGATTTGTGTGTTATAAGGAAGGTTCCTGTAGGGTGTCTCACCGTCGAGCCTTTCTTTGTTCAACTGTTTAATTAAGGGAGATGTTTTTTTGGCAAGCTCTCTGAACTGTTCTTCAGTTATACCGTGTTCGTTATCGATTGCGTGAGCGGTTACGTTTTTGAAGTGGAGCTTAATCTGCTCTTGAGCCATTCCCTGTGTCCTTTCAAGATGGTTTATTCAAATAATCTACAAGTTACGCCTAGGCACAGCTTTTTGTTCAAGCTGTGTCGATACGGCATTAAACAATATTACATAAATGTCTCACGTAGTGCATCTGCGCATTTATAATTTTTACATTGATGCCGATAAATATATTATCTCTGACATTACGAGGAATCCTAAGCCCGACGTAGCAATATCAACCAATGCGAATTATTGAATCCTTGATGGCAATTTCCCATATTGAATAAGCAGTTGCATGGCAGTCGGTTCATCTGTAATTAAAACATTACAATAAGGCCCAGGCTTGTTACCTCTATAGATCACAGCATGAATTATATCCGCTTTTATTGTATCACGAGCTACAACTATTACCTTTTTAGCAGGATCTGCGCTTATTTCTTGGAGTACATTAAGAGATATGGCCCGATAAAATTCTGATTCCTTTCCATTTTCATCGAGAAGTGTCTGGAGATTTCCTGTTCGATCTAGAGGGCAGTAAGCAATGTCCCCAACTACTCTTTGCTTCTTGAGATGCTCAATATCAAGTGTATAGGCGTCACTGTACGTTCTGAAGAGTGAATCCTCGAAGCTCCCAACACCCGTTATGACAAAGTCCAATTGGCTTTTATTAGGTAAATCTATATATTTCTTGTTTTGCGACTCCAAAGATTGCTTTAGCCTCGCAGGATCAGTTTGACGAAGTATCGCCTTTGTTTCCTTTTTACAGTCACAACGTTGTGACTCTTCCTTAGTCTGAAGTAATGTTGCTGATAATCCATACGCTTCAACTTTTTTTTGCTTGGTTTCTAGCAGAAAACGATGAGCTAGTTGATAGGCTAATATATTAGAATTGCCTTTTAATTGGTTATAACCAACTGTCTGCGAGACGTTCAGTGAGTAAACAAATATTTCAGGGGGAAGCAAATCAAGGCGTAAATATTTGCTCCAACTGCTTTTGATATTACAAATCGCCTCTATCATGCCCCCGGATGTGTTCCCGCTTACAACACCAATTCGCAGCGGCCTGTCTTTATCAGATTGCGAACGTATCTCTAAAACTTGATTTAGTTCTTCAAAAAATACATTAGCAGCGCTGGAGAAAAAGTGCTCACCTTGCGCTACCAAAACACGATATTTTATATCATCACCCCAATTGTTTTTTAGCTGTTCTACACGTTGATGTTCTTCCGGCGGGACAATTATAATTGAATTATTTTTGTAAGCGTCACGCAAACGCTTACGAAATTTTGCTAGTGTTAAACCTAACTCTTCAGCAATTGAGTTCATCCCCATTTTTTTTGTGAAGTACAGTTTATAGCCTTCCAATAATTCTACCTCAGTTATTTCTTCTTTAGGATCGCCAGAAACAGACAAATTTGACTGTGAGATCGGAAGAGCGTC
>VRUK01000014.1:0-58887 GCA_019456195.1 Planctomycetota bacterium | reverse complement strand
TTTTGACTGTGGCGACACCTTTGTTGGACTAACACTCGATTTTTTGACCATTGCACAACACTACCACAAAAAAAATGAAAAAAAAGTTATTTAACAGTTAATCAACGAAAAATATAAACACTAACACAATAACTAAGCAACTGCCACTTAGAATAGACTGAAAGAAGTACGATGCAAATCAAATTATGACAAACTTTTATAAAATGGTCAATAAGAGATTACCATCTTATTCAGAATGGTTACATAATTTTCACTTTTTGTTACCTTCCCTTAAGTTTCAGTTAATCATTCTTGTTCATCGTGGTCTTGTTGGGTCTTGCTACTTTACGGTTATCCTTGTAAGTCCCTTATAAGGCTATACTTGCGAAAATTTTCCACTTGCCAATATGGCCCCTCCATTGTATGTATTAAAGAAAATAGGATAAATTTAACTGAAAGGAGCGTGATATGTCATCTTATCGCATCGTAAAAGAAAATAGGCCCGATGATCACCAACCCCTAAAAAGGGGTACAATTGGGCGCTATAATGGAGATTTTGACGCTTTCCTCGTGGTGCTTGAACTTATTATACCTACTGAGTTATATCGTACCTTGAGGCTGAAGGAATCCGAGTTAATTCCGCTCGTCGCTGGGCAGCCCTTGGCACTTACTCCTGTGGTGAAAAAAATTAAAGAGGCTATTGATCTTGTCTACTTCGCGGTGCGTACCAAATGTTCTAAGGAAAAAAAGCTATATTGGAACAAGTGCCAAGAACTTCTTACATCCGCGAGAAATGATCTTAAACGCTTTCACAGTAAGGGTTTTCCAGAAGAACCTGTAACTCAGTTGGAGAATGCGCTCACCAACTTCATGTATTATCGCCGCGACCATATGAAATACCATAAGCAAGGTTTAGATGCGGTTCAATGCCTTGGCACCGCTGTTCTTCTTGCACGGGAGTGGCTATTACAACCACAATATATTTGATCAGTAACGTGTTTCTTCAAAGTCTAAACATCTCTTGGAACTGAATGCTAAATTTTTCCTTGGTATATACTTTTACATTTATACTCTGAACTGATGCAAAATACGCAAATCTATCTCATCGACAGCTTAGTAGATACACCCCTATCAACGAAACTGATGTCCCTTGAAAGCTTTTTCTTTATCTATCCAGCCGCCCGGAATGTTTTCGGTGTGGGCCTCCTTCGCATAGAGTTTCATCTTAGCTAAAATGTCCGGGTGCTCATCTGCAATATTGTTATGCTCCCCGATGTCTTTGTTCAGGTCGTATAATTCGAATGGTTTGTTTTTGGCCGGCTGAATGGCTTTCCAGTGGCCCATTCGCACGGCTGTCTGTTTTCCGTATTCCCAGTAGAGGTATTTGTGATTTTCCTGCCTGCGGCCGGCGGCTCGCTCACCCAACAATGTCGGAATAATTGATATCCCATCGATGTTGTCCGGCGGCTCGGTTCCGGCGAGTTCGGCCATGGTCGGTAAACAATCCGGGAAATACCACAAATGGTCGCTGACAACGCCGGCTTTGATTTTATTCGGCCAACGCACAATCATCGGGATGCGCAGGCCTCCTTCATATAGGTTCCCCTTTTGTCCCCGGAAATGCCCGTTGGAATCGAAGAAGTGTTTGAAATAGCGTGCGCCACCATTGTCGCCGCAGACGAATACGATCGTGTTATCGTCAATATCAAGTTCTTTAAGTAAACCGAAAATCTGTCCGATTTCGCGGTCAACCATAGCTACCATAGCCGCATATACCTTTGAGTCCTCAGGTTTTCTATGTCCTGTTGTGTTCCATGGTTTATCTTTGAATTGTTGCCAGTCGGGGTCATCTTCCGGTATTCCCCAGCGTCCGTGCGGCGGAGTCCACGCACAGTAGCAGAAAAAAGGCCTGTCCTTATTTTTACGAATGAACTTTATGGATTCGTCGAATATCAGATATTGCGAGAATTGTTTTCCTGTGTAGAAGTCCCCTGTATTGCCTTCAAGAGGTACTTTTTCACCGCTTCGTATAAGGTAGTTGGGGAAAAATGAGTGGGCGTGGACCTGGTCATAGTACCCGAAGAAGATGTCGAAGCCGTGTTTTTCAGGGACGCCTGTAGTTCCCCGGTCGCCGCAGCCCCACTTGCCGAATCCGCCGGTTGCGTAACCTGCCGTTTTGAGAACCTCGGCAACAGTAATATCCTCGGCTCGCAAAGGCACGCCGCCGGGATTGGTCCTGACGGTCGTATGTCCAGTATGCTGGCCTGTCATCAATACGCTGCGGGTAGGTGCACATACAGGGGCGCCTGCCAGTGCCTGAGTGAAACGCATACCTTCTGTTGCCATTCGGTCGATGTTTGGTGTTTTGAGATATTTATTGCCCATACAGGACAGCTCAAAATAGCCAAGCTCGTCCAGCATTATATATACGATATTAGGCTTTTTGTTTTTTGCTAAACGCTGTTGGGTCTGGGCGCATCGCGGCATTGCCAATGCTGCTGCACCGATGCCCGCAACTTTCAAAAAATCACGACGTTTCATTGAATTTTCCTTTACAAAAAAAGCGGCTAAAAATACGAATTTTTGAGAAACGATTAATCTTCACTTTTTTCTATTGCCGCAGGTGCTGAGAAAAACTTTTTCAGACGTTCGGTGTTGAACTTAAGCTCTCGTTCATAGGTGTAAATGCCGTTTACTTCCTGCTCTACGTCGGTAAGCTGTGTGTAGCAATAGCCGGCAATGTTGGGATGGTCGGTAAGGATGAGGGTCAGCTTGCCAATCAGCTCTTCGACTTCCTCAGCACTTTTGCCATATCCCCACTTGTTTCTGTTGTTACCGGCTGGTGCCTGGGCAGCGTGTTCTTTGGTCCAGAAGGTTCCGCCGTATTCATCCACTGAGTATGGCTGTCCCTGGTAAGGAACGGATATCTCCGGGAAGCGAACAAAGACGTTCTTACCATCGGGTGCTACTGAAGCATAGCGATCACGGAACGTCTCAGGATTCTGGTCATAGTCATGGACAGTGAATATGTCTGTTTCAACATGGACGTATCCACTGGCCTCATTAATCGGGCGTGTCGGGTCTAAAGCGCGGGTCAGGTCAACGGTTTCTTTTACTGCACGGCGATGAACCTCCCAGCGAGAACTTGCGGCTCCTCTTGTTTCATTAAAGGGTGTCCAGGCTACAATTGAAGGGTGGTTTAAGTCACGCATGACGACCTCTCGCCATTCGGTCTGATGGTTGTGTACTCCCTGTGGATTGGCAAATGAATGGGAGCCGCCCCAGTCGCAGAACTCGCCCCATGTTATATATCCGAGGCGGTCGGCCCAGTAATGGAACCGTTCCTCGAAAACCTTTTGATGGAGACGTGCGCCATTAAAGCCTACAGCCAGTGAGAGTTCAATATCGGCCTTGAGAGCTTTGTCGCTTGGTGCTGTCCAGATGCCGTCGGGATAAAATCCCTGGTCGAGAACATGACGCAAAAAGATAGGCTTGTTATTGAGATAAAACTTGTTTCCTTCAATGTGGAATTTGCGAAGGCCGGCATAGCTGTTTACTGTGTCCACAATACGGTTGTCCTGGAGAAGCTCGAACCGGAGTTTGTAAAGATACGGGTCGTCCTGGCCCCATGGTCTTGGCTTTTTTACTTTGAGAATCTGAGCAATGCCGTTGGCTGATTGTGAGCGAACTGAGGTGAGCTTTTTGCCTGTATCGGAAAGGAGGGTGGCTTGAAACTCCATGCCCCGGTTATAGTTATTAATGACAGGAGTCAGGACAAAGCGTCGATTGTCGAGGTCGGGGACAATTCGGACGAATTCGATAAAGCTTTGTGGCCGGGCCTCCAGCCAAACAGTCTGCCATATCCCTGTAGTCCGCGTATAGACGACACCCCGCGATTCGAGTCTCCTGCTTTGTTTGCCTGCGGGCTGAACGTCGGAGCGTACATCATCAAGGGCGCAGACGAAAAGGTCATTCTCTCCATTTCGCAGCGCATCGGTAATCTCAAAGCAAAATGATGAGCTGCCTCCATAGTGACGACCAACGCTTGTTCCATTGACCCAGGCACGGCAGTCATAATCAACCGCACCAAAGTGTAAAAATACTCGTTTGCCGGCCCATTGCTTCGGAACAGTGAATTTTCGGTGGTAACAAACTTCGTTCATAAAGTTTGTATGTCCGATGCCTGATAGTTTGCTCTCAGGGCAGAAAGGAACGATGATTTTTTTATCCAGCCTTGTCGCGTCCTTCGGCCAGTCTTTCTCGTTGCCGGAAAAGCCAAGGTCAAAGCCAAAATTCCATTGGCCGTTGAGATTCAGCCAGGTTTCCCGATGGAATTGTGGTTTTGGATGTTCGGGGCGGGGGACACTATTTTGTGGTTGGGCTGCGATGTTAATTGCAGAAACTGTGAGAACTATTAACAGAATTGGTATAAAGCGAAACTTTTGGACCATGTTCTTTCGCAAAACTGCACCTTTCATAATCTCTCCTTTCATCAACCGTTCACAAATATTATGTGAAATAAACCGGCTCTGGTGAGATTCTAACGTACTGAAATCGATGTGCAATTAGTTTCCTGTTTTGCGTTCAAATCGCGGCACTTATAAAGTTAACCTGCTCGTTTTTTCCTTGTTAAGTTTTAATCAAGTCAATCGGACGTTTATCGTTTTCGATGCGGTTTTATCGAGTTGGAAGGTGCCGGTAAGTTTTTGGCCGCCGATTTGAGCAGTAACTTCGTATTGTCCGTAAAAGCCGCGGAACTTTGCTTTGCCTTTTGCCTTGGTTTTTGTTTCGAGCCGGGTCCACCATTTTCCTTTGATGAGCTTTTTTAATTCATTGTAAGCAGGTTTAGGTGTCATATCGTCTCGAATAAGACCGGCCGGTGCTCGCTGCCAGGCATTCTGGTCGGTGAAGTCCCACCAGGTAATCGCCTCAACGGCAGGATGTGAAAAAAGGATACGGTAAAACTCGGCTGTCTGCTTAGCCTGTCTTTGTTCGCCTTCCGGGGTACTGATCCAACGGAAATTGGGGTCTTTGCGTTCCTTTTGGAGTTCCCAGCCCTGCTTGCCTGAGACGACAGTTGTTTCTGTGTAATGCAGGGGCTTTTGGAATTTTGCAAAGCGTTCGCAGACTTCCCAGGCTTTCTGTACGCCCCAGTAACCACTGTGCATATGTGATTGTATGCCGACGACGTCGTAAAGGGATTGTCCACTATCATCGACCAATTTTGAAATCACCTTTTCGGCATAAGATTTGTCGGTTCGATAGTCGTTGATAAGAAGTGTGGCTTTGGGATTGCCGCTGCGTGCCCTCTTGAATGCCTCAAGAATATAAGCCTCGACGCCCATTTTGGCGATAGCTTCGGTCAATATCGGCGCACGTTCCTTACAGCCGGGGCGGTCGTAATGTGTTGCCTCATTAACTACATCCCAGATGTCGAGTTCGTTTTTGAATCGTTTGGTGCAGCGCTCAATCCGGTTCATCTGTAGCCGCATTGCTATCTCAGGGTCTTTAGGGAGCCAGGACGACTGGGCGAAATTCCAGGCCAAAGGATGTCCTTTTGTTATTATGTTTTGGCTTTTGCACCATCGGATAACCTCATCGGTTCTGTCATCGTCCGGTTTGCCGCGTTGCCGTTCATAATTCCACCAGTAGAAAGGCAATGTAGCAAAATTCAGCAGCTCAGCGAAATGCTCTGCGTAGGCGGCGTTGTCCTGGGGTGTCCTGCACTTATTCAGCTTGAATATATTGCAGCCGAACAGAAACTTGTGCCGAGTTTGTTTTATACTTATTGATGAACCTCTCTTAAGCGATTTCCCATCCGGGGCAAGAAGTTTCAAGGATGCACTTCCCATGCGGTATTTCTCGATGCGGGTTTCGGCCTGGTTGAGAATGTGGTCATTTTGTTCTTCCGTAGCGAGTATTGACGTGGGTAAAACTATCGAAGCCGCACTCAATCCCGTGGCTTTGAGAAAAGTTCGCCGATTCATAAATCTTCCTTTCGAGAGTTTGAAATCTATTTCAAAAATTTCATCTGCAACCGATTTTGCGAAATCAGAGCCTTGCTTAAAGTTCGGATAAATGCGCTCTGGACCAAAGGTGATTTATGTTTAACTCAAGCGCTTTCTCGAACTGGGCCTTTGCCTGGCTTTGCATACCCTTACCTAAGTATCCTAAGCCCAGCAGGTAGTGTGTATTTGCCGTTTTAATATTATGAGCCTGTTTTTCTCCAAACTTCGCAAAGAATGTCACCGCAGGGGCGGGCTTTGCCGAGGCTATCAATTCGTCAAATATCTTCCGGGCTTTATCTTCTTGCCTGAGTTTCTTAAGAGACAGTCCCTTGTAGTAGCTAAACTCAGAATTTCCGACTTCAACCGATGCTGATTTTTCAAAGTACTCTGCGGCTTTTTGATTATCACCTAAGGCTTCATGAGCTTTTGCGATGAAGAAAAAGGTTTGGCAGGTTCTCCTGTCTCGTTTCGGTCTTCCTACTCTTAAATTTTCAGGGTATTCGAGTGCCGCTTCAAAATCATTGAGTGCCTGGCGATATCTTTTGCTGTCAAACTTCATTTGACCTCGAAGCAGATGAGCATCGACGTAAACGTTGTGTATCCCGCCTCCACCCTCCCACGTATGAAATTCCCGGCCTGCAAGTAATTCTATAGCTTTATCATATTGTTGCAAAAGTACAAAGAGAGCGATTTGGCGAGACAGAGCATCCTCACGTTTTGTTACTGTGTTATGATTATCTTCAAGAAGCTTGAGTCTTTTCTCAGGCGCTGTCCCCCCCGTCTCATAAAGCAGGTCCAGTTCATAATAGACTCTTGGGTCCATTTTGTCACAGGCTATTGCTTTTTCCAGACTGTTAATGGCCTTGGGGAGATTATTCTCCAATCTCGCGTAGGATAATCCGAGATTCCGATGTACCGTTGAAAAATTGTCATCCAAATTCACCGATTTTTCCCATTCTTTTATTGCTCTTTCAGGCTGATGGTCGTAAAGAAGATTTCCCAGATAATAAGGAGCAAGTGCATCTGAAGGATTATTATTCACAGCGCTGCTGAGCACATCTATTGTCTCTAAGCGAAATGGGAAACAGTAATCGGGGGGCATTTTGCCTGCCTTGCGGTAGTATTCGGAAGCCTTTTTCGCATTTCCCTTTTTCTGATAGAAAAAGCCAAGATAATAATTGACCATCGGGTGCCGGCGTGCCTTGTTATTTGAATCTAATAATACTGAAAGGCACTCAATTGCTTCGTTCCATAGACCACAATTGCTGTAGTCAACTGCAATTTCAAGATAAGACTGCAGTTCTCCCCGGCTCTTTAGCTTTAGGGCGTTCAAAGCTTCTTTTGAATCTCTTCTAAGACCCGCCGCTTTTTTTGCGAGGTAAAGCTCGTATCCGGCCCAAAAGTCAAGTGTATCAAAGTCCAGAGCAGTTGATGCAATTTGAGCTGCGTCTTCAAACCGCCCCAATTGTCTAAGCACAGCAGACTTTAAGTTCAAAGCCTTTGTGTTCCAGGTATTTGTGGCAATTGAGCGGTCTATATGTTTCAATGCCACCTCAAAATCTTTCCGGAGACAATCTATTTCTGCCAGATGGTAATAGGCGGCCGTATGAAGTTCGTAACTCCATGTTGCTTTATAAAAGGCGTCGTATGCGGCATCGCAGTTTCCCTGAAACTTTAAGGCCAGTCCCAGATAGTAGTAGGCCTGGCCGTTTTTCGGGCTGGTGTAATTTTTCGCGACTCGTTTGACTGCCAGATCCAATTTTTCCTGTGCCTCTTTAAACATCCCCCGCTTGAGGTAAAGAATTCCAAGCTCCGTATTGACCCGTGAATTTCCCGGGTCTCTTTTTAATGCTTCTTCATAATAGGGGGATGGCTCAAGAGCCGCACTGTGAAATTGATCCAGACGCTGGCCTGTTAAGTAAAGCTCTTCAACGGTTTTAATATCTGACGGTTTCTGCGGAGGCTCAACCGGCTTTGGCATTGGGGCATTTTCCTTTTCAACCGGTTTGTAGGCTATGAGTTCTTCGCCGGTTGAGGAGAGCAGCGAAACTCGCAAATCTTTATCTCTCACGCCGGCGGCAAGAGCAACTTCTTTAGTGAATGGTTTATCCGGCCCAATATCAATCCGCCGTCTGAAAACCACCTTGTCGTCAGCAGTTAGAATCACCTTTGCATTGTTATATGCTGATGTGGCATTGAAACCGATTTTTGCTGTGTTTTCCTCAGTAACCTCCAGATTTACAGCGGCTTTGAGGTTGGCGTTCTTTACACTTGTTATTTGCCGAATGGGATACCAGTATTCCTTAATAATTTTCACTTCATAAGGTTGTATCCAGCTATAATCGGGTTGATTGTCTGAATACGCACCAGCCATAATCTCTATATAAGGGCCGTCGGTATCGGTCAGGATTTTGTCCCACATTTGGCCGCTCGGACCGGGGCCAAATTCCCACAATTTCTTACCCGGAGCGATATGATGATTGGCCACGTAAGCGGTACCTGCTTGTTTGCCGTGGTCATAGCCTGCAAAAAAGTCGTCTTGATAATTCCATGCAAAAAATGATATTGGTGATGGATGATTCTTCCACCAACTGAGGTCAACTCCTTTTGTGTAATCCACTCCGGAGTAAGATTCGTGTGAAATCGGCCAGTTTGCAAACTGGTTCTTGCTGTGGTAAGTGGCATATTCCGTACTTGGAGGAAAAATTACCTGATAGTCCTGATTTGCATGGACAGCAACATTTGACCAGCACAGAATAGAATTAACGAACGGCGTCCGGTTGATAATCTTGATAGTTGCTTCCATAAGGGATTTATCAGGATAAACGGTTATACCTATCACCCATTTCATTCTATGGCGAAGCTCCATCTCTCCAAACCACACGGTCTTGCTGCCGTCAGGATTCTCCTGCAGTGTGTAGTCAACCGGCATAAAGGTTGTCGCTCTGTGATGATGAGGGATGCACCATTCTATGCCCCCGGATATCCAGGCACCGAGCATTCCAATAAGGGCCGGCTTTATCACGTGCTGGCGATAAAGAAAGTCGTAGTTATT
Source organism: Planctomycetota bacterium (assembly GCA_019456195.1). Classification (GTDB taxonomy): domain Bacteria; phylum Planctomycetota; class Phycisphaerae; order Sedimentisphaerales; family Anaerobacaceae; genus NIOZ-UU13. The sequence continues at coordinate 49,845 of VRUK01000014.1, read as the reverse complement.
GGTTTTGTCTAATGCGGAAAAAACACGCCCCCCGATTTCAGGAAGAACACAAACCTTCACATATTCGTTTTCAAGGTAAACCGCCTTGTAAGTTTTATCCCTGCGACTATTGGTCAATACGTCCAGCATCGGATAAGGATATACTCGCCCTTGTGCCCCCTGGTATGTCCTGCCGGTATAGAACCTTGGATTTGGATCTGGTTTGCCCACCTGGTAAGTAGGAATCACCAGCGGCTCTTCATATATCTTTACGGTGGAATCTGCCGGAGCCGGGGTGATAAAGAAAGTGATTAATGTGAATGATAAGATAACCACTCGGGTAAAATATTTTTTACCAACCATTTGAATCCTCCTGATGTTTTCATATCTTTAAAAGGTTGGCATATTTTAACATCAGTGATTTTGTTTGTCCCGAATTAAATTTGACTACGACGACGCTATTTTCGCCCATGTCGATGAACTCTTTAACCCTGCCGAGACCAAAAGAATTGTGCCTGACCAACTGGTTTGTCTTAAACAGAGGTGTATCCTGGCTGATATGAACATTGTCATCATAACTTTCATCTTCTTCAGCTTGTTCGGATATTTCCAGACCGAGTTCGAAAATAAACTGCGACGGTATTGAGCGCAGCATCTGGCCTCGCACTGTCCGGTATCGGGCGTAACTAATATGCAGACCGGTTTTAGCACGGGTTATGCCTACGAAAAAGAGCCTACGCTCCTCTTCAAGTTCGTCCTGGTCTTCGCGGGAATTAGACCTTTCGTGGGGTAATATCCCTTCTTCAACACCAACGATAAAGACATTTTCAAATTCGAGCCCCTTTGCGGCGTGAAGAGTCATCAGTGCCACACGGTCAATGGATGTATCGTATGCATCGGTGTCGCTGAAGAGAGATATCTGTTGAAGATAATCGATAAGTGAGGGTTGCTCTGTCTGTTTGTCGTAAGCAGTAGCGGAGTTTATCAGTTCGTTAGCGTTTTCCAGTGCGCTTTCGCCATCGGGTCCGGCGGCAAGGAAAGAGGCAGCTAATCCCGATTCGGCAAGGACACGTTCGGCAAGAGGTGCGATCGGCCCGTCGATGTCCTTCTTGAACTGTTCAAGCATATTAACAAATACAGCGAGCTTTGCCTTTGCTCCCTTGGAAAGAGATTCGATATGCTCGGACTTCTTCATCCCTTCAAAAAGATTGACTCTGTTTTGGGCGGCGTAGGTACGAACTCTATCTGTCGTCACTTTTCCTATACCACGAGCCGGTGTATTAATAATTCGCAATAACGCAATTTCATCATCAGGATTGACAAGGACTTTCAGATAGGCGAGCAGGTCACGGATTTCTTTTCTCCTGTAGAACTCCACCCCCCGGACAATCTGATAGGGTATCTTATTCTGAATGAATGTCTCTTCAAAAGCACGACTCATAGCATTAACACGATAGAATACTGCCATATCTTTGAGGTTGGCGCCCTTTTTAGTCAACTCATTTATCTGCTGGGCGACAGCTTGGGCCTCCTGGGCTTCATCCTCGAAGACATCTATGATGGTATCCCTGCCGGAAGGTTTGGTTGGAATAAGCTTTTTGTCTTTTCGGTTTTTGTTAAATGTAATTAAGTTGTCGGCCATTGCAAGGATGTTCGGGGTGCTGCGAAAATTCTCTTCGAGTTTGACGATTACTGCGTCGGGCCAATCCTTTTCAAAGGCCAAAATATTTCGGATGTCAGCCCCCCGCCAGCGGTAGATTGACTGGTCCGGGTCGCCGGTTGCGCAAATATTATTGTGCTGTGAAGCAAGGGTTGTGGCAATTTGATATTGAGCGTGATTTGTGTCCTGGTATTCATCGATTAGGAGGAATTTGAAGCGTTCGCCAAGCTCGCGACATACATCGGGGGAGTCCTGCAGCAAAAAAGCCGTTTTCATTAGTAAGTCATCAAAATCCAGGCCGTTTCGCTCACTCAGAATACGCTGATAGCCCATATATATTTCGGATAATGTGTTAGAAAAAAAATCGTTGGCATCCTTTCTGAAGGACTCGGCGTCTATCAGCTTGTTTTTCAAAGTGGAAATCACGTCCAGCATTCGGGCGGGAGAAAAGTTCGTCGTATCAAGTTCGCAATCTTTGACCGCCTGCTTGATACACCTGGCCTGGTCGGAGGAGTCATAGATGCTGAAGTTGGATGTAATGCCGGCTTTGTCTGCATATTTGCGAAGAATTCTGACACATAAAGAGTGAAAGGTGCTGATATGTGCCCCGGCACAGGCGCCAATGGTGAATGCTCTTTGGCGCATCTCCTCGGCGGCTTTGTTCGTGAAAGTTATTGCACAAATATTATATGGATGGACACCTGAGTCAATAAGTGCCGCGATACGATATGTGATTACGCGGGTTTTGCCGCTGCCCGGCCCGGCAAGAACGAGCAAAGGCCCTTCAACGTGAAGGACAGCTTTTTTCTGAGAAGGAGTTAATTGTTGCACAAGTGTATTGTCCATAGCTGAAACCGGCCGCACCAAACCAGTTGGATGTGTATTAAGCTCAATGGGTGCAGAATCATTTTGCTTGTTCTGATTGTTTCCTGAGTTTTTCTGCTTCGACTTCTAATAGCTTGAAAAGCTCCGGTTTTTCGATTCTTATCCGGCCAAGCAGATTCTTTCTTAAGTCAGGATGATATTGCTGATCATTGAGAAAGTCAATCAAACCAAAGTATCTTAACAGCTTTAAGGCGGGCAGGTCAATCCTGTTTTGGTCACTGTATTTCAACTGGTAATAAGTATAAACGTCTTCTGCTATTTTTTCGCTGCTGGCTGCCGTATCGTCATCACGAATTGCATATAAATAGTAACTTTCCCTCAGAAGTAAGGTTATTTGTTCTTTTGCATCGTTTATACCAATGCTTCCGAGTTCTTCGAGCAAACGTCTTCTTGCAAAAACCACAAGCGGGACATCAAACTCAGGCAAGGGATAAAGCTTTTTTAACTGGTTCAAAATCTTTTGTGCATGGTCTTTGTGACCGGCCTGATAGAAGGAAAGAACGGCATTTTTGAGCATATTGCGGTGGCCATTCTGAAGGGATACCATACGCTGCTCGTCTCCGTCCTCTTTGTATTTTTCGAGAGTTGTAAGCACTGCTGTGTTGTAAGGCTCAAACATCCTCAAATCCGGCCGTAAAAACACCTCTTTGTATATCCGCTCCTGAGGTTGCTCTGGAGAATCCTGTGAAGATGCGGGAAGTTGTAATTCGTAGATGAATATTTTGCCGTTACGGAAGAGATCCTGCAAACTGTGAAATACGATTCGATCCGCGTTTGCTTCAGAAGCATCGATTTCACGGTCTTCCTCCTGGGCAAGTATTTTAAGACCTTTGATGGCCCAGTAAATTGCGTGACTATCGGGGTGCCGCCAATCCAGAGGCAAATGTGTATTCGGATCGCTCCAATTAATAGGGCCGTAGCCTCTGTTTATCTCTCGCATTAAAACCGGATCAAGTTTCCATACTTTGCGTAATTGCCAGGCTTTGGCAAAGATATCAAACTTATTGAGGGCTTCGGTGCCTCTGAAATTGTCGATTGCCTGACCGGCGGCGGGATCAAACCTTTGGGAGTTTTGCCTTAAAGATAGATAATTGCTCACAAACTCATTATCGTCTGAAAATGAGTCATCGGCTGATTTTAGCGCGTTGATTATTAAGGCTGTGTTCGGGTCTTTGATAATTTCCTGCCAGGAGAGAGGTGCTTCGGCGAGTGCATCGAAATATTGATTATCCGCAGTGCCAAGAAGCGGCTCCATTTCCAGAGCCAATTGCAATTTATAGTATTTATGCGCATCATCTGATACGCCGCCTATTTTGTGCTGGAATATCCTGCCGAGTTCACGGAAAAGCGTAATATTTTTGAGCTTATATTTATCGATAGCCTGGTCGCGGAGCAGTTCATAACCGTTTCTGACCCACTGCCATCTTTGGTCCGGCTGTGTCTCTGGTATGGCGACCGAGATGTTATAGGCCATATTCCATGCGTGGAACTCCCAGACCGATGCGAATCGAGGCTGCAGGATGGTTATCCATTCGGCAAGCTGTCTGGCATCGAAGAACTGGCCTTCCTCTTTTAGTTTATCCGCCCTCATCCATAAGATATCCACGACCAGGCCGCGAAAGGCTCCGGTTGCAATGGTCGCGAATGCCAGTGAGGGAGGAATGTTTTCGGGCGTGTCGATGATTAAATTCATGTCCTGACGCTGGCGATTTATGGAGTCGAGCTGCATGCCGGCGCCGATAAATAAACCAACCGCAAGAACTATACAAACAAAACAGATTATTTTGTCTCGTAAACGCATAAAAACAGTAAAAATGAACTACACAATAATTTTTGCAATTTCCCGATAGCTGAAAATGATTAAAGCAAGAACCAGCAACAAAAGTGATTTAATACAAACCATGACAATGGCGCACCTGGCTAATACCGTCCAGCTCAATAATAGCCCGGGAACCATGAACCTGGTAGGATTGTATTTGTCAAATTGCGGTAAAAGCCTGACCATCAACTGGATAGTATAAGTGTAAATCAAACTAACATTTTCACTTAGAAAGCCGAAGGATTCGATAACAAAGCCGCTGATGCACGACGTTGAAAAAAGTACAAGGCAGAGCAGTATAGCCACAGGGAAAGACAAAAAAGTCGAGGCTAATATGCCCAGACACGCCAGGAAAATCAAACGAAACAGTATTAGAAAAGTAACCCTTATGAAATTGCCTGTGAAAGTATCCGCCTTATAAAGTACTTCTATGCCATCAGGCGGGAAGAATATAACCGTGCTGTTTAATGGATAGTTCTGGAATGCAACAGCCAGACGGCCATGTTCGGGTATAACATTGGCAGGGATTACTATTTCGTGGAAATCACGAACCGAGTTTTTATGAACTTGGTCGTAAATCGGAGTTTCGCTCTCCGTGCCATACTTGATATATTGGTAGTCGCCTGCAACCCATCTGCCTAAGACCTGCATATCGGGTGGATTAACCGCAACGTCGTATTTGAATCTTACAAAGAAATGTTGGGCAAGAGACTTGACGTTATCGAATTCCCATGTCAGTACCTGGCCGACATCGGCGGCTCGATTAGCCAGTTGTTTTTGCATGGTGATCCGGGCAATCATTTCCTCATAGGGGACGTTTTCAGGTAATCCGTCACTTCTTTCAAGTTTCTTGTAAGTATCCTCGACCTCCTGGGAAACATCGATCGCCGGGACAGTGAGGGATGCTCTTGCAGTAAAAAACTCATAGTTGGCCTGCAGCCGTTCAAACTCAGGTGCCTTAGTGAATTTCGGCATGTAAATAGTAATTGTATATATTATCCCTGCAAACAAAGTGAGCAAAATGATATCCAATAATATTACCCCGAGCAGTTTGCCCAGAAGAAACTCGAATCGGCGAATGGGTTTTGTGATAACTGTGTATATCTGTCTTTGCTCAATGTCGCTGGTTACTGTGTAAATGGAGATTATTATCGTGAGTAAACTGAGCAAAATACTGGTCAGTGAAAGACCGTAGCTTACGAAAGTTTGCAGCCTGCCTTTTAAGGTTCCATCGCCTGTGGAAGAAAAACCCAAAGCAGAAAGAAGGACAAGCAGCAGGATTAGAAAAACAGCGGCAACCTTCATCCGCACAGCCTGTTTTATAGTATTTGTGGCGACAGCCCAGATACTACGCATCGCCTACATCTCCTGCCTGTGAGTTATCAGTTGGCTCTTTGTCGTCCCGGCCCTGGGTGGATTTCTTGTCTGTGAGCTGGTCCAAAATGCTTTTGTTGACTTGTTTGGCCTGAGGGGCCTGGGATTCGACTGGTTGAGTTGTAATTTGCTCGCTTCTGACAGAGGCATCTGACTCGGTTTGCTCGGTCGAGCCGGTTAGTTTGCTTAGCAGTTGTTCAGCAGGTTCAGGTTCTGAACTTTCGACAGGAATCACCTTTTCTGTTGCCGGAGGTTCTGCCTGGCCGTCCTGTGATACCGGTGCAGAGACAAGTTTATCGAGTATATCTTCAGTAACGGTTTGCTTTGTAAGAAAATTGCCGATTTTAGTAGTGCTGACCGCACCGCTTGTGGTCTGTGCCTGTTGTTGAGCGGCCGCCACCGTTTTGATAAAAAATGTTTCGAGTTTATCCATCGGAGAGGTTACCACACACTCGGCATTTTCTTCATGAATTAGCTGCTTTATTTTCTCAATGGTGGCATCGCTTATGGCATCGGCGGTAATTTGCCTTTTATTTGTCTGCTGTAAGAGGTCACTGACCTTGCCCTGGGTCTGGATTTTACCGCCGTAAAGAATTGCAATTCTGTCGCATACATCTTCGACGTCTGCAAGCAGATGGCTGCAAAGTAAAATTGTCTTGCCCCGTTCGGCAAGCTTCAGGATTAAATCCTTTATCTGTCTTGTTCCAATGGGGTCAAGCCCGGTTGTCGGTTCATCCAGTATAAGTAAGTCGGGATCGTTTATCAGTGCTTGTGCAAGGCCAATTCGGCGGGCCATACCTTTCGAAAAGGTTCCGACCGGTCTGTTGGCGACGGCCATTAATCCGACCATATCGAGCAGAGCTTCGATACGCATTTTTCGCACTTTAGCCGGCAGGCCGAATAGTCTGCCGTAAAAATCCAGAGTCTCACGAGCGTTCAGGTACCTGTATAGATAAGATTCCTCTGGTAGAAAACCGATTCTGGAGTTGATTTGAGAGTCTGTTCCATCACCACCGAGAATTAATGCCTTTCCCTTCGTCGGATGGAGGAGTCCTAACAGCATTTTTATGGTTGTTGTTTTTCCCGATCCGTTGGGGCCTAAAAGACCGAAAACTTCATTATAACGCACATGTAAATCCAGGTTGTCAACAGCATAGACCCTGGCCCGTCCCCACCAGTCGGAAAAAATCTTGGTCAGGGAGAAGGTTTCAACAGCATATTCCATATTTTTTATCATGTTGCTTATTACCGGGTTTTGCCATTATATTTCGTGGTCAAGATCCTCGCCGTAGCGGACAAGTCGAGCACTGTTAAAGACGACAATCAGTGAGCCGGCAAAATGCAAAGCCGCTGCATAGACAGCCGGCAGCCACCCCGCTGCTCCTGCGGTGTCACCAAGGATGACAAATAATATTCCAAAACCGAGGTTCTGAGTAATAACTTTTCTTGTTTTTCTGGAAAGCCGAACCAGGAAAGGCAGCCGCTTCAAATCGTTGCTCATCAAGGCAATTGAAGCGGAATTAATAGCTACGTCGCTGCCTGCCGCCCCCATAGCAATGCCCAGGTCACCTGCCGCCAGTGCAGGTGCGTCGTTTATGCCGTCTCCGACAACGACAACAGTATGGCCGTCTTTTTTAATCTGCTCGACAATCGCTAATTTGTCATGAGGTAAACAATGTGCTTTGAAATCAGTACAGCTTAGTTCGGCGGCAACACGGCTGGCGACTTCATTCCGGTCACCGGTAAGCATTGTCACTCTTTTTATTCCCAGATCGATCAGTTCCTTGATAGCTTGCCTGGCTTCGGGTCTGGTTTTGTCCTGCAAGCCAATCCAGCCGATGCACTTGGAGTCTTTTGCTACATAAAGAGTGCTGAAGCCTTGCTCCTCGTGCAGTGCCGGGTCGGAAACATTACTTACATCAATGTTGTTTTCCTTGAGGAATGTGTCTCTTCCGACATAAATTGTAGATGAATCGATAACTGCAGTTACGCCTTTACCCGGTGTTTCCTTGAAGTTATGCGTTTCAGGTAAAGATAGGTTTGCTTCCTTTGCCACTTCCCTGAGCGCCCTTGCTGCCGGGTGTTTACTCATCTGCTCGGCAGAAGCTGCAGCGGCTAATAATTCGGCCGGCTCGACACCCTCAGGAGGCGTTAGTTTTGTTACATACAGCCTACCGGTAGTTACCGTTCCTGTTTTGTCGAACACCATTGCCGTCATCTTGCCGGCAATCTCGAGGTCGGCGACATTTTTTATCAGGATACCAAGGCGGGCGGAAGCGGAAATAGCCGCGACCATTGCCGTGGGCGTAGCCAGAATCAACGCACAGGGACACGAGACGACAAGTATCGTAATCGCCCTGTCTATATCACGGGTAAAGAACAGAACTATGCCGGCAATCATTAAGATTGTAGGTGTGTACCACTTAACATGTTGGTCAATTATCCGCATAATCGGTATCTTGGTTTGTTCAGCCTGCATAATGAGCGACTGAACCTTGCCAAGAGTTGTGTCTTTACCGGCTTTGGTTACTGTAATATCAAGAACGCCTGTAAGGTTGTTCGTACCGGCAAAAACCTGCATCCCCGGGACCTTATCGACGGGTAGAGATTCACCTGTTATTGTCGCCTCGTTGACGGAGCTAAGGCCTTTTATAACTTCACCATCGGCCGGTATATTGTCGCCGGGGCGGGTACGGATGCAATCGCCGGTTTTTAAGCTGCTTACTTTAACTTCTCTTTCAGAACCGTCACTGTCGATGATGTTTGCTTTTTTAGGTGTGAGTTTTATCAGAGATTCGATTGAAGCGCGGGCCCCGAGGGCGGTACGTGTTTCAATTAGCTCGCTGAGGAGCATAAAGAACGCGACGATACCTGCCGTGACATAGTCCTGCGTTGCAAAGGCTGCTATTATAGCCAGTGCAACCAGTTCGTCCATATGTGCATGCCCGTGAACGAGGCTTTTTATTGCATGATAGACGATGGGAGCACCGAGCAGTATAGCACCGGCCATTGCTAAAAACTCAGGTTCGAAGCTGCCACTTCCCCAAATGAGTTTTGCGATGCCGCTGTTTATCAGCAGCACTCCGCCGGCCAATGTTCCTAATAGTGCCAGGCTTACACGAATCTGCTTGCCGTGAGTGTGCTCGGCGGCGATGTCATCCTGAAAATGTAAATGTTGGTGAGCCATAATTTCGTATCTTTTTTATTGAATATTAAGATTCAGCTAATTTTTAATTCTCTGGCGTTGTTTGCTGTTCGTTGGTTTTCGGTTTTAACGTGGGGTCTCTGTTTATCAGAATTCGCCATTCCGCCCCCTCAGGAATAATGAATTTCTCATCAACATTGTTGTAAATGCGTTCTATCGCGTCCTGATAGATCTTATCAATAACAAGCTTCGGATGTTTACGATATTCAGGAAGCAATACCTTGAGATATTCGGCGTTGGCTCTGGCATTCGCTACAACCCTGGTTTGGTAGGACCTTGCCTGGGAGATATTTTCTTGAACTGTACCAGCCAATTGAGACCACAATAACTCCTTTGCTTCATCACTGACATTATCATCATATATGGCCGCAAATAATTTTTCTGCTACCGGTCCGGCAGCCTCATTCAAAGTGCTTTCAGCATAGCTCCGGGCGGCATTTATAGATGTTTGACGGTCCTGGCTGGCAGTTGCTAATGCCTGAAACTCTGCATCGACCTGCCGTGGCCAGGTCTTCTCCGTAAGTTGTACCTGTACAACTTTTAAGCCGCTTTCTATTGTTGTGAGTTTTTCCTGCACCAATTCTTTGATATCTTTTGTCAGCCGTGCGACTTGCTCGTACATAATATCGTCGATAGTATAACTCACTGTTGCAGTCACTATTGCATCTTCAAAGATATTTTGCACAAGCGGTGTTATAGTCTCTATTACAACATCAAGGTAAATATCGCCCGGCTTTACATCTTCGACATAAATATTCTTAAAGAACCGAACGGGATCATCAATTTGATAGGTTAGTCGCCACTTACAGTGGACGATATTGTAGTCACTTCCGCTCGATCCTGATATCGTTCCATCCGGTTTTTCACTTCGCGTAATACAATAACCGTCTTTTATGGGGTCCAGTTCGGGCAGGAATCTGGTCTTTTGGATAGAGGGGTCCATAAGCATTTCCTCTTTACTTTGGTAATACCAAAAAGACCTTATGGCCAAATCAATTTTCTTCTCTACAGGGATTTTTACCATTCTTTCGACCGGATATGGGATTATCCAGTACGGCCGGGTCCTGGGTTTGAGAACTCTACCCTCGCCAACTCCGCGGATCTTTCCAAATCGTAAAACAAGAGCCTGTTCGTCGGAACCGACCGTTTTAAAGCCGGAGGCCAGAAATGCAAGGATAAGCACCCCCATTATCACTTTCAGGATGACGAAGCTGATTCCCAATGCTTCCGACAGTGACTTGCCGGCAGCATCAAGTTCTACGGGTTTGGATTTATCTGGTGTATTTGGTTGTAAATCCTTATCACTATTTTTATGTTCTTCAGCCATAATCTTGTGTAACTTTTATTTTGTTTCGCACGATAAAATTTACATTATTCTTACTGTTTGGGTTTCAGGGACGGGGCTTCCTTTAAAAGTTTGAAAGGTTCTGAATCGGCCGGGATAACGATAGTTGTATTTTCCTTTAACATCTTTCCCAGGCTGTCGATATTACGTAGAAACATTGCGAGTTCAGGATCTTCTTCCAGCATTTTATAATGTATCGCGGCATCGGCATCACCCTGCCCTCGTATAGCCAGGGCTCTTGCCTCAGCGGTAGTACTCAGAACAGACTTTTTGAAATTAGCCTCGCCTCTTATCCTGGTTGCCTGACCCTCACCCTCAGAAATGGTAGCTTTGGTCCGGCGGCTTCTGGCAGCTTTCATCCGTTCGAACACTTTTACTGTGACAACTTTATTGACTTTAAGCTGTTTTATACCGAGAGTCTTGATTTCAATGCCGTACTCATCGCTCAAGGTTTGTTCAAGGTCTGCGAGCATTTCGGCTTCAATTTCCTTGAATTTAATTTTAGCCGGGTCGCTGTTCACAAATTCGCCGAAGGAATGCTGGCCGATTACCCTGTTTTGCGTGTCGGTAATCTGGCTGTACAGCTTGTCTTCCGCTTCTTTGACAGAGCCAACAGAATTCAGGTATTTCAAAGGCTCGGCAATCTTCCAAACTACATAAGTATTTACTATAATCGGCACAGCGCCTTTAGTAGTAGTCTCACCGGTATCGGCCTCAAAAACATGCATCCTGGAGTCAAATCTGTGTACACGCTCTATCGGGGTCGGCAACTTGAAACATAGTTTTGGTTCGGTGATTGTGCGTACAGGTTTACCGAATCTTGTTACTAATGCTGATTCTGTCTCTCTTACCTGAAAAGAAATCAGATACAAACCCATAACTATAACAACTAATGCGATAAAAATTGTGATGGCAATATTTTTCATTATTTACTGATCTCCTCAAAACCACCGATGTCATATATACTTGGAGTGAGTTTTTCCTGGACATCGATTATTATAATCTGCTTATCGTTCGGATCTGCGGCCACGATGTATTTTCGTATATTTTTCAGAGATTCTTCGAGCACATTTAACCTAAGCTGCTTTTTGTAAATCTCTTTCGCGGCCCTGTATGCCTTGAGCTGGCTCTCGAAGCGTTCGCCGGCTGCTTTTGCAAGCGTAGCTTTTTCAAACGCATAGCTTTGAGATTCTCTCAGAGTCTTAAAGATATCGCCTTTGGATTCTTCAAGTGCCATATCAAGCTCATCACCAAGTTTTTCGACATCTTCGGTCCTGTTCATTTTTTCGGCATACTGATATTTTTCTGCGAGACTGTAAAGCTCGTCAGCGTATTCCACTGAACCGGCAAGCGCACTCAAGCTTTGGTTTTTATTTGCCTGAGCTTCGAGTATAAGTGCCTGTTTCGTCTGAACCGCGCCAACAACCTCCTGGTAATCTGCCGCTACTTCAGTCGGGGGATGAATACCCTGAAGACCCAGAAAGACGATTTCAACCCCTAAACCCGCTTCGTCGGCGGCCTTCTGGATTTCGCGTGTCAAAGTCTTCTTGGCCTGAGTCCTGCCTGCTCCGAGCAGGCTCTGCTCAAGGTCGGCTTCATCATCAACCTCGATTTTTGCACTGGCTGCGAACTTCGTAAGCTCACGATAGCAGATAGCTTCGAGCCGTTTTTTCGATTCTTTGTGCTTATAAATGAAAGAATACAAATCCTTTATTCTGTATTGAACCGGGACAGCGGCAATAACAATTCCCACTGGCACTGCCGAATCGTCTGAGGATACACTTGTTTGTTTACTTGCCACAAGAAACTGGTGTTCTTCCTCATAATGCTGCTGGCCCCACAATAACGGGCCATGCCCGGCTTTGCCGTTGTTTTCCTCGTTGGCAACAAAGCCGATACTAAGCTCCATTACTTTCTTCGTCGGGTACTTATAAGCGATATCTATCGGCCATGGCCATTTTCTGTGCAGGCCGGGACCGACAAGCCTGACATCATTCGCATCGTTTTTAGGATTGCCGAATCGCTCTATTATAACTTCCTCATTGGGTGCTACTACGATAATACAACTCAACAAATATAGCGTAATGACGGAAAATAATATCAAAGGTGCGATTGCTTTTTCGAGTAGTTTATAAAACCATGTGTGAGAAACTTTGAAGCCAAACTGATAGTCAATGGCACCTGCAGCACTGCGGAATATTCCGCCCGGTTCATTTATAATCCCCAATAGTCTGCTGTCAAAAGCGCTTCTGCTGTATTGCCCTTTTAGTCTCGGACGGTAGATATCGAAGATAAGATTCAAAGCGGTTTCGGCGCCGATTAAAATAAGCAGAATCGGGACAATCCAGTTAATTACATTTAGAACGATGAAAGACTTGAATTGTGACAATGCCAAACCTATTGCTATAGCAAAGCACAAAACAGCTATGCTTAAAAGAGTGCTCCCCCCTGCTCTTAACGGTTTCCACTGCGGCTGAGCCGACATACCTGTGGCATATCGAGAGATTAAAAAGCTCATAAACGCAACGGCCGTCATACCGATTGCACAAAGCAAAGTTTGTTGCGGCTCGCCTTCAAAGCCCTTCATAACGGCCTTGAATAAATAAAGTCCGAGACCTATTTCATAAGCGGCGATTAGTGTTGAGAATATGGGAATGAACCATTTTTCGAGTATTTGCAGGTGCCGCTGAGCAGTGGCGAATAAACCGGCACGTTCGCCGCTGGCTTGAAAGATTGCCGAGGCCTTCTCGTCTTTGACCAGTTGGCCCATATCGAGTTTTTCCTGCTCTGCCAGGGAACGTTGATGGAATTGAACATATAAAACCAGCCAAATCAAAGCCGAAGAGAGAATCAGCCAGCTAATTGCAGAGAGGGCAAAGAAGCCGCTCCATCGGCCTAAGAAGAAGGCAATGCCGAAGAATACTACACTCAAGACCAAAGACACAATCGCTATGTTTTCAGGGCGTTTTGATGATACTGTCATTTTTATACCGATTTATACTCCGAACAAAAAATCCACAAACACAGTATTCACATAATATCTGTGTATGTTCTTTACAAATTACAAGTTGCGTAATATAACAATAATCGTTATTCTGGTATAGAGGTAATTGAAAAAAAATTATGTCCTTATATAAAACCAGGACACCTCAGTACTCTGCACAGGGGGTACGGATTGGTAGTGACGGATGAATAAATTATTTACGATAGCAAAAAATACTTTCATAGAAACCCTGAGACAGCCTGTCTATGCCATTATTATTGTTGCCGCCCTGTTTTTGCTCTTTATCAGCCCGTCTTTGACAATGTACACAATGAGCGACGACAACAAGCTTCTGCGCGAGATAGGACTGTCTACGCTTTTTTTGACCAGTTTGTTCATTTCAATATTTTCCGCATCCGGTGCTGTGGCCAAGGAAATAGAAAATAAGACTATAATGACTGTCTTGACCAAACCTGTTCAACGTCCGATATTCATTATTGCGAAATTTTTCGGTGTGGCTTCTGCCGTGGTTCTGGCGCACTATATCTGCACTATCGCCCTGCTGATGGTAATTAGGCACGGTGTGCTCGAAACGGTAAATGACCCGCACGACTGGACGGTTATTGCTACTGCATGTGTTATCGTTGTCGCAGTATTTTTGCTAAGTGCTTTCTTTAATTATGCTTATGAGTGGAAGTTCTCGTCAACAGCAATCGTTTTAACCGGCATATTCGCTACATTAGGCATTGTATTTCTGATTTTTATTGACAATCGGTGGCAGTTTAATCCTAAGGGTAATGCTATAAACGCCGTGGATATTTACGGCTCAGTATTACTGCTATTGGCCGCAATAATAATGGTGGCTCTGGCGGTGGCACTTTCCTCCAGATTTAATATTGTAGTAACACTGTCGGCATGTATAGGGATTTTTTTGCTGGGTCTTGTAAGCGATTATGCCTTCGGTAGATTTGCCGAGACTCAATTGTGGGCAAAAATAGGCAGATTTCTGGTGCCCAACTTGCAGATTTTCTGGATTAGCGACGCAATTTATGAGGGCAGCCAGGTACCTGTAAAATATATCGTAATAACTGCTTCTTATGCCTTGTGCTACACAACAGCAATACTTGCATTGGCTATAGCCCTGTTCCAACGCAGACAAATAGGTTGATTTCCGCAGCCAGTCGCATGTTCTCCGCCTCAGACTTCTATAGATACGTTCTTTACGACAGCTATCTCATCGCAATTTTGCTGCTTCGAGCATTTTGCACAATCACTCCAGACCTTCATAGGCAGTGTTTCTTTTTCTACGATCTCAAAACCTAATTTCTCAAAAAAATCAGGCTCAAGCGTAAGTGCGAAAACTTTTGGTACACCAAGCATGATGGCTTGTTCGATGGCGTCGGTTACTAACATCCTGCCTATGCCCTTTTCTTTCTTCGTTTGGTCAACTGCCAGTGATTTTATTTCCGCTAAATTTGACCAGATGACCTCCAGAGCACAGCACCCAACCACATTGCCATCGGCCTTGGCTACACTAAAGGTCTGGAGTTTCTCGTAAATATCAGCCATCGGGCAAAACAGCATCCTGTCCCGCTCGGCATAAGAAGTTACCAGGGCATGAATCGCCTTGACATCCGAAATTTTCGCACTGCGTATTTCCATAAACAATAGCGTATAGGAGCCGATTATATTCCGAGTTGCTTTTTGATTAGCCGGACTAATGAGTTTTTTATTTTAGAATGTCTTGGAATGGGAGCATGCTTGCCGTTTCCGGGATTTTCATAGATATCGTGTCTGCTGCCGTGTCTTTTCAAATAATATCCGCTTTTTACAAGGTCCTTTATCAAGGCCTTTCGTTTCACAGTTCAACTCCCAGTTCTATATATTTGACATCAGCGTGCTCGTCTTCAACATTAGATTCCTGCAGCATCATATGGTACGCATCAATTATATTATCCTTTAGTTCCTCTATGGTTTTACCCTGGCTGAAAACGCCCGGAATTTCCTTTAATTTTCCGACGAACCAGCTATCATCCTGCCAGTATTCGAGGGTGAAGAACCTTTTCATTTTTTTCCTTTCGTTGTCAATGTATAAACTATTAACAGTCTTTAATAACCTTTGTATAGCCAATTATATCAAACTTGGTCTGATCCACCAACAAAAAAAAACCGTTTCTCACAGGCTAAATGTTGATTAAAAAATGGCAGGTTTAATTTGTTTTTGCCTTTTTTTAGTGTTTTACACTTCGATACACAATTGTTCCAATTCTCCGTGGGACGAAAGTCGGCGAGTATAAAAAAGGAAAAAAAGGCTGGAAAAAGAATTGCAAAATCAGCGGTTAGAGTATAGCGTATAGCATTTAGACAAAATAAGAAGTTGTATAAAGATGTTAGTGAATTACTAATTGAGATACGATTCACGGGCAGGAAATTATGCGTTTTATACTTTTAGACAAGGTTATTTCGCTGGATACCGGCAAGGAAATAAAGGCTATCAAGGGTGTTTCTTTAGCTGAAGAATACCTGGCCGACCATTTTCCGACGTTTCCTGTACTGCCAGGCGTATTGTTGCTGGAAGGGCTGATAGAATCGGCATCGTGGCTTGTACGCCGGACGGAAAATTTCGCTCACAGTATGATATTGCTTGAACAGGCAAGGAATGTAAAATATAAAAGTTTCCTGGCACCTGGTTCCCAGATAGAATATACGGTTGAGGCCAGGGTTATCGAGGAAAACAGAAGCAGCTTTAGCGGTTTCGGCTCCTCGGATGGCGTACGGATTGTTGAAGCAAGATTCGGTTTGAGGCATTTTAATCTGGCCGACCGGGATTCAGCAATGGCTGCTGTCGATGCCAAGGTAATCGAAAATATGAAAAAACGATGGAAATTATTGGGCTGCAGTTAGATTCCTGTTTAACGCAGAGGTGAAAATACTAAACGCAATACGAAATACGAAATTTTATGCTGGAGGTAAAAAAGTATGGCAATGAATCGGGACGAAATTATACAGCAGGTTCAGGAAGTTCTGATTGATGCATTGGGCGTTGACGACGATGAGGTTACGAACGAAGCGACCCTAATGGGAGATTTGGGAGCTGAAAGCATTGACTTTTTGGATATAGTGTTTCGATTGGAAAAGGTATTCGGAATAAAAATCCCGCGGGAAGAATTATTCCCCGCTGAGAATTTAATGAACAATCCCGACTTTGTTCAGAACGGCAAATTGACCGAAAAAGGACTGGCTGAATTACGAGAGAAGATGCCGCATACCGATATTACGGGGTTTGTGGACGACCCTGACATTAACAAATTGGGTGACCTGTTCACCGTCAATGCGATTGTAAATTACATTGAAGGCAAACTGAATGCTGCTTAAATAGTGTTAAGCCCTCGAAGCTGTTAACAGCAGGATAGCTGAAAATGCGTTGGATTTGGATAGATAAATTTATTGAGTTTCAAAGCGGCCGGCATGCCGTCGCGATAAAGAATGTAACCCTTGCCGAAGAGCATTTACACGACCATTTCCCCGGCTTTCCCGTTATGCCGGAATGCTTAATGATTGAGGCAATGGCCCAGACATCAGGCATACTCGTCGGAGAGGCAAAGAATTTTCAGGAAAAAGTCATCCTTGCGAAGATAAAAAAAGCCGTCTTTTTCGACTATGTAAAACCGGGCGATACGCTAAAATTAGATACAGAAATAGAATCTATTGCTCCGGAAGCCGCAAGCACAAGCGGTAAAATTACCTGTGCAGATAAGTTAATTGCCGAAATAGATTTAATGTTCAGCCATATAGACCAGAATCTGGCGGGTAAAGAATTTCCTGAGGAAAACTTTGTTTTCACTGCCGACACATCAGTATTCGAATCACTTTTACGAGATGTGACCTCAGGTAACGCCGGAACCGCCGCCGATTCGGAGCAAAAATGATGAATTCGGCTCGCGTAGTAATAACCGGCCTTGGTGCAGTAGCCCCCCTTGGATTAACCGTAAGTGACACCTGGACGGCTCTATGTGCCGGTAAGTGTGGAATAGACAAAATTACAGCATTTGATCCTGTTGGCTTTAGCTGCAAGTTAGCCGGCCAGGTTCCCGATTATAAAATACGAGATTATGTGCCGAAGACATTTCGCAAAGCTGTTAAGCTGATGTCAAGGGATATTGAACTGGCGATCATAGCGGCAAACGAAGCATTGACCGATAGCGGCCTTATTACAAAGGGTATCGATCCGGAAAACATCAATGTAAATCCTGAGCGTATGGCAATCAATCTGGGGGCGGGTCTTATAAGCTGCGACCTGGTTGAACTGGCTCCAGCTGTAGCTGCAAGTATAACCGACGGTAAATTTGACATTCGTAAATGGGGCAAAGAAGGTCTTGAAATGGTAACACCTTTATGGCTGTTGAAATATCTTCCCAACATGCTCGCCTGCCATATAGGCATAATTCATGATATTCAGGGACCGAGCAACTCTATCACCTGTGCGGAAACCTCCGCGCATCTGGCAATAGCTGAAGCAGTTCAGATTATCGCTCGCGGTGCCAGTGATATTGCTCTTGCCGGCGGTGCAGAGGCGAAGGTTAATCCGATAGTTATGATTCGCCAGTGCCTGCTTAAAAGAGCTACCGATCAAAACAATGATGGGCCTGCTTCGGCCTGCAGACCTTTTGACGCTGATGCCCATGGTTCTGTTTTCGGCGAAGCCGCCGGCATAGTCATATTAGAAAATCTTGAAAATGCCGAAAAGCGAGGTGCAAAAATTTTAGCCGAAGTTGTTGGAATCGGCCAAAGCAATAATATTAATCCTAAATACGAACATCTTGAGCCGGATGGTAAAGGCATCGAGATTGCAATCAAAAAGGCGATGGCTGATGCTCAGATAAGGCCCGAGGATTTAGATTTGATTATCCCGCATGGCACTGGAATACCAACCGATGATTTGGCTGAGGCAAAGGCTATCCAAACGGCTCTCGGAGAAGCGGCAGCCCGAACGAGTGTCTGGCCGACCAAGAGTATGTTAAGCAACACAGGCGCTGCAAGCGGAGCAGTTGATGTTATCGCCGCAGTCTGTGCTATGGCTGACGGCAAAATACCCCCTGCGAAAAACTGCGACACGCGAGCCGACGGTTGTGATTTGAATATTTCAGATAAACTTCAGGAAAAAAAGATTCGTTATGCACTTTCCTGCAGCTATACATACGGCGGACAAACAGCCGCGGTGATATTGAAGAATTTTGATGGCGAGATAGTGAACTAAATGGCAGAAAATGGCACAAGGGAGCGAGTTGTAATAACCGGAGTGGGCATTGTTTGCCCTTTAGGCCACGATGTAGAATCTCTCTGGCAGGCAATATTGACGGGCAAGAGCGGCGTAGCTAAAAACACTATTTTCGATGCCTCGACATTTCCGACCACATTCGATGCCGAAGTCAAAGATTACGATTTTGCGCAATACACTAATAATCCCAAGCTGCATCAGCACGGCAATCGCGGCTCCGGCTTTGTCATCGGCGCTACGGCCCAGGCCTGTAAACAGGCCGGGATTGATGTTGAAACGATAGAGCCGACCGATGGAATAGAGCGGGGCAGATTAGGCATTTACCTGGGTGCAGGCGAAGGCTCTGTTGATAATGATGTGTTTTTCGCTGCGATCGCTGAAGCATGGGACGCAGATACAAACGAAATGGACTGGGGCAAATGGGCACAGGTCGCTTTCACAAGAATGGATCCGATGTGTGAGCTTGAGCAGGAGCCTAATATGCCCGCTGCTCATATCGCTATGCTCACGGGTGCTCGCGGCCCGACAAGAAGCTGTCTGACCGCCTGTGCAGCCAGCACTCAGGCTGCTGGTGAAGCGACAATGCTAATCCGCAGAGGTGATGCGGATATAATGATAGCAGGCGGTGCACATTCGATGATACATCCGCTGGGGCTTATGGGCTTTAATCGTCTTACCGCTCTATCGACGAGAAATGACAGCCCCCAAACGGCATCGAGGCCGTTCTCTGCGACCAGAGATGGCTTCGTCCTCGGCGAAGGCGCAGCGATACTCATTCTCGAATCCCTAAGCTCAGCGAAAAAAAGAGGTGTTGAAATATTAGCTGAAGTCGTCGGTTACGGCAGCAGTTCCGATGCATTCAGGATTACCGATATGCACGAACAGGGCAGAGGCGCAACACAGGCAATGATGGCGGCACTTGCAGATGCCGGTATCAGCTATAAAGACATAGATTATATAAACACCCACGGCACAAGCACGGCGGAAAATGATTCGATAGAGACCAAAGCCATAAAAGCGGTTTTCAAAGAAGAAGCAAAAAATACACCTGCCAGCAGTGTTAAGAGTATGCTTGGCCACTTGATCGGTGCGGCTGGAGCAGCTGAATTGATTACCTGTGTACTTGCAATAAGAGACAATATCCTGCCGCCGACAATGAATCTGATGGATCCTGACCCTGAGCTTGATTTGGATTACGTGCCTCATAAGCCCCGGAAATGCCAGGTTGATATAGCAATGAATGAATCGTTCGGCTTCGGCGGGCAAAATAATGTCGTAATTATTAAACGTTTCTCATAATTCAACCCCAGGGGGGGCCGAACCACGAGCCGCGAAATATATTTGACGTTATCTCCATGGGGCTGTACACTTCGCAATATCGGATAAGCTGGATGTTTCGGTTTTATAATCAGCTTCGACAACGGCGAACTAAAAGGAGTGAAAATATGAAAAAGTCAGTTATTCTGAGCTTGGGTTTGCTTGTTTTTGTAGCGGTTTTTTGTGGGTGCCAGACTCCTGTCAAAGGACCTTCCGATAAGCAACTAATCAATACTACGATGACCGAGTGGAAAGCCGCTCTTGAAGCTAAGGATTTGGGCAGGCTAATGGCGTTGTTTTCTGATAATTACGTATCTTCCAGCGGGAGCAGTAAGGTTGCTATGCGTGAGAGCATGGCAGGTGCAATCGAGCGGGGTTCATTAGATAACATTGAAATCAAAATCGAAAACGCCAAAACCACGCTTGTCGGCGACCAGGCCACGTTTGGTCCTGTTGAAATTACTTCCGACAAGAGAGGTACGTTAACGATAGAATACACACTGCAGAGAGAAGACGTTAAATGGCTAATCGTAGGCTCTAAACGCAAGGAAAATTGATAGAGAGTAAAGCCCCTGAATTACGCACGATTGTAAAAAAGCTGATATTAGACTCCCCTGCTGACTGATATACTGATGACCTAATTAGTAGTACCAAAATACCATGATTGATATTAAACAAATACGCGAAAATCCTGAGAAATTTAAGAAAGCTGCCAAAGATAAACACTTCGACGTCGATATCGACAGATTGCTCGATTTAGATTCAAAGCTTTTGTCGATAAAAAAAGAGCTTCAGGATATTTCCACTGACAAAAACCGTATTGGCAAGTCAATTCCAAGGCTGTCAGGCGATGAAAAACAATCTGCACTATCGCAGCTTTCACAATTGAAACAGCAGGAAGTCAGGTACGACGAAGACACCAGGAAACTTCAGCCGGAATTTACAGAGCTTATGCAGCAGGTGCCTCAGCCGACCGACGATGATGTGCCGTTGGGTAAAGATGATACGGAGAACATCGAAATAAGAAAAGAAGGGCAAATACGGCACTTTGATTTTGAACCCAAAGACCACCTGCAGTTGGGTCTGGCTTTGGGCATGGTAGATATCGAACGAGGCGTAAAATTAGCCGGCACCAGAAACTACTTTCTCAAAGGTGACGGCGCCTTATTGCATTGGGCGGTTCTGCGGTTTGCGATGGACTACATGGTCGGCAAGGGTTATGTCCCTCTGTCAGTGCCGCTTCTTATGAAAGATGAGGCGATGAAAGGCACCGGGTACTATCCCGGCTCCGAAGAACAGACCTACCGAATGGAAAAGGACCAGCTCAATCTTGTGGGCACCGCCGAGGTTCCACTTACGGCCTATCGTATGGGCGAGATATTAAGCACTGAGGAGCTGCCCTTGAAGTATGTGGCACAATCGAGCTGCTTTAGGCGGGAAGCCGGAGCTGCAGGTAAAGACACCTACGGCCTTTACAGAATCCATCAATTCGACAAGGTCGAGCAGGTGGTAATCTGCGAAAACAGCATAGAAGAAAGCAACAAGTATCACGAAGAGATTTTAGCCAACGCTGAGGCCATCATGCAGGCTTTAGAGCTGCCCTACCGTGTTGCAAATGTCTGCACCGGCGACCTCGGCAGAGGTCAGGCGAAAAAGTTCGACATTGAGGCATGGATGCCCTCGCGAGGAAGTTATTGTGAAACGCACAGCGCAAGTAAATTCTATGAGTTTCAGTCAAGACGGATGAACCTTCGCTACAAAAACCCCGCCACAAAGAAGAATAATTTCTGCCACACACTGAATAACACCGTTATCGCCTCGCCGAGAATACTAATCCCCATCCTGGAGCTTTACCAGCATTCCGACGGCTCGATAACAATACCCAAGGTACTGCGGCCATATATGAACAAAGAAACAATTACTAAAAAATCATAGCTGAAGGAATCCGATTATGACTAAGGAAGAGATTCTCGAATTCGTAACAAAAAACCCGGTCTTCAGCCTTGCTACTTCTGACGGCAATCAGCCTCATGTTCGTATGATTATGATATATCGTGCTGATGAAAACGGAATTATTTTCACTACAGGACGGGACAAAGACGTTAATAAGCAGCTATCCGCCAATCCTGCTGTCGAACTTTGCTTTTATAACGCTGATGAGGGTTGCCAGGTACGAATCGAGGGAACTGTCGAGATGCTCGACGATTTGGAACTTAAGATGCGGATTGTCGAACAATTCACTTTCTTAAAGCCCTGGGTTGAGAGCGAGGGCTACGAAATCTTAATCCCGTTTTGTCTCAAAAACGGCAAAGCCATTGTCTGGACAATGGAAACAAACTTACAACCAAAACAATACATTCAGCTTTAAACTGAACTGAACTTGCCTAAACCTGCTTCTGAAAAGAGAAGGAATCGACGATATTTCTTTTTTTATGAGTCTTTTATGAGCTAAATTCCCCTTGAGTCTTACCTCTTTAGTCTGTAGTCTATTGGGCCATGGACGAGATACAGAGGAAATTAGCGCAGATAGACCGGCAGTTAACCGGCGTAAATCTTCATAAGCGAATCATAAGTACCTGTCCCCTTGTCTTTGTCGCAATCGGCCTCATAGCCGGGATTCTTATACAAAGCGTTTTGCTTGAGTCACGGTTCCTTTGGCTCTGGCTGATACTATTATCATTGTGCTTGCTGGCGGCGGTTTTATTCTTTGTTATCCAGACAAAGGGTAAGCTTAGCAATTATACACCCTTGCTCTTAAGCTCTACTGCTCTGGTTTGTTTTCTGTGTCTTGGTGCGATTCGGCTGATAAGTTTTCATCAACCAAAGACGAATGATATTCGTAATCTCCTCGCGGATGAGTCAAAACTGGCGGTCATTCGCGGGATGATTATGACCGAGCCGTATATTAACAAAAATCAGAACTGGAAATTCGCCAGATTCAAGCCCGGCGGCCCATCGAGCAGCTTCTACCTCAAAGTCGCAGAAGTAGAAACCGCCGGCGGCTGGGCTAAGGTCGCCGGCACTGTTCGAGTGTATGTAAGTGGGCCTGTTCTGGATTTGAAAGCCGGCGATTCCATACAGGCATATTGCCAGCTTGACAGATTCGACCCCCCTACCAGTCCCGGCCAGTTCGATACGGCAAAATATCTGGCGAGGAAAAATATCTTTGTCGCTGCATTTGTAAAATCAAGGGCTGGCATCAAATTGCTGCAAAACACCCCTGATGCTGCTGTTTTTACAAAGCTAAAAAACAGGATAAGACAATCGGCTTCCCGAGCATTGTTGGATACTCTCTCGCCGGAAGAGTCGAACCGAGGTTTGCTGGAGGCTTTGCTGTTGGGCTATAGAGGAAATATTGACAGTAACACTTACATGGCATTTCGTAAAACCGGTCTCCTACACTTTATCAGCCTATCGGGGATGCACCTGGGTGTTTTGATAGGAATGGTCTGGTGGCTGTGTAAAACAGCAGGTCTAATGAAGCCCGCGCGGGCGGTCGTTTGTTTAATTGCGTTGGCTGTCTTTTTGTTAATTGTGCCGCCGAGAGCACCGACGATAAGGGCGGCTATTATTTGCTGCGTTTTCTGCATATCATTTCTTTTTCGAAGGCATTCCAATCCCATCAACACATTATCATTAGCGGCAATAATTCTTTTACTTATAAGGCCTACACACTTATTCGAGGCCGGCTGGCAGTTATCATTTGCAGCAGTGTTTGCAATTGTGCTTTTCTCGGACCGAATCTACTTCTTTATATACGAAAAAATAACGGATTTGTCCCGGCCTAAAAAAAAGCAGAAGACAAAACTGATTTTCTACGTAATTTCAAAATCGTGGCCATATTTATTGAGGCTGTTTTCTGTGGGACTTGCCGCCTGGCTGGGCGGAGCAGGTATTCTACTTTACCATTTTTATACAATCACGCCGCTGGCGTGCATCTGGACATTGCTGGTCTTTCCTTTTGTAAGTCTAATTCTGATATTGGGATATTTGAAGATAATCTTGTTTTTCCTGGTGCCTACATTAAGTGCTGTCTTGGGATTTATAGTCGCCATTCTGTCGAACTGGCTTATTTGGATAGTGGAACTTATCGCAAAGCTGGATTTGTCACAAATACTGATAGGTCATATTCCGCTTATGCTGGTCATTTTCTATTACTGTATAATTATTTTTACGGGCTTTGTATATTTTCGGCGGCGGCCTATGGCTAAGAAAGTAATCTGCACGGTGATGTTTTCGGCAATGATTATTTCCCTTGTCACTATGAAATGGCAGAGGACACATACGAACGATTTGATCATCACCTTTCTCGACGTTGGTCACGGCCAGGCAATATTAGCTCGCCTCCCCGGTAAGGCCAATATTTTATTTGACGCCGGCTCTCGGAGCAGAAGCGATATTGGCAGGCGGGTTGTCAATCCCTTCTTGGACTATAACGGAATAAATAAAATCGATGCTATTTTCATAAGCCATAACGATACAGACCATATCAATGGAATACCCGAGGTTATAGAACACTGCAAGGTCGGCTGTGTTTACACTAATAATCACTTTTTTGGCAGGACGGATCAATGGGGCACTGAAAAATATCTCAATGACTATTTTATAGAAAAGGGTTTAACAATTAAACCCTTGCACGGTGAATTGAATTTAATCAGCAGTGCTAATATTCAAATACTCTGGCCGGGCAAAGAGATATCTCAGAATAAGGATTTGGGAGATAATGATAAATCGCAGGTTTCATTGATAGAATTTGCCGGCAGAAAGGTACTTCTGTGCTCAGACATTGAAAAATTCGCACAACGAGAGCTTCTCCGACTGAATCCTGGTCTGAAAGCCGATATTGTTTTTGTCCCTCATCACGGCTCGGTTAGTACCTTAGAGGATGATTTTTTAAGAAAACTCGATCCGGATATTTTGATATACAGTTGCGACCGAACCCAATACGAAAGACGAGCACGTATAATTAAGAAAGATGATAGTGCCGAGTCGTTCTATACCTCTAAGCATGGAACTGTTGTCGTTTGTATCAGCGGGGACGGTTTGGTAAGCACTAAAACATTTGTGCCTTAGTAGAGATGTTGGCATTATGGGCTTTACAAATCTAACGTAAAAACATGCATGGTCTGGCAGCCGTTGTATTGTGTAACAAATTTCACGCAATACAAAGCGTCACCTCATATGCACCACGATTTCGACTCTCCGGTTTTTTGCTTTACCGCTTGAGCTTGAATTGGAAGCTATAGGCAGGCTTTGTCCTCGGCCGGTTGCCTGAATCTTTTCTTCAGAAACTCCCTTTTTAACGAGGTATCTAACTACGGAAAGAGCGCGTTGAGCGGAAAGTTCCCAGTTGTCCTTCCATTTTGATTTTTTGATAGGGTCTGTGTCGGTATGGCCGACTACATCTATTTGTTTGCTGGAGTATTTGCTCCGCAATACTGAATAAATATGGTCAAGCTCTGTACTGGTTGCTCTTTTTAATACGGCTTTTCCCGAATCGAACAATATTGCATTCGGCAGTGTTACTGTAATCGTTCCTTTGGAAGGATCGAGTGAAACATCATAGCCTTCTCCAAAGCCGGTCACATCACCGGGTGTTTTGCTGCGTTGTTCAATCTGTCTTTGGAGCTCTTCGATTGTCATCTGGTCTTGTGAAATGCGGTCGGCAAGCTGGCCTTTTTCTCCTCTTTCGCGTTCGAGCAGACCTTTTATGTTTTCGTGCTCGACGCTCAGGGCTTTATATCTTTTCTCCCAGTTGACACAGCCGGGCAAAAGGACAAGTGCTACAAGACAAGTCAGCAGGGCAACAGTTTTTTTGTTGATAGTCCGCATTTTATATCTCCTTATAATATTGAGTTTATATTTCCAGATTCAATGATCAAACACAAAACTCATGTAATCGCGAATCCAATCGTGTAGAATAATAACAACAAATATACCTAAAGACAAGAACGGACCGTAAGGAATTTGTTGAATTTTTTTAAAAAACATTTGAAAACCCGCCCAAGCCAGCCCAAAGAATGGGGCTACAAAAAATGCCACCACAACGTAAACGGGTCCTATTACCGAACCTGCGGCCCCCATCAGATGCACATCACCGAGCCCCATTGCTTCTTTTCCGAAGGCCAGGGTGCCGAAAATCCTGATACCCCAGACCATTCCGCAACCCACAAAATAACCCCACACACTGCCCAGAAGTCCTGCGATAGCAGGATGTTGTGAAAAATCCTCCCACCAGTCGCCGACTGGTGCAACTTCTCTGGCTACCCAAAAACATGCCACCGAACAGATGATTATCGGAAGCAGGAAGACGATTTCCCTGCACGCCTCCAGACGATGATTGAACTGCTGTTCCGCAGGTTCTTTTGACTCCTCGGTCGAATCATCAGGTTCTTTAAGATTTTCAGGTAGAGTACTTTGCAAATTTTCGGAATCTTCTGAGTCATAACTTCTCTTTAGAACACCGCTGACCAGCAGCACGAGGGATATAACCAGTCCTGCCGTTGCGCCCACTGCCAGTGCACCCGTATTAGCCGAGGCGCTCGGTAAAAGCGAATACGTGCGAATCAAGGCGGGATCAATGATATAAACGCCGACCGCCGAGCCAACAAATCCGGCTGCGGTGACTAACCAGCAAATAGATAGTGGAATAATCCAAAGCTCTAAATCAATTGCTGAAGCGGCAATGAAAGCTCCCAGCATAATTATGTGAATTAGATAAATAAACCAGCCGCCTCCGGCATCTAACCTGATACCGTTTCGCAAATTAAACTGAAAATACAAAATGAAAAGGCCGAGAAAAACCAGCCCGGTCAGCAGTTCGATTATAAAATAACGTGGTGAAATCGACACTTTGCAATACCGGCACTTCCGCCCCAAAAACAGCCACGAAAACAGTGGTATATTGTCGTAAAAATGAATATGTCTGTCACAGGCTGGACAGGCTGAAGGCGGAGTTACCAAAGACTTATCACGAGGTAAGCGATAGATAACAACATTCAGAAAACTGCCTATACAACAGCCGAATGCAAAAATAAAGACAAACCAAATCCAGTCTGGTACTGCCACAATGCCTCCTTTGCAAAAGCAGTACATAATGCACTAAGCTTTTGTGCTCTTATGCTTCTTATTAACAACAGCGGCCACTTTCGCCGGTAAGCCGAACAGACGTATAAAACCGTTTGCGTCGGTTGGGTCATATTCGGCGCCCATCTTAAAGCTTGCCAAGTCAGTATTATATAAACTATACGGGCTTTTTATCCCGGCCGGGGTGCATTGCCCTTTGAACAGTTTCATCTTAACTTCGCCGGTAACATTACGTTGTGTAATATCTACGAATGCGTCAATCGCCTCACGCAGTTGACAAAACCACTGACCGTAATATACCAGTTCAGCATATTTCAGCGCGACCTGTTGTTTATAGTGTAAGGTTTCCCTGTCAAGTGTAACGCTTTCTATGGCATCGTGGGCTGCCATGAGAATTGTTCCGCCCGGAGTCTCATACACGCCGCGTGACTTTATACCCACAAGCCGATTCTCGACAAGGTCAGCCTGCCCAACACCGTGTTTTCCGCCGAGCTTGTTCAATGTTTCAATCAACCTCACACCACTTGTTAGCTTGCCGTTAAGCTTTACCGGGATTCCTTCAAAAAAACCTATCGTTACATAGTCCGGCTGATCAGGCGCTTTTGATACCGGCCTGGAGATAACAAAAAGATTGTCTTTTGGCTCATTGGCGGGGTCTTCCAGGTCGGCTCCTTCATGGCTGATGTGCCAGAGATTGCGGTCACGGGAGTAGATTTTCTTCTTTGTCTGATCGATCGGGATTTTGTGTTTTTTGGCGTAATCAACCGCCGCCTCACGGGAAGTCAGTTCAAATTTAGGGTCTTTCCACGGAGCTATAATTTTCAGCGATGGATCCAGTGCCATAAAAGTCAATTCGAATCGTACCTGGTCGTTGCCCTTGCCTGTTGCTCCGTGGGCTACTGCTGTTGCACCTTCAGCTTGTGCAACTTCGACCTGATGCTTGGCGATTAGAGGCCGGGCGACGCTCGTCCCTAACAGATACTTTTTTTCATAGACAGCGCCTGCTTTGAGTATAGGCCAGAGGTAGTCCTGGACAAATTCTTTACGCAGGTCCTTGACTATACATTTGGTTGCCCCGCTCGCCAGGGCTTTACGTTTAATGCCGGTTAATTCATCACCCTGCCCTAATTCAGCCGCAAACGCTATGACATCATAACCGTAGGTTTCCTTAAGCCATGGCAGAATAACACTCGTATCCAGGCCCCCGCTATATGCTAAAACTACTTTTTCTGGTTTTTTACTTTTACTCTTGGCCATTCACTTTGTCCTTAATGAGTTTACGTCTATAATCCCAGTACATCGCGTGCTGCATTACGAAATCGATGGCAGCGATGCTGGGCATCGATTGCTGATTCAGCGTCGGCTGATTCGCCAGGATAGCGAAAAGTTACGGCGAAGTCCGAAAGGTATGCAAGGTCTTCTCGGAAGCTCTCCCACGTTGGCTCAACTTCAAGAACCTGATCGAGTAAAGCAACCAGGTCGTGGATTTTGCTGAATGTAATATCAACCTCACAAAGCCGGGCCTTTAGGTATTTTTCGGCGCATTGTTGCGCGTGAAAACAGATACCGTCATAGTTGGGATTCTCTGTCACCTGGCATTCACGCTCCATGATAGCAAAATCTCCTTCGGCCTTGGCGACCCACTCAGCGGTCATCGGCTTCATAGAGCACCTTCCCTTCTTCAAGAATCTCTCGCATGAAGTCGTCACCCATTTCCATTCGCTGACGCACTTTTTCAGGAGTACGAACGAGCAGGTCTATGGGGAATCCCGGCCGAAGCTTCATCCGAATTTCGACCGATTTATCCACGCTTCTACCCTTAAAAGGTCCGATGACCAACATATCCACATCCGAATCTTCGGTGACAGTGCCCCGTGCATAAGAGCCAAACAGTATTACCTGTTCAGCACCAAACTCCAGGCCGATTCTCCGGCCGAACTCTTCTATTTTGTTCATCGCCACCATTAAAAAACACTTTCACTATCGGCAAATGTCATTTCTTCATATCAATGCAAACACAACTTGTCATTCCTGCAAAACCCGCCCTAAGCAAAGTCGAAGGAGCAGGAATCCATTTTTCCCGCAGCTATTAATATACCAACAATCATTACCACAGAGCAACAATTAAATTGTGAAATGGCAATATCGCCCCGGACAAAGTCTGTATTTCCTGATTTTACTTGTGGTAATTTCTAATAAGCCGACTTTTTTCCTGTCATACTTTCTATTTCAACTTTTATTATGATTACCGTATTCTTAATGGCTTCTACCGGGTATTCAAAAGATCTATATGAATAATTCTGCATGATAATATCAAATGCCTTACGTTTTGAGTCAATGTCTTCTATGAATGTAGCCTTGCCGAATCCAATGACGCTTTGGTACTTCATATTATAGCCACATGCTTCCTTCGACTTTACAAGCTCATTGTCTATGGTGATCTCAAAACAGACATTATTGTTTTTTCTAAGTATATCCAGCTTTTTACCTTCACGGGCGGTATGAAAATATAAGTTATTATCTTTATACCCAAAGCAAAGAGGAATGATATATGGCCGCCCGTTTTCAGATAAACCCAAACGGCATACTTGCCCCTTATGGATAATACCTTCTATAGTAGCAATATCAGTTATTTCCCGGTCTTTTCGTCGCATGAAATTCCCCCACGTAGCTGTTATTCATTGTTACAGTTTTGGAAGAAGTATGTTACTAAGCAGCTATGATAATGCCTTCACGACGGGCAATTTCAAGAATCGGACGGCACTGGTCGGTTTCCCATTCCTGCTCTCCACAGGGAATAGGCTCTATACGATTGTCCGCTGAAATAGTCGCTTGCCAGAGCTTTTCTATGAGCGACACTTCACAAGCTCTATCAAATTCCGGTGCAATTACAACCAAATCAATATCGCTGAATTCATTAGCATCGCCTCTTGCAAAGGAACCAAAGAGAACAAGCCGGCTGGTATGAATACCTAACTCATCCAATGCCTTAATATAATGCTGTAGAGCGGTCATAATTGTGCTTTCAACCATATTTACCCAATAATACCAGCAATAACCACAACAGAGCAACAAGTAAATTGAGCAATGACAATCCTAACTCCAATTACATAGATATTCGTCAGGTACATCTTCAAGGTTTTCAAACACATCTTTTTCTGGAAACGCTGCCTTGGCTAATGGCTTGACTAATTTTTTGTCTCTTGTTAATAAGCCATCTGCTCGACTAAGAAGCAAAACGTACTCCATATCTTGGTAGTCATGCTCAGCCTGTTTTTTTGATGGTGCTCCACTCGAAAGCCCACGACAAGAATACTCCATCGCTATAATCCGAACTAGTCTGAAATAGTGCCAACTAATCCATTTTTCTGACAAACAAAATCTACTTATATTTTTGACCCATCCATCAGGCATCGAGCGTAATGCAAAGTCACGCATCTGATCTTTATTAGCATCGATATTATTAAGAAATTTTTCGAATCGATCTTTAATTCCTTGTGGTTGTATTTTTTTTAATGAATCCTGCAATTCAGATGGTACTCTTTTACATACCCTATTAATAGCGTCCACAAATAGTCTGCAAGCAACACCATAACGTGCCTTAAACATTTGCATAGCGTCGGGAACAACATTTTCAGAAGTGCCATTTTTTATTCGGCACGTCACTTCGAGATCTGGCAAGAACCACGGATACGACTCAAGAGAACTCCCTTCACTCTGTAAGAATCCAGTACTACATGAACAGTAATAGGCTCCATTCTGAATAAGTTGCTGGCAATGCTTTAGTGTCCTCTGCGTCTTGATATTAAAATCTGTGTGGCATTCATAACACAATACATCAGGAAGAATTAGAAGATGATTCTTGGCGAAATTACAAAGTTTATCGAACTTGATACCAACAAATGCATCCTTATCTATTATTATCTGTTTATATTTCATTCTTTTAACAGAGAATCGCAAATAGTTTTTCGCATAAGCTCTGCGCTGCCGTCGGTATCGGTGAAGAGTTTGAATTGAGCTAAGCCCTGATTGACAAACATTGAGATACCGTCTATTGTTTTCGCGCCGGCCTGCTGTGCCTGCTTTAACAGCAAAGTCTCGGCGGGGTTATAAACAGTGTCAAAAACCGCCATATCACTTTTCAGGCATTCCTGAGGGACAGGCGTTACCTCAATATTTGGATGCATTCCAATACTGGTACAGTTTACGACCAGTCTGGCGTTCATATCCATTAAATCATCCAACGGTGCGAAATCACAGCTAAATTCAGCCGCAAGCTTTTCGGCTTTACTCACAGTACGATTGTAAATGTGGATTTGTGCGCCGGCATCGCTTAAACCTGCGACTATTGCCCTTGCGACACCTCCGGCTCCGACAACTGTGACCGAAAGCCCTCTTAATCCATCTCTGTCGATACCCAAAGTAGAAGTAACAGCATCCAATGCGGCGGAATAATCGGTATTGTAAGCGATGAGCTTACTATCTGAGCCGATAATCAATGTGTTAACCGCTCCGATCTTTTCAGCCAACGGCTCTACAAAATCTCCATTAGCCTGGGCAAATTCCAGAGCACTTTGTTTATGCGGAATTGTTACACTAAAGCCAACGAAGTTCAGCCACTTTCTTTCAATGACGTTATGCAAAAACGAGTCGAATTCCTGCTGTCCACCCTTGACTAATAGCGGCAAATATAATTTGTTCATACTTTTTTCGCCGAAGCAGGCATTATGAATCGCAGGACTTAATGAATGGCCGACCGGATTGGCTATCACCCCGAAAAGTTTGGTCTCGGATGTAATATCATCATAATGGTACAATTGCTTAAACTGCTCGATTGTCAACTGTCCCGGTGCCGTTGCGCTTTGGTCATCGATACTTGCGAAAGTTACAAAACTGTTCAGCTTTTTCGCTATAATTCTGCTGATAAGGCCCGCTTCGCCCATACAGAATACGATTTTATCACCGCTGGTTTCATGCAGTAAATCAAAAGCTTCGAAGCAGTCGTTGATATGATTTGCGGCATATACAAGTTTGGGAATCGCATCCGGACATACATCTAAAATATCACGATGCAGCTTACTTATATCAGGAAATTTTGTTTCGAAATTATGAGCAGACAGAATCAGACGAGCTTGTGGATTTTGTGATAATGCCTGTTGTATTGGTTCCTGGTTCTCGGCAATAATGAAATTGTCGTATTCGAAGTCAATAAATTCGGCGCCGGCTTTCAGAGCACAGACCAGCACCTCAACTCGCAATTGTTGCTCATAACCAATCGCCCCCCCCTGCCGCTGGTCACGACAGGTCACAATTATTGGCAGTCGTTTATCGCCGGCACTTTTTACATAGGTAATCAGATTTTTAACCATCTCGGCACTGAGGCCTTCGAGGTAATCTGTACGAAATTCAAGCAGTTCGGCACCGGCGGATATCGCCGCATTGACCTGCTGCCTGGCCTGGTCTAAATCTTTCGCTGCTATTGGAACTGCTAATTTTGTCTCCATAATCCAAACATATAGCAATGACAAACCCCAAAAGCAAGGCTAAAAACCAAGGTATCTCCCCGAAAAATAATTTGACCACCATTTGACCTAAAAGGTTGCATACATAACGTAAATAGATTATACTGCTTAGTTTGCGTCATTGGTCGAATCCGCAATGGTACACTCAATCTTGTTTAGAAGTGTCCTAAAATGTAAAAAAAACGGATTCTTTATAGGTTTATCGATTTGATATTATGTTAGAGCATGAGATTAAAATTCCGGCTTCGCAGGCCAAATGTTACCCGATAGAAATCGGCACGGACACCCTTGGCGAATTATGGCCTCGGATAGAAGCCGATTTCAACGGGTACAATAAATTTGTAGTTACCGATGAAAACCTGGTCTCAGCAGGACATTTGGGAAAGCTTCTTGGCAAAAGCGATGTACCTGCTTTTGTAATAAGCCCCCCCGGTGAAATCTCTAAAAATATCGATACAGCAGTTTCAATAATCGAAACTATGGAGAAGGCCTATCTCGGCAGAGACACCCTTGTTGTTGCCCTTGGCGGCGGAACGGTCGGTGACATTGCAGGATTTGCAGCCGCTGTTTTCAAAAGAGGTGTCCCTGTCATCCAGATACCCACGACCACAGTCGCCCAGGCCGATTCGTCCGTGGGCGGCAAAACCGGAGTCGATTCGAGCGTAAGCAAAAACGCTTTCGGTGCCTTCTGGCACCCTGCTGCTGTTTATATCGACGTTGCGACTTTAACAACTTTGGACGACAGACAATTTAAGGCCGGACTGGTTGAATCTGTGAAACATGCCCTTATCGCCGATAGTGAATATTTTGATTTTCTTCAGAACAATCTCGACGCTGTCCTTGATAGAAATTCGGACGTGCTGGAAAAAATAACGCATTTTAACTGCAAAATAAAAGGCAATGTGGTCGAGGCCGACCCCTGCGAGCAAAACAAGAGAAGAATTCTAAACTATGGCCATACTATCGGACATGCCGTTGAGACGGCCAGTGGATTCGAATTACTGCACGGCGAGGCAGTCGCAATAGGTATCATTGGCGCCGGTATGATAGAGATTGAATTAAAATTAGCCCCACAGGAAAGGCTCGAAAGAGTCCGGCAAATTCTCGAAAAACTGGATGTTCCGGTAAAATTGCCCCCGAATTTAGCCGAAAAAGACCTGATAGACCTGATTAAGCACGACAAAAAGGCCGTTAACAAATGGCCGAGATTCGTGTTACTTAATGATATAGGTCAGGTGTATTGCCCGGATGGACAATATGCTGTCGATGTTGCTCCCGAGCTGGCCGAAAAAGTGTTGAAGAAACTATAGAGAAGATTAGTTAAAGGTTGGAATATGTACAGAGAACAAATAAAGGTACTTGATTGCACAATCAGGGATGGCGGACTTATTAATAACCATTATTTCACTGATGACTTTGTACGTGCGGTGTACCAGGCACTCTCCAAAAGTGGCGTTGACTATATGGAGTTTGGTTATCGAAGCAGCAGAGAGCTTTGTCCGCCAGATGAATATGGCCCGTGGAAATACTGCGATGACGATAAGATAAAAAAAGTTATCGATGGAATTGAGTCTGATTTAAAAGTCAGCATAATGGTTGACTCATATCGAGTCAAAGAGCAGGTGTTTGCCCCTGCCGATGAAAGCCCGATAGATTTGATTCGGGCGGCGACATACGTCAAATATATCGACAGTGCTATAGAGCTTATAAATAAATGTCATGACCTCGGCTATGAAACAACATGCAATATTATGGCAATTTCAAGAGAAATTGAGCCTGACCTCGAAGAAGCTCTTGACCAGCTTGCAAAAACACCTGTCGATATCGTTTACGTTGTAGATAGTTTTGGCTCATTATACAGTGAGCAGATAGAGTATCTTGTCAAACTTTATCAGGAACATCTGCCCGGAAAAGAAATAGGCATACACTGTCACAACCAACAGCAGCTTGCATATGGCAACACTATTGAAGCTATAGTTCACAACGCCAATTATCTCGATGGTTCGTTATACGGTATTGGCCGGGGCCCCGGCAATTGCTGCCTTGAGCTTTTAGTCGGTTTCCTGAAAAATCCCAAATTCAATCTGACACCGATTCTAAAAGTTATACAGGATTATTTGATACCGATGCGGCAGGATATCGAGTGGGGATATATAATACCCTATATGGTCACCGGTATATTGAACGAGCATCCTCGCTCAGCGATAGCATATCGAAAAACTAAAGATAAAGACAAATTCGCTGAGTTCTATGAGAAAATGCGAGAAGCCCAGGAATAGCAGTCTCTTATTACCATAAGACAATGTACAGCCCCAAATTTTATTTGGGGCTTTCACGCATTATTTCCTTGCAAATCCTGCTCCTCTGCCATTAATATCCTATCGACATGCGGATTCTTTCAGTTATTTGCTGCAGGAGAACATTACTCGCAGCCCGAAACAACCAGATAGAGGTAATCAAACGGCTCAGAAAGCAAATGAAAATGGAGTCTCGGCCAGGCCGTGCTGGCGCAACTGTGTCGCAGAAGCTGACGGTGAGATATTGGACATCGATAAGATGGAAGACTCTATTGCCCCCCTGGACGATAATACAACTAAGATAAGGCAGCTTATTACGGCTTTCGAATTATGCTATCACGAAGCTGATAAAGAAGCCGAGTATATTGCCAAAGCCATAGGCGCCGGGCGATACCCGGAGCGATCGAATGAACGGCCGCCACAGCGCAAAAAAGAGCTGGAAAGTTGCCGCCAGATACTATCAAGCTGGTGCGAAAATCCGGCTATTACTGATATAGACTTGGATATTGGTGGAATATCAGCAGATGAACTATTGAGCTTCATCGGTCTGCCGAGCCAACTTAAAATATGGCAGGTCGAGCGTATCATCGATAAGATTAGTGAAGCCTTGGATCCGAGCCGTCTCTATCATAATATAGCTCTGGGTCTTGGCGACTACGGCGAGCCGGATGCTAATCCCGCGGGCGAACATTACAAAGACAACTCGGCCTTCCTCCAGCAAACCATCGAGACAATCATACATGATACGGTAGATGGCCATCAAGCCGAGATTTCGCTGGCGATGGCTATAGACCTCCTGATGCCCTGTCACTGGGACTTCGTCGGCGGTGTTGCTACTATCCTCAGAGCGATTGGTGGAGACCTTAACCCGGCCACACCTTATGCATGCTGTGCGCGAAATATCAAGCTAAGCCCGCTTTATGACAGATTGAGGACTATTTCAAATACGCTTGGATCTTTCTGGAAATCCGAAGAAAAGGCTGAAAAGATAGACAGTGACATCCTTGCTTCTTTAGGAGAACTCACTCCGGTAAAGCGTTGGCTTGCTGCTTCTTTGGATAAGACCATAAGATTACATTTAGAAGCTTCATCGGATTTTTGGTTGACATTCAGTTGAAAAAATCTCAGGTAAGCATTTCTTGACATATGTGTAAGTCTATAGTTAGATACGAATCCAGAGTCATTTTATTAGGTGCTCTAAATATTAATCCTTAAGAATGGAGACAAACATGGCAAAAGCCACAGCGCGTCATATCCTGGTTGAAACACAGGAAGAATGTGAAAACATCAAACAACAAATATGAAGATGGAACTGATTTTGCCGAAGCCGCTAAGGAGCATTCTAAATGTCCTTCTAATCAACAGGGTGGGCATTTGGGCGAATTTTCACCGGGTCAAATGGTCAAGGAATTTGATGACGTTGTTTTTAGTGAAGAAGTCGGAAAAGTTCATGGTCCCGTCCAAACACAGTTTGGCTTCCATCTTATCGAAATTACCAACCGGACTGAATAGGGGCTTGCTATATGGTATAGAGCAGGAATTTTATTCCAAAACCATATGAGTAAAAGTCGTATCTTGAAAGCACTATAATGCAGACTCTCTTGTATGTGATGGACCTCTTTGGCGTTGCGGTCTTTGCGATAACCGGCTCGCTTGCTGCCGGCAAAAAACGCATGGACCTCTTCGGAGTTGTTGTCCTGGCAACTGTAACTGCTCTTGGCGGTGGCACTCTACGGGATTTGGTTTTGGGTGTCAGCCCCGTTTTCTGGGTTTCAGCCCCAATCTACCTGCTGGTAGCAGTAGCAACAGCGATAGTAACTTTTTTTCTGGTTCGCTTTTGCGGCCTGCCGCTCAAACTGCTCTCAGTAGCTGATGCTTTCGGCCTGGCTGTGTTCACGGTTTTGGGAACTCAGAAAGCCCTGGACATGGGCATTTCACCGGGTATTGCCGTCGTAATGGGTATTATGACCGGTGTTGTCGGTGGTATAATCCGTGACATTTTATCCGGGGAAATTCCGCTGATTCTGCGTCGTGAGATTTATGCTACCGCTTCCCTTTGCGGAGCAATTACGTTCTGCTTCGTTTCCGTCGCTCTGCAACACCAGGGCCTTGCAGCTATTGCCTCGGTTATTATAACACTCGGCCTGAGATTATCCGCAATCAAGTGGAAAATGTCACTTCCTCTGTATATCTATCATGAGGGAGATGACAGTTAATGAAGAAAATCTCATAAGAACATGCAGGCGATTTCAATATGAGCGTGCCTAC
Organism: Planctomycetota bacterium; assembly: GCA_019456195.1. GTDB lineage: Bacteria > Planctomycetota > Phycisphaerae > Sedimentisphaerales > Anaerobacaceae > NIOZ-UU13. The sequence goes on along the minus strand of VRUK01000014.1, from coordinate 12,827 downwards.
TGAAGGTATTTTTATGGTTAAATGAAAGGAGATGCTATGAAAACATTAAGACACATTGGTTCTCTGGCCTTTGTGCTCGGGCTCTTCACTGTTATATTTGTTGGAGTGCCGTGGCATGTGATGACCTCAAATGACCCGGTAGTACCCTGGTTTCTGAGGATAGCGATTTTCTGCCTTCTGGGCGGTATCCTTGTGGTCCTGGTGACAGTGGCTCTCGAACAAAAAATAGCCGGGATACCGACGGAGAAGCCGGAATCTGCTGAACCTGACCGCAGCATTTTACTGTTGAACTCCACAGATGTGCCCGGCCGTCAGACAAGTGAAATTCTCGGCCTCGTTCAGGGACATACCGTCTTTGCCATCTGGCTTGGCAAAGACCTGTCCGCTCTTATCAGACTCGTTCTTGGCGGCGAATTGACCGAATACACAGAAATGATGGGAAGTGCTCGCTCAACCGCCGCCAACAGGATGACTGCCCAGGCCGTACAAATGGGAGCCGATGCAATAATTAATGTTCGCTATATGACTACGAGTGTTGTCGGCAGCGCCGCCGAGCTTTTAGTTTACGGAACAGCCGTCAAACTCAGTGAATAAAGCATCTTGCATTAGGCTTTGATTCAGTATAAAATTTCTATCTTTGCCATCGACGGTATTAGATTACAAATGGCTCAGGCGTATGTAATTTCCACATCAACGCTTGGCCGCAACGAGATTTTTCAAAGGAGATAGGAATGGATCGTCGAGAATTTTCGAAAAATAGCGTACTGCTGGGAATGGGCGTTTTGGCTGGTTTTCCAAAGGATAGCCAGGCACGCGTCTTGAATCAGTCTGGGGACTACTACGAGGAGCCTGCGAAAAAACTGCCCGTCAGAAAATTCGATGTCGTTGTAGCTGGTGCCGGCACGGGGGGCGTCGTGGCGGCTCTCGCGGCCGCTCAGCAGGGCGCCAGGACCATGTTGATTGAAAGGAAAGGCTATACCGGCGGGACCGTCACCGAAGGCGGTACTGCACTTCACAGCTTCTACAATTTGTGGAAGGCCTTCCCGGGCGTGAAAAAACGTCAGGTGGTCCGCGGAATTCCTCAGCAGATTATCGACCGCCTCCTGAAAATCGGCGCTTGCTCGGGACATGCCGAGATGGTGAGAGGATATGATTATGATTCTGTATGCACGGCGATCGATACCGAGCTTTACAAACTTGTCACTATGCAAATGCTCGATGAAGCCGGTGTCTTTATCGCAGTGAACACACTGCTCACCGGGGCAATTATGGATGGCAGCCGCATAAGGGGTGCGATAGTGGACAGTCGCTCCGGAAGAGAGGCGATTTACGCCGGCGCGTTTGTGGACTGCTCAGCCTACGGCGACCTGGCCGCATTTGCCGGGGCGGATTACATTGTCCCCAACGATTATGCCTGCTGCAACAGCATTGGCCTGGCAAATGTGGATCTGGACGGCTATGTTGCGCATCTCGAAGCCCACGGCCGGTCCAATCAGCTCGCCTACGGTTTGCGAAGCGGCCAGCCCGGGAAAGTTGTACGTTTCAACGGCGGTCTTGGAGGTGAGTTCCAGAAGGAGTCGAGGAAGATTGGCATGTCCTCGATGATTACCACCGTTCATGATAATTATCTCATGTTCGTTAAGTGCAATTTCAAGGTCCCGGGCAGTGTTATCAACCGCGATGATATGGCCAAAGCCGAGCTTGAAGTAAGAAAACGACAGGCGAAGGCGGTGGATCTGTTCAGGAAGTACGTCCCCGGTTGTAAGAAGGCTTTCATGGCCCGGACCAGCCCCACACTTAACATCCGCCGGGGCAGGCTCATCACATGTGACTACGACATAAGCCATGAAGACGTCATCGGGGGCAGGCACTTCGATGACGATGTGATGGCGTATGGATTTCATGACAGCGCGCCGCGTTACCAGGTCAGGAACGGCGGCACGTACGGCATTCCATACCGTGCCCTTCGCGCCGCGGGCATCGAGAACCTGCTCGTCGCAGGCATGATGATAACCTCCGACCATAGACCCCACATGTCCACCAGAAATACCGTATGCTGTATGGGACAGGGACAGGCAACAGGCACAGCGGCCGCTCTTTGCGCTGCTAAAAACTGCGGCTCGCGAGAACTACGCTACGGCGATTTGAGAAAAGCCCTCGTAAAAGGCGGCGTCTATCTTGAAAGTTAGAGGTTCCCTAAAGAGCGATTAAATGAAAATGTCCCCCAGATATACAAAATTGGGCTTATTACTGCTCGGCATTCCGCTGCTTCTCTGGTTTCTCATATTACTATTTTACTTTAGAGTCGCTAATATCTTCGATGCCTGGTTAATGAAGTTCCCCGGACCGCTTGTTATATGGGCCGCTATGTCCCTGTGTCCTGTAGCGGTTATTTATCTTGGGGTGAAAATGCTCCGTGCGAAACAGAGTTTGTTTTTGGCCCGGATATTTTCAACGATGGGTACATTACTATTGGCGGCGTTCATCCTGCTCATTGGGATTCCCATGGTTAACGAAAGGCTGAAGCAGAAAACTCCAATAAATCCGAGCACGCCCAGGCCGTTCGAACCGCAGGTTGGATTGCCGGTGTTCCCCGGAGCTGAAGGTTTTGGCACAAGGACTATCGCAGGCCGTGGCGGCCAGGTAATTGAAGTGACCTCTCTGGCCGACGATGGGCCGGGGACACTGCGGGCCGCCGTAAATGTTTCTTCCCCTCGGATAATCGTATTTCGTGTTTCGGGTACAATCGAGCTACAATCGGAATTGCAGATTCTTAACCCATTTGTAACACTCGCTGGCCAAACCGCTCCCGGCGGTGGCATCTGCATCAAGGGTGCCGGCATTGCGATTATGACACACGATGTGCTTATCCGGCATATACGCGTCAGACCTGGAAATAAAGGACCTGTCGATGCCGATATAAATGACGCGATTAGTATCATGGGCAAGTACGCTGGCCAAAACGACGATGCCTACAATGTGGTGGTGGACCATGTCTCGGCAAGCTGGGGTGAGGACGAAACCGTCAGCACTTGGTACGGGGCTCACGATATAACCATCTCCTGGTGCATCATCAGCGAGGCCCTGAACAGAAGCCGTCACCGCAAAAAGACACACAGTGCCGGCCTGCTTATAGGGGACAGCTCTTATCACGTATCGATTCATCACAACCTGCTGGCTCACAACGATTTCCGCAATCCACTAATCTCGAAGGGAGGCACTCACGACATAGTGAACAACGTAATTTACAACTGGGGAGTACTCCCGGCCGAGATAGGTGATTATGACTCGAATACATTTCTGAACTTCATCGGGAACTGCTTCATTGCGGGCTCGTCAACAAATCCCGGCCCGTATGAAATCTTTTTCTCCGAAGGTAATCCCAAAATATTTGTTAAAGATAATATTGGCCCGCATCGTCCCGACCCGAACATGGATGACTGGGACATTGTCGGCTTCCGCTGGGGAGATGAGGGAGTCGCTCCGGAAAAAAATCGCAGCCTCACAAAATTTGAAACTCCCCCTATTACCTCGACAAGCCCAGTCGATGCTCGGGATGTAGTGCTTGCTCAAGTCGGAGCGATAGCGCCTCAGCGTGATGCCGTTGACCAGCGTATTGTCAATGATGTCAGCAGCGGAACTGGTTCGATTATCGATTCGCCGGAAGATGTCGGCGGTTATCCCGAACTTGCAAGCGGGACATCCCCCGTGGATACTGATCATGATGGAATGCCCGATGACTGGGAATTAAATAACGGATTGGATCCACAAGATGCTTCCGATGGCAATAGCGACCTTGATAGAGACGGTTACACCAATATCGAAGAGTATCTGCACTCATTATCACCTTGAGGTTTATCTGTCAAATCAATCGCCCCCGGGATTGATTCCTTTTCACTTTCCCCTGCTACGGTTCGATGTCCTCATTACCAAGAAAAGCTTTCAGAGCTTGCAGTTCCGCATCTTTTTCTTGCTCAGCTTTTTCCAGAGATTGTTCGGCCTTTTTGCGAGTGGTGATGTCTCGGATACTCTCACGGTGTCCTAACGAATTGCCTTTGTCGTCATAGATAGGCTGCCACGACATTGCTACCCAGATTATTTTACCATCCTTGCGCTCGATCCTGAACTCGACATCGTTTCCAGTACTTCCTTCAAGTGCCGACTGAAAGGCCCGGCCCATCCGATCTCGATCACCTTTATAAATAAGACATATTGGATAATCCGACATAGCCATAAGCTCTTTGATACTGTAGCCGGTAACGCGCTTTACCGCTGGATTTGTCCAAAGAACTCGACTGGTCGGAGCAACCCAGACCTCCCAGTCATAAGTGTAGTCTGCAATGGCTTTGAAGCACTGATCGGTCATCCGAGTCATTAATTCGTTGCGTTTACGCGCGCTTACATCATCATACACGGCCACAATCTGTCCCGATGGCAATCTATATACATAGTTTTCGCGCCAGCCTGCGACCCTTTCATCTTTATATATTGAAATGGGGAGGTGTTCCGGCGTGCCCGTCTTGTAAACTCGCTGGAAAACTTCGAAAAGACCGAACTCCTTGACTCCGGGAAAGACCTCTGCGACGCTTTTACCTATCAACTCTTCTTTTTTTATATGCTCAATTTCTTCGGCCGCGGAGTTGAAATCAACAAATACAAAATCTTCGCCGTCATTTCTCGCTTCATATATAGCCACCCCGCTGCTGACATTCTCGAACAAGACCCTGAATTTCGCCTGATATTCCCTAAGCTCGTCCTCGGGATGCTGCTGACTGCTGAAATGATTTGCTTTTTTGCCTTTATCGGTTTCCATATCTTACCTTAGATTAAAATCTCATCACCAACGAAGGCTTATAATAATATACTTTGTGTTCGCTCTGTTTGTTCGGGTGAAGCTGCTATTTCTGCTGGCCCCTATTGTACAATATTCCATCTTAATTTAGCAAATCATAAATCCATCCGCCACCCTATCTATACAGCACCAATGAAAAATCTCAAGACTAAGAATGAAGAAAATCTCGGCCCTTGTCTTTATAATTGTAATTTTCTAAATAGGCGTTTCTAACCTGATATAGAATTGCCAATCTGATAAACGATAAGAGTTACTACATAAGCCAAAGCCGTCAGGCCGAAGAATTGAAACAACGCCCAGCCCCACGAATTTGTTTCCTGCCTTGTCATCGCAATCGTCGCCACACACGGTGCGCTAATAAGGCAAAACAGCATTATACAAAAACCCGTCAAAGGCGTATAATTCGCCTGCAATTTTTCCCGCAAATTTTGCGTACTTTTCTCACCATCAGCCCCCGCCTCTTGTGAGCTGACTGCGAATACTATTGCCAATTGTGATACGAACACCTCTTTGGCGGCAGTTGCCCCTATAAGGGCCGTCCCGATTTTCCAGTCAAAACCAAGTGGTTTCAATGCCGGCTCTATGGCTTGCCCTATCCTTCCAATCACCGAATGTTCCAGCTTTTTTTGCTGGGCCTGCTCAGGATTCAAGTCTGCCAGAGACTGCTCACTCGGTTTTGGATAACTCATCGCTGCCCACAGTATAATCGATACGGCCAGGATTATTGTCCCCGCTTTTCTCAGATACATCCACCCTCTGTGCCACATATGAATACAGACGGATTTACCCGTAGGCATACGATAAGGCGGCAATTCCATAACAAATGGCGTGGTCTCACCCTTAAAGACGGTCAATCGTAAAACCTTGATAACAACAATCGATAATATAATTCCTATCAAATAAATAAGCCACAGCATCGGCCCATGCCATTTTTCCGGAAAAAAGGCTGGTATTATAAGCATATAGATAGTCAACCTCGCACCGCAGCTCATCAATGGTATTGCCATCATTGTTGTCAATCTGTTGCGTTTGTTTTCGAGGATTCGCGTTGCCATGATGGCCGGCACCGAACATCCGAAACCGATAAGCATCGGTATAAAGCTTTTGCCATGCAGGCCTATTTTGTGCATTACTCTGTCCATAATAAAGGCCGCTCTGGCCATATAGCCGGAATCCTCAAGAAGCGCAATCGCAAGAAACAACAGCAGAATATTCGGCAGGAAAACAATCACCCCCCCTACTCCACCTATAACACCATCTACCAAAAGGGACTTGAGCCAGCTTTCACTGCCCACCGGCCAAAAACCGGCTATCGTTATTCCCGCCCAGCCGAAAAATTGTTCGAGCCAGCCCATCGGATATTTGCCTATCTTAAATGTCGAAAGAAACACTAAATACATCAATAACAAAAATATCGGCAGCCCGAGAATACGATTTGTTACTATCGCATCTATCCTATCGCTGTAACTGTGACGCGATTCGACCGTAGTTTTGACAGTTTCCTGACAAGCACCTGATATGAAACCATACCGCCGGTCCGCCATTACAATTTCCGGCTCATCGGCAAAAATACTTTTAAGATGTTCGATGCCGGCTGTAACGGCTTCGAGTACCTCCCGGCTGTGGACTTTTACCGTTATATCAGAGTCGTGTTCCAGTAGTTTGACGGCTAACCATCGTGAACCGTATTTTTCTACTAATTGTTGCTCTTTATCGGCAAGGAGTATTCCGATTTCCCCCAGTTCATGCTCAATTTCTTCGCCGTAGTGTACCTTATGAATACGCTGTCGCCTATCCTGTCCGGATGTTCTGATAATAACATCGAGCAGCTCTGTTTTACCTTTGCCCTTATTGCCGACGGTTGACACTATCTCTGCTTCCATAAGCTGAGACAACTGTCCGATATCGAACTTCAATCCCTTTTGCTCGGCCATATCACTCATATTAAACGCCAGCACCAGCGGTGCATTCATTTCGATAAGCTGGGTCGCTAAATACAAGTTCCTCTCGATATTGGACGCATCGATGATATCAACCACTACATCCGGATGCTCCTCTATCACGAAGTTACGGGCAACAAGCTCTTCTATCGAATAAGCACTCAGGCTGTATGTTCCGGGCAAATCCACAAGAGTTATTTCGAAACCGGCATACTTAAAAGTGCCCTCTTTCTTTTCAACCGTTACGCCGGGATAATTCCCCACATGCTGGTGCGCACCGGTCAGCATATTGAAAATGGATGTTTTTCCGCTGTTAGGATTTCCGGCCAGGGCTACTTTAATTTTCTTGTCCATAATACCGCTGTCTAACAGCTTTGTTTATGCTGTGATAGTAGATTGAATAATGTTTCCCAAAAAATGACTTGCTCACAAACTGCTTATTTTCATAAAACCATAATCTTATGGGCCATCTCCCTGCCTAACATCATCTTTGAGTTCTTAACGCTTATCACAAAAGGCCCTCGCTCGCTGTTCCTTACGACTGTTATTTCCACGTTTGTTACAAGCCCCATTGATGCAAGTCGGCTGTGTAAATCCCGTCCGGCCTCTATGCCCGCTAACTTTACTGTTTCACCTGCCTTAACTTTCGACAGCTGCCTTCTTTTCTCATCTTCCATTGTGGTTATCTCGCTTACTTTGACATGCTGATTAATGTTTTTACAGAATTTCTGAAATTCGTCCGCCAGATCACGTCCATTTTTACTGCTTTGAGTTACGAACTCGATAAAACACAGAAGCTTTGTAATAATCTCCGGCCCAAGCTCATGTTCGGTTTTACATGCCGCCTTCTGGGCTACTTCCGCCTCAACTCCCAGGACATCGATAAAAAAGGACTTCAGGATATTATGTTTCCGGGCAATCTCGGCTGCCGCACTCCGGCCGGATTCTGTGAGTGTTACATAGTCGTAGGGCTTATAGTTGGCCAGCCCCTTTTCCTTCAACACACGCATTGCCCCCGTAACCGATGACCTCGATACCCCGAGCGATTTGGCTATATCTTTACTCCGGGCGAAGCTGGATTCGCTGGATAGATTCAGTATGGCCTCAAGATAATCTTCCAATGAGGCGCTTAAATTATAGTTTTTTGCCATAAAAATAGCTGTTTTCAATTACTTTATAAGCTAATCCTAATATAGTTAGTTTAGCCTAACTTTGCAAGCAAATTTTGAAAAATTTTTGAAATTCAGGAATATCACTCAAAAAGTCCCCGGCGGGTACTTTCTTAGTTTACCCAGAGTTTATCCAAAGCTTGCCCCCGGTGTGTGCTCACTTGCTTTTCTGTAGGGGACTAGGGGCCGGGGACTTTTTGAGTGATATTCCTGAATTTCAGATAAGTTTCTCAGTGTATTTCTGCTGTCAATCTCCCCCATGTCGATTTTGGAATCTGTTGTTGCTCCTGTCCTGCTTAAAAATTCGAAATTGTTTAATTTCAACGGCTTATGTAAACTCCCTGAATAACGATTACCAGTGATGTGGTTATAAACAGCGTTGAGATTTTTCCAGCCAAGTCGTTACGAGAGCATTAAGTTCGTCATCCTGATAATTGAACTTTGCAATTATTATTTTTTCTTTCTCTGATAATCTCCTGTAACCCCAAAACCACCTTTTTTCTGTTTCCTTTTTACTATTCCGGCTGAAGTATTCAGGGAGATTGACATGGAAAAACGAGATGCCATCGGCACCTCTTAATATGTTCACACGTCTCGAACCGCCCGTTTCGTGAAAGCGTATCAGGTGAAAGACATTATCAGCCAATTCTGTACTTACGTTACACTTTTTCATTATTTCTAACAAAATCTCGGCACTATTTAAGGCATGGGCATTCTTGAACTTATCGTAATCTTTATAATCTTTTCGCTTCACTTTACGTTTTTCAATAGCTCTTTCTATATCATGAGCTAAAGCGGCGATCTTTAAGGCTTCATCAGCATCAGGCTTTAATTTAAGCAGCCACTCCAAGGTGTTTTTTGAGTGTACTGGGTCTTCAGGAACCAGGGAATTCTTGATAATCTTTTCAATCTTCTTTTTTACACATTCGATTTCTTTCATCTTTATTCAGAATCAACACTCTCCTGATATTTTCAACATTTGTCAGCATCCCAATTATGAAAAGGATCAAGAGTATTTGATTTATTAAGGCTCCAAGAAATATAATCAATATTCTGATATCGCGACCAATTCTGAAATAATGATCTTTGGGACCGAGTCTTTTTTTCATTAAAGAATCGTATTTGTCAGCAGTGTAGCTGTTCATAAATGTGCCTATAAGAGCGAAAAAACCGACGATGATATACAAGAAGTTGTCGTTTAAAAAATAGATATGACAAGTCAATCCGAACAGAAGAAAAGCGTCCGCATAACGATCTAGAACGGCATCATACCATCCCCCAAAAGCCGTAGACTGGTATTTCAGCCTCGCTATTTCACCGTCACAGCCGTCAATAATAGATGCGATTTGAGCAAGAACTGCACCAGACAATAGGGTAGCGTAACCACTTTTCAAAAACAAAAAAGATGATATTAAACAAAGTAAAAATGAAAAAAAAGATATCTGGTTCGGGGTAATCTTAGTCTTGACAAGAAATCGTGTGATTCTTGTGGATATAGGTCTATTGAGATATTGTGAAACAGGACCATCGGAGAACTTCTTTAATTTTCTCAAAATATGCTTTTGGGCTTTACGAAAGGCATTTATATCATCTAAATCCATCCAGAAGTTTCCAGATATGTCGAGTGCCCGGACGGCATTAGCGTTGGCCAGTATCCTTATTCCGCCTGAAAGCGTACTGTCATTATCAAGGGTAATGCTTTTTTCTATAGCAGTAAAGATTGATGGACTGCAAAGGAAAAAGCCAGTATCAAATGCGTTATATTCATTGATATTCTTACCAATGTCGAGGATTCTTCCATCTTTTACGAGGACTTTCGTGACATCGTCAATATCTACCAGGCTGTTTGAGCTTACATTTGAATCAACGGCCAATATTACTTCATTTTCTTGTATCTGTTGGTCTTTTAGTTTAAGCAGAATCTCCCTATCAAAGAGGTGATCAACCATCATTAGAATGAATGTTTCATCCAATAATTCCTTCGCCTTAAGAACGGATAGACCATTTTCTTTTTCCCAATCGTCATTTATGACAGAGATAATATTTAGATTTTTCTCTTGGCTGAATTTATCTAAGAAGGCCCTCACGTTATGACCGCTGTAGCCAGTGACAACATAAAACTCCGTAAGACCACAGCTTTGTGCTGTCAAGATAGTTCGCTCAATGAGGGATAGCCCCAGAAACGAAACAAGGGGCTTTGAATCACCCCTTGATGCTAATCTGCTTCCTTTACCAGCGGCGAGTATAAGACATTTCATAGTCTTAATCCTTTTGTTTACCAGCTATAAACTCATTGGTCATTACGTAAGCTTTCTGCTCGGTAAATTTGTGCAGGAATATGCCGACGGACCATACAAGATGCCATCTTCCAACTACGTTAGCGAACATGTCTTTACACTTCAAAATTCCATCGAACAACTTACTCTACAGAATGTATGTTCGAGATAAGCCGCCCTCATACATATAAGAGATCGTCCTTTGCGCCAAGGGAAAATTTGTCGGAAGCCGAGACTTGTCACACCTCGCTTTGATAATTACGGGATATCCGGGAGATCCAGCGCATCTTCACAGTTGGCTTTGATGCTCTCATTAGGCATGAATCGACTTTAAACTTCCAGATCTACCTTCTCTACAAAGCACGTGTGTCAAGAGAAACCCAACACCTTTTCCAATCCATCTCGTGGGTCAGCCAGGGTTGAAAAAAACGAAGGTTTCACATCCCTAAATCTCTCTACTCTCAATAAGTCCTCTGGAATGTACCGCCCCTGAACCTGCCTTGCTGCTACGAGAGCGGCGTGCCTGCACGCAACCATGACACTGCGGCGCCGGTGTAACCGTGAAACGAGATATGCGGCAAAAAAAACATCTCCAGCACCTGTCGCATCTACGGCATGGTTGATCCGCTGTGCCTTATAGCTGACTACCTCGCCCGACATCAACACGACACGCCCGCCCTCACTTCCATTAGTAACAACTATTTCACTTAATTTATACGCATTCATAAGCTCACCAATTCCCATTTGGTAAGCGTCAAGAATTACTTGAAGTTCCGTTCGATCAGCGCCGATAATTGTACAAGCCAAGAGTGCCTCATGTAAATCTTCCGAGATACCTGGTCGCACTTTTCCTTTCTCGACTCGGCGAACGTATCCCTGGACATCAAGAGTAACCCAAATTCCTTTTTCTGGGGCAAGCCTGAGAAGCTCTCGCTCAATGTCAAGTGGGTGCAGTGGCCCCAAGTAAATGTGATCGAAATGCTGAATAGTGCTCTGTAACTGACCAGCGGTTATTGGCGCTGCACGAACGGGCATCTCCTGCCATCGTTCATCTCCATCAACATGGTTTACAAACATTGTTGTGGTCTTCGTCACGCCATTGAAAAGCTGAATATTCTGCTTGCGGAGTATCCGGAACAACCCTACATCTTGTGTTGCTATGTTGGATATCACAACTGTACGCAAACCGTGTTTCCGAAATGTGATACCAGCATAGGTGACTACACCGCCCATCTTAACAGCACTGATACCAGGTTGCTCAACCCGGTCAATCGTAGCAGATCCAATTACCAGAACATGATTCATCCTGTCGATTCCCACAAAAAAAAAATGTCATCGGCTGTAAAGGGCATAGACCGAGCCGGCACGGGGCAGCAGATTATCGAAAAAAGACAGCCAGCGTCAAAAGAGCGATCCCTCGTTTCGTTCGCTCTTCCCTCCTAATATTACATACCGTATATTATCCATTATAGGTTAGCCCGGCACTGCGTCAAGAATATTTAACTCAAACTTAGGGATTTTATTGTAAGCTTTTCCGCAGCAAATCCTTGTGAAACCTGAAACAGGTGTTTATTGCTTCAGCCAGGCCACCCAACAAACGATATGAAAGAAAGTCAGGATTATCCGGAAACGGCTGACTCAAGCAAACTAAGCGATCACAAATATTCAATTGAATGTGGGTCATTCCAACGTAGGGGCAATCCCATGTGGTTGCCCGGATATGCTAACCGCATTTCTACCTTCGGTTCGCACTGTTTTAATTACTCCACTGCTTCGCGTCTGCGTGATTGTATGATGCTCATGCTGGCCCCCGGTAGAACAAATCGCCCGATTTTCGACAAAAAACACCAAAAACCAACAAAATTAAACAATTTTTCGGCCTGGTTCAATTTCATATACCACAAGGTAACACTTTTCAAGCTGCTGCAATGGCCACGAACAATCATAACAGTCTATCAAAACAGGAGTTGCGGAGAAAATGGTAACTTGTAGGGCATAGAAAAGTGTTACCCTGTTCTGAACCATGCCGATATTTTGCCACTGATTTCACGGATTAGCACTGATTTTAACAGATTTAGCTGGCTTTGGCATCTTTGGCCCTACCTTTCCTCGAAGCAAGCACTTTCAAATGATTATTGATGAGTGATTATTGATTATTGGGATTTTGGGTGAAAATGTGGTTGATCCTTCGGCTCCGCTCAGGACTTGCGCTTTGTTGATTTTTGGTGGTAATTTTGGTTTTTTGAGAGAGATTTGTAGAAAAATCGGGATTCTTTAGGAAATGGCAGAATAGTTATTGATTTGGATAAAATACCTTTTGTCGTGAGTTTTGGAACTCAGGCATCGGGTGGAATTAAGTATGGTGTCCCAATCCTGTTCGGCCCTGGATTTGCTATCCGACTGGCCGGTTTACACGATGTGCAGTATTTCCCGAAGTTCTCGTCACATAGGCTATGTCGAGGGAGATATCCGCTGGATATGCGCAGCATTTACCCGGGCTGCGATCACCGTGGGGATCGAGCCTGATCTCAGTTAAGTCAATTTTTGAAGACGTTGAATATGACTGATCAGTTCGTCTTCATCGGCCATG
>VRUK01000141.1 GCA_019456195.1 Planctomycetota bacterium | reverse complement strand
CAGTCAAATACGTGGAAAAGCTACTGGGATGTACGAAAACGGGCTGCATAGCACTGCCAGAATATCTGGTCGCACCCGTTGGAAGTGTTTTATAGAATACGATTGACAATGCCATTCGTTGGTATGCGAGAATTACAGCATATTGAAGAGTAAATGCAAAGTTTAGTATTGAAGTAGTTTGCCGGCAAATGCTGATATGTATTTCTGAATTATGTTTTTTTCTAAGATGGTAAAATCCAGGCACACTTTTCTTAATCTGAGATTGCAGTGAAATGTGTCTGGTCATATTGGGAAGAAATTGCTCTTGCATCAGTGACAAACCTTAAGAGCATTGCGATTTTGCTTTTGACGCGGGCCTTTCGATAAATATTTCTCGTGTGAGTTTTTACAGTACCGGGACTGATGCGCAAATATTTAGCTATTTTACCATTGAGAAGACCCTGGCAGATCAGCTCCGCTATTTGGCACTCACGAGGTGTTAAGTTATATCGCTTTTTAACATACAACCACTCTTTTTTATTAAGCAATATGATTTCGTGGTCCCTGCCGAGGAAATCACTGCCTGCAACATTCTCAATTGGTGGATTTGGTGATTTGTTCATGGTTAATTGCCCTCCTGTAACTGTTTGAGCAAAGTTTGTGCATCATCCATATCTGAACCCCCGATTCGTCTTTCCGGTTCCAAAGCCTGGTTCATATCCAAAGCCTGGTATAGATGTTCAACAGCTTTGTTCTTTTGTCCGAGTTTGGCAAAAGCTTTTGCTAAATAGATATGTGAACCGATAGCCGCCGGTTTTTCGGTCGGGTACCGTCTGATGCACGTAGTAAAATCCTCAACGGCCTTGTTGAATTCGCCCAACTGGTAATAGATAACACCACGGGTATCGATAAGATCAGTATAGTTGGGGTCTATATTGAGTCCTTTTTGAGCAAGCTGAAGTGCATCCTGTAACATGCCTTTATCTTCACACATTAACCAGGCCAGATTGTTTATGACCTTTAGATTTTCAGGCTGAAGCTCAAGCACCCTTCGATAGAACGGTGCCGACTCCTCAGAACGGCCGTTGGTTTGTAAAAGCATAGCGAGGGCAGTCATAGCCCCAATAGAATCAGATTCCTTCCTCAGTACCATCCGAAGTATATCCTCTGCTTTGTTTTGGGCCTGTCCATCATTAATTAAAGCCAGATTCCAAGCAATCTTGATGAGTGTAAGGCTATCTTTTTCAGATTGAATTAGAGAGGCAAATTCTTTTTGAGCATTTGCTTTATTACCATTCATGTATAATGCTACCGCAAGGTCGATTTTTATCATTCTCTCTTCAGGGGTACCGACCCGATAGGCTAATTGCGCTTCGAGAAGATTTACTGCTTTCTCAGGTTCGCCGCTTTTAACATATATCTGTGCCAGAAGTGATGTGGTTTCAATATTGTTCGGATATGCCTCAAGCAGTGCCTTCAGAGTCGGAATCGCCAGAACCGGTGACCTGTTTGCCTCAGCACGAGCTTTCAGCAGGAGTAAAGCCATATCGTTGGGTGTATGTGAAAGACCCCGAAAAGCGATTTCCATAGCTCTTCCAGCCTGTCTCTTCTCGAGCGATATTTTTCCAAGAAGCACCCAGGCCCGGCTGATTTCAGGCTGGTCATCGGTTATTTCTTGAAGAATCCGCGTGGCATTTTCAGTAGCCGGAGCCGTATCTTCCATCAGCAGAGAATTAGCTTTGAACAATCGCAGGTCAATATCATTGGGACTTGATATAAGAGCTTCAGTAAGGATAGTTTTTCCCTGAAGAACTTTGTCCGCTTCGCCTGACTCTAAAAACAGCAAGATAGCCTGTTTTTGTATTCGGATATCGCCCGAGGCCAAAGAGATCGCATATTTTATATCGGCAATCGCTTTATCCGGCCGGCCTATGAAACGGTAAAACTCGCTTTTGATCATCCAAACCTCAACGTTGTTTGGTTCGATAGCGGCAGCGTACTCAAAGTCTTCTATCGCCTTATCAATCTGCTTGATGGTTGTGTTTGTTCGAGCACGAAAGATATAAGCTGATGCGTTGTTTAAGTTATTCACTATTTCATCACAAAGTATCAATGCCTCTGCCGTTTTGTTCTGACGAATATTAAGCTGGACTTGTGCAGCAGTTATCACCAGTAAATTAGGATTCTGGATTTTTAGATGAGCCAGCAATTTTTCAGCCTCGTCAAAATGACCTTGTTGTGTCTTGAGTTTTGCAAGGGCTAAACGGGCAGCTTGATTATTGGGGTCATTACTGAGAAAGCCCTCTAACACATCTGATGCTGAACCCAACTCATCGCGTCTGATATAACTTTGGTAGCTTAGGTATTGCAGTTGCTGAAGTTGCGGGTTATCGAGCTTTTGCTGGGAAGCTCGTTCCAGAAGCCGCTCGGCCTCTTCATCTTCCTTTGCTTTGAAGAGAGCAGCTACAGCCGGGATTATTATGCGAAGGTCATCCGGAGAGCGGCTCAGGGCTTCACGGTAAGTCGAAATTGCCAGTTGCAGCTCGCTGGAACGATCGTAGGCTAGCGCCAAGAGAATACGGCTTGCCTGGTCATTCGGATTTGCCTGTAGATTTTCCTGTAGAAGTGAAACAATTTGTGCATAACGAGCTTCGAAATCTTCGGACGAAAACCAGATTCTTGCTTGTTCATACCGCCATTGCCAGCCTTCCTCGCCCTCGAGAGACTTGATATCGTCAACAAGTTGCTGGGCTTTTGCACGGTCGTTGATAATCTGTTCGCGATCTAAAAGCCATCGTTTTAAAAGAATGTCTTCAGGCAGTTTTTGTACAAGCGTATTAAGAAGTTTGGAAGCATTATCTTTTTGATTCCATCGAATATAAAAATCTGCAAGCAGCAGCCCTAATGTTCGCTTGGCAATAGGTTGATCGATACGCTCTAACGCATCTTTAACAATTTTTTCACATTTTTCTTTATCACCTTGCCGGTCTAATAAATCTGTAAGGTATCCTACCGGCTCAATAGCCTGTGGAAATTCCTCCAATGCTTTTAATAATATCAATATTGCTTCATCTGTCTTATCCTGAGCAACAAGTAATCCAACTTCAGCCATAGTAGTCTTTATCTGCGAAGGATAGTCTTTCTTCAATTGAGTCACTAAAGTCCGGGCATCGGTGAAATTGCTCTGTAGCAGCGCAAGCTGGAACTTCAAAAGTTTGACCTCAGGAAGGTTATTTACAGCCTTCTCCAGTTCGGACAATTCTTTTTCTATGTCCTGAAACGTTTGAACATTTTCGCCCGTGGAGCTTGGTGCCCGCAATTGCATCTTAGCTTGTAAATCCAGCAAAATAGCTTCTGGATTTTCCGGCGAAAGTTGCTTTGCAGTTGCAGCATACCTGGCTGACTCAGCCCAATTTCGGGTCTGGGCCAACAGCTTAGCCAATGCCAGATGTCCAATTACAAGATTTGGATTTTCGGAAACCAGAGTGCGTAAGTGTCGAAGTGCTGATTGAGTATTACCTACGCGAGACAGGGCTGATGATAACGCCAATCGAATCTTTGGCGATAAAGTTAATCGAATTGCTGGAGGAGATGCATTAACCAATCCCATAGACTCATTCCAATGGTTAATGGCCTTTAATAGATCCTCCTCCTCATAGGCTAAAAGACCTTCCAGGAATGCAACTTCCATGGGTGCGACATCCTTTTGATTCATTTCAGAAATACACTCGGCAGCGCGGTCGAGTTGGCCGGACCGGATAAACAGCTCTGTAGCTGTGGGCATAAAATCCAAGGGCTGAGAAGAAAGCTCTTTTAAGCCGGTCTCGGCTATCTTCTGCATCTGTTCCTTTGAATTGAATTTCATTGCAAGCTCGGCCCATCTTGCCCACACACGCGGGTCTGTCGGAATGGACGTTTGTACAGAAGTTAGATGTTGCTCTGCCTTAATCAGAATATTTGCATTAATAAATTCGCCGGCAAGGCGTAACTCCACATTAGGGTCGGACAAATCAAGTTTTTCAGCATATTCCAAGTCAGTTAAAGCTTTGTCGCTGTCTTCGCTTTGATAGAAACCGGCACGGGCTATATATGCAAGGGCCACAGACGGATTATTCTGTACAGCTTCATCAAACCAGCTTTCAGGAGAATCAGGTATATCATCCGGCCGCTGCTTTGTAAGCCATCCCAATGTTTCATAGGCTGATATCAGAGCAGGATGTTCTTGTATAATAGCCTTCAATTCCACGGCTGCTTCAGTGAACTTTCTCTGCCCAGCCAACGCCAAGGCCAACATCCTGCGAAGCTCAGGATCAGGATCATCATTGTTGTCGAGATATTTCGAGGCAATTAACTCGGCCTCACCCGGCATATACATATACTTCGATAAATATAATTCAGTAAGCTGCATAGCAGCTTTGGAATTGTTTTTATCCGCTCTCAAAACAATTCGATAGGCATTTAAGGCTTGAGCAACATTACTGCGCCTTGAAGGCCTGATTTTAAGCTGTGCCTCAGCGTATTTCATTAATACGGGCACATTATTCTGCTCAATCGCAAGATAACGACCAAAATTCTCTACTGCTTCGTCCCATTTTTGTTCATCATATGCCTTATTGCCGAGAATAAGCCCCTGATCAGCCCTGTTAGTTCTTTGCCATTGGCGCAGTCCAAAGGCCGTCACTCCCAATACACAAATACTGATTATCAGAACAATTGCCAGTTTCCAGTTAAAATATCTTCTGGGCATTTCCTTATCCTTTCCCGTTATTAGAATTGGCTGACGAAGTTATCAAATAGTTTTTTAGTTGTCTTCCAAGATATCCACAAGTCCAACCTTAGTGACAGATTTCTGACATATTCAGTGTCATAATGTATCCATTCCTGAAAATCTTTCATTGGTTGGCGTGTTCTGCAAACCTGCCACAGTCCCGTAATCCCGGGGCGAACAGACAATCTGGCATCACGCCAAAACGGACACAACGTATTCTCTGATTCAGGAGAAGGTCTTGGACCAACAATGCTCATTTGGCCAAGTAATACATTGATGAATTGAGGTATTTCATCTAAATATGTCTCCCGCAGGAATCTGCCGACGGTACTGATTCGCGGGTCATCAACAATCTTGAATTGCGGACCATCGACCTGGCTCACAAAGCGAAGCTTATCCTGCATCTTATCGGCGCCGAGCTTCATTGTTCGAAACTTTAGACAGTTGAATGTTTTTCCATAGCGCCCCTGACGTTTATGCTTAAAAAACACCGGGCCTGGTGAAGTTAGTTTTGTCGCCAAGGCAATGAAAGGTATTATGGGAGCAAATAGGATTAGCACTATTATTGCAGCGAGACAATCAGTAATTCGCTTGAAGCTACCAGTGTAAGAAAATCTTGGCCAGCAGCGGAAACTCTCATTGGTGTGTCGTTTGCGGTCCGACTTAAAGACTGTACTATTGTTAGTCGGGAGAGTTAACTGTTTCCAATCATACGGTGGTCCTTTTACAATTCGGTTCTGCACAACTTTGTTACTGGGTACTGAGACTTCAGAGCCAATGATAGATGAGTTTATTACCGCTCCGTATTCAACTTTAACGTTGTTTCCGACGATGGTTGGGCCAATTACGGTTGTCTTTGGGCCGATGTAAACATTTTTTCCTAACAACACTTTCCCGATTAATTTTGAATCCTGTGATATTTTATTCGAATTATGAAATTCGAGTTTAGAATTTCTCATTTTGGAAATTCCGGCCCCGCAAAAGTTCAGCAAGCCTTCCTGCGTCTCTAAATCAAATACAATCCCGCCTATATTAGCTCCATACGACTTCAATGAATTTGACCGGCACTTGTCTAAAATAGTGGAAAATGATTGAGGTAAAGCACCATCAACGAGAAGCTGCTCAAAAATACTGGTTTTAATAAATAGATAATGAGGCCAATTATTAAAAATGGGAGCTGGTTCAGTCGAATCATAATATAACCGACGAAAACCTGCTACTTTACCCTGAGCTGTCAATCGCATTTTTTCTCGTTTTTCCGAAAGGTCCGGCTCGACATTAACCGCCATCAAGTCGGCCTGGATTTTAGTCAGCAGTTTATTGAGCAATCGACTGTCAATTTGAGCGGCAAACTGAGCATTGGAAATAACAAGCCAAAATCTTCGCTTAGCCTTTTGCAGAAGCTCCGGGCAGATTGGCACATTTTCAGCATAAGTCACCGTCTTTAATCCTGGCACATCAGTTTCAATGTTCCATTCTTCCGGGATGGCGCAAAAGATTTTTCCGTTGCGGCTCCAGCGTAAGCATCTGCTTAAGCCATCGAGAACAACACCGTTAACAGACTCGTTGGCCAGAGCAAACCGAAGTAAACTATCACTGCTGCCCGCTGTGTACGAAATGGCCGGTTTTGTTTTGTGTACGATAATCAGGTTCATTTGCGGATTAATGACCAATGCCTTGTAAATAATAATCTAATCTTCAACTTGCTGATTCAACTCAGCAGTTGTGGAATCGTCCGGATTGTCTTCTATGCTTTGCATATTAACCAATGGATTTCTCTTTCCTCGCCTGCTGGGGCCTCTTGATTTGGCATGTTGTGCATAGCGTTTCAAGTCACTGCGAAAATAACTGTACTCAGACTGGACGTTACTCAATACTGTGCCCAGTACTTTCACATTTATTCGGGTTAGCCGATCTTTAGCTTCCTTGAGATCCGGCATAGTAGTGTGGCCGGCGTAGCTGACTAAAATAACCGCGTCACCAAGCGTAGCCCATATAAGTGCATCAGGGAAAGCCAGCATGGGAGTAGTATCTATAATCACATGATCGTAATACTGGCTGAGCATATCTATGCACTGGCGTGTCCCGGGAGAAGCTAATAACTCATAAGCATTGATTCTACTTTGAGAATCGGCAACCAGCACATCCAGGCCGGTCGAAGGTATAGTATAAACTGCGTTATCAAATTCTTCTCCCAAGAGCACATCCTGCAATCCACATCTTGAACCTGCAGGGATACCCAGCATATTCGCAACATCAGGCTTTCTTAAGTCGCCGTCTATAAGCAAAACCTTTTTCCCAGACCTGGACATACTTGTTGCCAGATTAATAGAAAAGGTGGTCTTTCCCTCCCGCATCCCCGGGCTTGTAACTACCAATTTCCGTGGTATTCCTTCGTCATTTATCAATCCTAAATTGGCACGAATGGTTTGGTAGTCTCCGGCTATTTGTTCAGGAAGAAGATATGGTTTGATATTGTGTGAACTGGTAGTAGTGCCTATTATTCGAAGGCCGATTCGTTTACTTACATCATCAGGTGTTTGCAAACGCAAGTCCCACTTGTTTATCAGGGAAGCCAACAGTATTCCACAAGCCAGTGCTCCGAATAAAAGGGCCATTATATATTTGACACGCTTATCAAGAATAGGGCCAATATCTGCCTCGTAAGGAACTATCCTTGCGGGACGCTGTTGTTCCATTTGCAATTCATGTATACGCTGAGTGACTTGATCATACATTTTTTTATCCCGCTCAAATTCATACTGATAATCCCGAATTTCCTGTTGCGTATTGCCGACTTTAATCATTGCAATACCTTCAGCGTCCAGATCCTGCTTTAAACGCTCTTCATGTTCTTCGGTTCGTTTGAGCTCCGCCTCTGCGGCACGCAGCTTTACAATACTGGCGTTAGCGGCCTCTTTTGAAGCCATAACGTCGAACTCTTTAGCTACTTCCTCACGTTCTTCTTTAAGACGTAATTGGAATGCATCTATAAGCTCCTGTTTTTGTTGAAGAACCGGATTTTCAACTGAAAAACTCTGTTGTGCCATAATTAGGTCACGCTCCAGTTGAATAATAGTACGGGTCAATTCCTGGACCGCTGGATTGGAATTTATATACTCGTTTCGAATTCTCAGCATTTCTTCAGGCTCTATGCCCTGATCGGGAAACTCCGTAAGTAATTGAACCTGAATATCGAGATAAATTCTGCGTGACTCTAACTTGGCGAGTTCGACGTACAACAAGGGAATACGTTGACGTTGCAGTATATCATTCACGTCAGCAGGGGTAGTGGTTCCATACGGTTGCGCCTTAAGACTGATTTTGTTTCGATGAGCTATTAATGCTGTATCCAGCCTATTCTTTTCAAATTTCAATAGGTTTAATTTACTGTTCTGTTCATCGTTTGAGCCACGTCCCTCAACCTCCATATAAGATTTAATAAAAGCATCCACAATCCGTTGAGCTTCTTTCGGATTTTGGCTTTTCATAGTTATTGTTATTAGTTCGGTACGATTAGCCGGGGCGACTGTGATAACTCCGCTATTTATTGCTTGTTTTAAAATTGCCGCAGGATCAGAATTTGTCCTGGTTTTCATTATTTTTTGTTTAATTTTCATGACAGGATTAGTAGGTTCACTTTTGAAAAATGAAAGGTTTTTGTCTGCCAGGCTATCTGCTACTCTCTGCACAATCCGGTTATTGGTGATTAGTATTGCCTGAGTGTTCATAAAGTTTTGATAATTTGATATACCTCCTTTGTCTCCTTCGCCTGTTAAGATGTTTTCAAGAATAGGTTCGACCTTTATCGCACCAGTTACAGTGTAAAGAGGTTCAACCAGAAACCATATTGCCGGAATTCCAATAGCACATATTAAAATGAATATCAGAAACACGATGGGCCAGCGCCGCAATATGCCCTGCATTAAGTTTGATGTGTTTTCACCGTAAGATTCAGGTGGAGATTCAAAGCTAACAACGTTTTGTTCAATCACCTGGTCATTGTCATGATATCTCATTAAATCATTCATTTTTTTTACCTCTATCTGTGATTTGTAAGATTAAGCAGATTTATAGCACAATTTTTTACAATGTTTTTTGAAATGGCCCGGCATAAGCAGGTTCCATGTGTATTTTTATTGCCTCTGGGGTTTTTCGCTCATTTTCCTTGTGATTATTATAGCTTCTTCTTTGTCTGGAAGTGTGGTAAGTTTTGTCAAAAGCCAAAGCTCAGCGACCATAGCGGCAAGTGCTAATGGCATCATTGCATATCCGCCAAAATCGTGGAATAACTTTTCCCAATACTCCCCTTCGAGTATCGTGAAAAATATCGCGGTTATAGTTAATCGAATAGTGTTACATAACAAGGCAATAGGCAGGCTCGAAATCAGAACCACCAGTTTTTCCCACCACGCTCTTCTTACCAACAGCACAACGAGACCGCTAATGATAAAAAAGGCTGTGATCATTCTCAGGCCGTTACAGGCTTCAGCTACTGCAACGCGTACATCACCGATATGTATAACGTTGCCTTCTCGTATAACCTCATAACCTACCATCTCCAGACAAAATACGGCTGACGAAGTTGCCCAGCGCTGTAAAGGTAACGTAACAGCAGCCTGGACACGATTGGGCCATGGCAGCATCAAACATAGAAATAATAATACTGTAGATACCTTTCGGAGAAGTTGCCAGCCGAACAGGAGCAATACCAAGGCAGCAATAGTTAAAACTATGGATAATCTTTCTGCCGAGCTGTACATATTGAACAGCCCAAAAACTCTGACGACCTGAGCAGCTATAAAGGCAAGCAAACCCCAAACAGCAGGTCTGATTCGGCACTGAGCGATTGCCATACGCCTTGACCACAGGATATAGACGGCCAGAAAAGGAACTAAAAGGCCGCTGGAGTATTCATCACTTCTATGCCAAAGATTCCAAAGGTCCGCAAGGCCGGCCTTATAACACCAGAGAAATGCTATTAGAACCAGGACACCCGCAAGCCAGTGAACATATCTTGTTTTGCGAGATTGTATCCAATTTGGTAGTCTTTCGTTGATTTTACGAAACAGTGGTTGTAATTCACGCTGCATTTTACCTGCTTTATTGTACGTAACTTTTAAGGCCTGGTTAGCTAAACGTTCAAGTATTCTCTTCTGCTTAAATGGTATTGATTTTTCTTCCTCAACGGTATTAGCTCGCAAAGCTGTATTGTGATCGAGTACACATCGCCTGATTTGGCAGTTCGAGCCTACCTTTGCACCATCCCACAGCACGCTGTTTACCACAACACTATCGGCGCCGACAGTAACATTCTTTCCGAGTATGGCCGGCCCAAGAACGACGGCTCCACTTGAGATATGAGCACCATCCATAACAACAGTCGGACCGCAAATTCGCGATTCCGGTTCAACCTTAGCATTTGCTGATATCCACACAGCTTGCGAATCGTCACCCTTGCAGGCTTTCAAGTCAGAATTAAGCTTTGGTTTGCCTTTCAGATAATTGGCAATGCCGAATAGATATCCCTGCCGATCTCGAAAATTACCGGCGTGATTTGGCAATATTGCTGCGTGAATAGTTTTGCCTGCACGGAGCATTTCAGGAATTAAGCCTTCCTTAATGTCGAAGTAACCTGCCGTGGGGATGTGTTTAAGGATACTGGTTTCACAAACATAAATCCCTGCCGGTTCACCCTGTAATTTGCCGTTTTTATTTACGGGATTAAACATCACAGTCAAATCGGACTGACCGTCGCGATGGGCCTTTATCAATACCTCAATTTCCGGAGGACATATTATACCGGCAGAAAATACAAGATATAGAGCATCTGTTTCATCGCCGGCAGCATCACGAATACAACCTGCAGTGCCGGCCGGGAGCATTTCGTCCAAATACTGCAACTCCAAACGGTTATCAGCATGAATCAATGTCGCAAGCTGTGAGCCGTTACCATTGGAACAAATTGCTGCCTGCCTTATACCCTGGTCGGCTAAAGAAGTTAATAGGTGTTCTAAGACGGATTTTCCCAATACCGGCCACAAGGCGGCTGGCAGCTTTGACGTTAACGGACATCTTCCAAAATCACGACTGCCAACAAGTACAATAGCTTTTATTGACTGATTTCTACTCACTATTTTTACCCGGTTTTAGTCCTGTAAACTGTTTAGAAAACGACAAATTCTATCGGCTACTGGTTTAGGATTGACTTTTCTTTCTCTGGGAATGAAATTTTTCAACTTGTTCATGCCTTCAGGTAAATCCCTGGCATCATACGCAACCAGTATGTGGCCAAGCTCCTCAAACTTTCTCGCTGTTACAACCTGGTGGTCGTTGACATGCTCCCTATATCGCTTCATGCGAGGCATAACCAGCAGTGGTTTGGCATTCTCTAAAGCCATAGTTATGCTTCCAATTCCCGCATGACTTATGATATAGTCTGCAGCAGCCACTTTATTATCAAAAGTACGCTTGTCGATCACTTCCACATATTCAATATTCTTTGGCGCAAATTTCGTTCTGCCTATCTGAGCAAAAACCGGCTGTTCAATAACGCCTGTCGCCACGGCGTCATCTACAGCTCGAACTAAACGATCAAAAGGAAACAACGTCCCGACAGTCAGGAAAATCATATTAAGGGTCCTTCGTAATAGACAGATTCGTATTTTTGGGCAACTTCCGTCCACTGTGTTAAAATCAAATTTGCAAAAGGCCTTATTATGCGCCCACTCAAAGACAATCGCTCAGCGTTAGCAATACTATCAATCCACACAATCTTCGCGCCAAATATTTTGCCTATAATACATAGCAGACAGGATGGCGCCGCACCAGTACTTATGATTACGTTCGGTTTTTCTCTCAGAATTATTTTGATACAATTCTTTAAAACCCGCAATGTCCGAATAGGGTATTGTCGGTTGCACTCTCCCGTGATATAGCATCGTCCGAGTTTTTGAAGTTTCTGTGTAACCGACTTCAAAGTCGATACGTAAAATACTTCATGCTCTTTCCATGTATCCGATAACTTCAGCAGTTGGGTTAAATGGCCTCCTGCTGATGCTGTGACACAAATTTTAATTTTGCTTATTTTAGATGTCACCATAGATATTAGGATTGTGTTCTTATTTCTCGAACAATTTATTCAGCACTAATTCAGCCTTGCTATCCCACGTGGATATTTCAACTTTTTTCCTTCTGGCGGCAATCCGCTCCGGACCATCTTCTTCCAGTGCTTTTTTTATACATCTGGCAAATTCTTCAGGTCCATTGGCCTGATAAACCACATCGCGGTATTTTTGCAATTCCGTAAAAGGCGTGCTAACTACAGGCTTTCCAAGTGCCAAGTACTCTTTAAGTTTGATAGGATTGCACACCTCAATCCAGCGGTTCTGCCGCCAGGGCATAATTGCCACGTCAAAACACTTGCCGTAATGAGGTATTTGCTCATAAGGTTTTTGTCCGAGCATTCTGACGTTCTTTTTTGCAAGCAATTCCTTACAGTCTATTGATGAGTTTCCTATGAACACAAAATTCATCTCAGGCAGTAAGTCAATAACTTTTTTCACCAAGTCAATGTCAGAAGTGTGGTCATCAATACCCCCGAAAAATCCCACAATCGGCTTGCTTATATCCTTTATGTCTGAGGGTATTTCTTTGTCACTTTGCGCCGTGGCAAATGCATCATAATTCACACCATGATCGAGAAATATCGCTTTCTTGCACTGCTTATACTCCTGTTCATATAACTTTTGGCTTACGAATACTGTTAAATCAGCGTTAGCTTTAAGCGCAAGGTCGTACTGTTTGATAACTTCAGCATCTACGTTGGGATATTCTTCAAACCGGTCTGTCCTCTGGTAAACGAGCTTTCTTTTTTTCATCTTCATAGCAACATTGTAAGCTACGGGACATGCTACCCAAACCATCGGATTACACATCCTCAGCCTGCGTATTACAGCAAGCAGTTGGAGTCGCACAACAGTGTCATTCAAAAACCTTAGCCAAGCAATATGATGAACTGGCAGGGAAAGGGGACTGTATACCCAAAAGCCGGCCCTGCTTTCGTGTAAACCATGAATTATGCTTTTTGTTTTACGAAACAATTTATGAGTAAAACTTTTGGCGCCCCCGATGTTCTTCTTCAGATTGGGTTTTTGCATCACGATAGAGTTGATATAAAGTGCTGATCCCCTCCGGGAAAAGCAACGCATTAACTGCATATCAATATGACCACGGTTATGATACCACCAATCCTCGCCGCCGAAGCACACAGTGTCGATCTGTTTTTTACTGCTGTTCATCTGTTTTAACATAAACTCTCAGCCCCAAACGGGTCTTTGAAGACTCCAGCTAAATATGCTCGTACGATTAGAAGATTATTTCTTTATTCACTTATTCCAAGGTCTGTCTTAAGTTTTGACCATATCACAAAGCAGTGTCCCCAAGCGTAATATTTTCGCGCCAAACCAAACTTTTCGAAGCCGGTTTTTGTCAGAGAGCGAATTTCTGGCTTATTGGCTACATTTGTCTCTATAAATACGCGAACCATATTTTTCTCTTTCAGTTTGGCCAACACATAATTGACCAGTGCTGGATTTACGCTGCGTCCACGAAGTTCTTCAAATATAAAGTTATCGAAAAGGTGGATATCATTGTCGGTTAAAGGCAAATAATGCGGTTGAATTGTTCGCCCTTGTATAGACCAAATGTGGCCAGCCAACGTTCCATTGACTTTCACCAGCCAGAGGAGAGCTCCTTTGCCAAATCTCTCTTCCATTCGATGTATTAAAATCTTTTCGCCAATGTGCTCAAAGAGCATTTTGAGATCCT
This sequence comes from Planctomycetota bacterium, assembly GCA_019456195.1. GTDB lineage: Bacteria > Planctomycetota > Phycisphaerae > Sedimentisphaerales > Anaerobacaceae > NIOZ-UU13. The sequence continues at coordinate 821 of VRUK01000141.1, read as the reverse complement.
GCATAGAAACCTCGGCTTTACTTCTTGCACACTCGACACCGAAATTGGCCGGGAGAATATCATTTTTAATTCTTGACAAATCCACAAAATAAATAAAATCTGGTTTCTGGAGAAATGATTCCATGATTTTCTGCAACAATCGATGGGCAGTGTTAATTACCCCCTTACGCCTGTAATAACGGATAAATCTTATGAATAGAAATCGCTTGCTCATTTTCGGATAAACAAACCTATCTTTTAATATACTGGTATATTTTGTCACATATACGCCAGATAATCTTGACGCGCGAACTACTATAAGCATCAAAAGCACCTATGTGGAAACATTCTTCGCCTCCCATACGCGATTTGAATTGATAAACAGTGGGATTAATATCAGGATCTATGCCGCCAAGATCATATAGTTTCATCCCCGCACGCCGGGCTGCTATTACACTTTTGTACCAGACCAAATAAGATGATCCACATAAAAGCCCTTGTTCATTACTTGCCGCAAGTAAATTCACTGACACATCGCCCAGATTGCTCATCAATAGGACCGCAATTGGCTCACCCTGGTAATACGCAACAATGATATTCATTTTCTCTGCAGCAGAAAGATTAAGCTGTGGCTCAATGAATTCCTGAGGATTAATTCCTCTAAAACTTTTTCGCTTCCTTGACGCAAGATATAACTCTTCAAGAATATTACATAATTTATTTCCACGACCTTCACGTACCTCGATCCCTAGTTTCTCAGCCTTCTTCAAATTTCGAAGGAAGCTTTTACTCAACCTTTTTCGAAGTTCTTCCTCTGAAACGTTAACAGGTAACATTAAAGA
>VRUK01000140.1 GCA_019456195.1 Planctomycetota bacterium | reverse complement strand
CATGACGATCTGGGAGCATTGACTCCCCGTCAACTGTTACTAAAAATCAGGCGTTTTTGAACCAGGCCGAATTTTCGGTCAAAAACGCTCACTCACAAAAACAAAAATAAAATATTTCCATAATTTTTATCTCCCTATCCCACATGGATTTACAAGATTTAAGCCCCGAAAAATGACTAAATTTTCGGCTCAAAACTGCACACTCGTCTAATTATAGAGGGAGTCTTTTTTACTCCCTGAGTTTACCCGAGTTTATCCAGAGCTTGCCCTCGGTGTGTGCTTACTTGCTTTGGAGTTTACCCTCGATGTTAGCTTACTTGCTTTTCTGTCGGGGGCCGGGGGGGGGTGCTAACTTGGCGTGCAACAGGGGAAGTGCTGCTAACTTGACATGCAACAGGGGGCCTAAGCCTACAATATGAAAGAAATATGGTATCCGAGATATGAAACACCCAACTATAGCTCACTTTAGGCATTTTAGGCACCTTAGGCACTTTAACTCACTCTTCACCAACGACTATCAAATCTCTACGAATTCTTACGTACGAATTTATAAGCCTTTTATGCAAAACAAACCCAATTTTATGCGTTTTTCACCTGAAAACGCCGATTTCACCAAAAAACAAACCCAATTCAAACCCAATAAAGCCAAAAACAAACCCAATTTAACCCAATTCAAAGCCAATTCAAACCCAATTTGTCTAAAGGGCAAAATGAACGCTTTTGCGCGGAAAGGTAGCCATACAATGAAATATTGTGATTTACTCCCGGATTTTATCACCCTCAAGGGTACTTATTCAAACCCATTATTTTCTGCAATTCCCTACGAAACAGAAATTTATGAAATTTTTCAAATATTTTACAGAATATTGTTGCATTATAGTGCATATTGTGTCATATTACTACATATTAATGAAGGGTGTTTAATATGCAATTAATGTCAATAGATGATTTAGCTGCTTATCTGGGTGATTCGAAGCGTACTATTTACAAGTATATCGCCAGCGGCGACTGCCCGCCTTATATGCGGATAAGCAGCAAAAATATCAAATTCGACCGGGCTGATGTCGATGCCTGGCTGGAATCGAAAAAGGTCAATCCTGAAACAGGAGAAAACAAAACGAGTGATATTTCCTTTGTTGATCGGGCAAAGACCGCCCTCAGGAACTCGGTTATTAGAAGCATGCTGCCCTGGACACCACGCGCCCAGGCCGTGCTGGAATTGGCACAAAAGCAGGCTCGTAAAGATGGATTCGATCTTGTTGGTACTGAGCATATCCTTTTTGGGATTGTCTCTGTGGAAGATTGCATTGGAGCAAAAGTTCTTGAAAATCTCGGCATAGAACAATCCACGTGCTATCAGAGCTATGAGAAGTTGCTGAAACCATCGGACGAAGAGGTCAAAGGTAAGGCCAAGCTGTCCGAAGATATCAATAAAGTGATTCAATGTGCTTATGAACAGGCCACCCAGTGGGACCACACCTATATAGGGGCAGAGCATCTGCTTGCCGGGATACTTCTGGCCGGTGAAGGCAATGGATTTAAGATACTGGCCGATCTTGGCGTCACTCTGGAGAAAGTGCGTGAGGAGACGGCCAAGCTGGTTGTTTGCCGTTCTGCTAATCCATAGAAAGTAAGCACAAAATATAAAGAGAAGGAAGAAGGAAATGATAAATAATATTTTAGCTTTTGGGACACCAGGAGCACTTGAAATACTTATTGTTCTGAGCGTTCTGGCTCTTTTGATTATCTTGCTTGTCAGGTATAGTTTGCGAAACAAAAGAGAGAACATAATGCTGCGTCTTGAAGTCGGGAAGCTGGCCGATGAGCTTGAGCAGATGCGAAAGCAAAAAGACGACGAAGGTAACAATTCCTCGGACAAATCAAGTTGATATTTTTGCGGCCGTGACTATGCGGTCGTTATTGTGGAAGTCTTTTTCGATTTTGATTTCGCCAAATGCGCCATTCTTTTCGAGCAGCTCTTTAACGGCGGGTCCCTGAGCGTAACCAATTTCCAGTATTAAGGCACCATCGGGTTTGAGGAATTGTCCTGCCTTTTCGATAATCCTGCTATAAACATCAAGGCCATTTACTCCTGCAAATAAGGCCTTTTTGGGCTCGTAATCTTTTACATTCGTATCAAGCTTTTCATACTCAGCGGTGCTTACATAAGGGGGGTTGCTAACAATCAAATCAAATTCGTTAACATCCAGGCCGGATATGACCGGGTCGAATAAATCGCCGCACAATAGATTGATTCGGTCGCTTAGCTGATGCTTTTTTACATTTCCGGCGGCTACTGCAAGTGCCGCGTCACAGATGTCTGTTGCGATTATGTTGGCGTCGGAAAAGTTATTTGCAATTGCTACAGCGATGCAGCCGGAGCCTGTACACAAATCGCAAACATACTGAGTGCTGGTGCGGCGGGTTCGTAGAAATTCTATGGCGCGTTCGACGAGCAATTCCGTTTCAGGGCGCGGGACCATACAATCGGGCGTTACATTTATCTGGAGCGAGTAAAATTCGGTCCTGCCGACCAGGTAAGTTATTGGCTCGTTTTGGCCGGCCCGTTTTACTAAATCCCGTAACTGGTCCAACTGCTCCGGCGGGACGGATTTGTCGAATTGCGTATATAATTCAATTCGTGTTAATTCTACCGTGTGGGAGAGCAAAAGCTCTGCGCTTAAGCGAGGTGATTCAATGCCCTTGCCCGTGAGGTATTCGGTAGTCCAGTTTAAGAGTTTTTGTATTGTCCAAGTCTGCATGGGAAGATTATAGCCGGGGAATAGGAAAGTGACAGCCAAAAAGAGCTGTAAACTTGGTTGAAATTGGGTTTGTTTGGGTTTGAATTGGGTTTGTTTTGGCTTAAATTGGCTTTGAATTGGGTTTGAATTGGCTTTGTTTTTTCGCCCGGTGAGCGGAACAAATATCTGTAATTGCTTGTCATATCTAATTTTATGTTCATTCTGCCATTTCTTAAATTGGGTTTGTTTTGCATAACAAGGGTGTATCTGGAAATATGTTATAATAGTAGAGTGCCTAAAGTGACTAAAGTGCCTAAAGTGAGCTAAAGTTTGGTGTTTCATATCTCGGATACCATATTTCATATTGTGGGCTTAGGCCCCCTGTTGCGTATCAAGTTAGCAGCACTCGAGGGTAAAAAAAAGCCTCCCTCTATAATTAGACGAGTGTGCAGTTTTGACCCGAAAATTTAGTCATATTTCGGGGCTGAAATCTTGTAACTCGATGCAGGATAAGGAGATAAAAATTATGGAAATATTTTATTTTTGTTTTTAAGAGTGAGCGTTTTTGACTGAAAAATTCTCGATTATTTTGAGGTTTGGATGAGAGAATGAGTAAAAGGGCGTATGCGTGGATGAGTTGATGCGAAATGTAGTTTTGGGTAGTGAGTGGTTTGGAAGAAGGAAGAAATATCCTGTCTATAGTTTCTCCACAGCAGCATCTGTCGAAAGCTATGTAGATAATGTGTTTGCATAGACTTAGCCGATGGAGCAAAATATACAAAATTATATTGGAAATCCCAAGTTGTAGAATTATGACAAGTTATCGTAATTCAATATGAACATTGAGGATTACCAAAGTGAAACAACCACCATTGGTAAACGCTGAATTGGGAGGATTATCATGGATCTGCTCAAACGTATCGGCTTGCCCCTGCTCATGCTCTGCATCACAACCCATTCGAATGCAGTCGGAAACCAAACACTGATCCGAACGAGAACTCGACTCGGAAGACCCAAAAGCTCCGCCAGCTTTGGGGTGTACGCCTTTTCACCTGACGGCAAAACGATTGCTGGTGGAACAGGTGTCGCCCGCGTTTCGTCCGGCAACCGTATATCCCAACTGGGCGGCGACGTCTTGCTGTGGAACGCTCGCAGCGGTAAGTTGCTCAGGTCGCTCAGCCAGCATGGTGATTCGGTTAGGTGGGTCGCGTTCTCGCAGGACGGACGCACACTGGTCAGCGCCAGCCGCGGTGATGGCACGATCAAAGTCTGGCAGATGCCCGCTGGGCGGCTGCGTCATACGTTGAAGATCGATGCCGAGGCTCGATCGACCAACTTGCGATGGCCGCGGTTGACACTCAGCAGCGACGGTCGGACGCTCGTGACCATTAGCTCGCACGTGATTTCCATCGCTGGTGGTGGAAGCGTGACGACCGGTGGCGAGCTGATTCTTTGGGACCTCGGCTCGGGCAAAAAGCGATGGTCGAAGGCCGACAGTGACATGTATACCGCCGCGCTGACGGCAGATGGCCGCGGCATGGTCGGCGTGCTCTACAAAATTGCCGATGTGCGCAAAGACGATCGGGGCCGGACGCGGTTTCGCATCGAACATGCGCTGCAATCGTGGAACGCAGAAACCGGCGACATGTTGGAACCGGTTGATTTGGGACGCACGAGCACTCCAGAAAAGCTCGCGCTGCTGGACGGTGACAAGACCGTGGCACTGTTCACATCAAGGGGCCTGTCGCTTCGCGATCGGCTGACCGGTGAAGTGAAGCACGAGATCAAATGGCACAAAGACCGCTCGTTTGGCAGATCATTCCTCTCCACGGACGGCAAGACCGTCGGCCGCACCAGTCTCGGTTGGTTTGAAGTGGTCGACGTCGCAACGGGTCAATCCAGGAGGCTATTGACCACGGAGTTTCCCAACAAAGTAAATTTTATATATTTCTCGGCCGACCTGAAGCGCGCTGCGTGCGGGGACGCCGGCGACAAGGCCGGACCGGTCATACTCGACTTGGTCCACACAACCGTTGCGCTCCCGAAGACGGACCGCCCCGACTTGCCGAAGTCGCAACGGCGCGATGTCGCTCAGCGGCCCAAGCAACAGTTGCAACGGCGCGATGTCGCGCAGCAGCCCAAGCACCTTGCGACGTTGAGCGGACATGTCGCCACTGTAACGTCGGCGGCGTTTTCACCGGATGGAAAGCTGTTGTCGACAGGCGGCACGGGACGGGGATCGGGTCAGTTGAAACTGTGGGACTTATCGACCGGCAAATCGGTCTGGCAAAAAAATGTTCACACGAGCCATGTCCGCGGAGTCGCCTATTCGCCTGATGGTCGCACAGTGGCAACGGCAAGCTACGACGGTACGATCGGTTTGTGGGACGCGGCGAGCGGTGAGCAACTCGATACGCTTACCGGTCATGAGAACTGGGTCAATGCGGTGGCCTTTTCCCCGGACGGCCATTACCTGATTTCTGCCAGCCGCGACACAAATGCTTGTCTCTGGCAAATTCATCCGCAAGGTTCGCAGCGAGCACAATTAGTAACAACATTACGCGGACACGAGATGTGGGTGATGGCGGTCGCGTTTTCTGCGGACGGAACAAAATGGGCCAGTGCAAGCGCGGATTCAGCAAATGGCGTCAAACCAGGGCGGATCATTGTCTCCAACACACCCGGGCAAATGAAGCACGAGTCGCAACCTGAACTGTCCACCGGCGGATTCGCGTTGGCATTCTCATCGGACAGCAAAACGATTGCAGTTGGCGGCAACGGAGCGATCTCCATCTACGACGCGAGTACTAACAAAGCGGTTCGTACGTGGAAGGCGCACAACGGCAAAGTGAATGCAGTAGCGTTTTCTCACGATGACAAAGTATTGGCCAGCGGCAGCTCCGAGAAATCGGTCAAGCTATGGGACGCCAAGACGGGCAAGCTCATAAATACGATCGACGCACACCGCATCCAGGTCTATGCGGTAACCTTTTCACCAGACGGCAAGCGGCTAGTTACCACCAGTCGCGACAAGACGGCACGGTTGTGGAATGTGGAACGACTGAGACACAACGAAACCAGGTTTTCGCAGAACTACATTAACTTGCTCTGGAAACTCAGAATTCGTCGTATGGGCAAGATATTAACGCCTACGAGAGAAGTGGTGAAGATCTGAGCCAACGTGGTGCGAACTGCAGGTAGAAATTTAGTGGATTATAGAATTGGTTAATTTGTTAATTAGAAAGAAAAAGGCAAATCCGGGCAACCATTTTTCGATTGATTATTTATTATTGGGATTGAAGATTGCCACAGTCGCTTCACTCGGTCGCAATGACAATTCGTATTGTTTGCAGCGCATCCAGACATCAGGGCAACCACATGGGGTTGCCTCTACGTTTCGATAGATTATTATTATTCGTGAGGGCGGTTCTCGAAGAAGCCTATGGAACAAAAAAACAAAGGGCGGTTCACGAACCGCCCCTACTTGTCTTGCGGTGTTCTGAGTTTTATTTTTCGAAGAATGGGAAGAGCTTTGTTTTGAGTTCAGGTGCGGATGGCCGGCGGCCGTATTCGCAAACCTCAAAGGCCTCGGCATAGCGTACTTTTTTGCCCTTCTTTTCGCCGTACATTTCTATCAGCTTGTCGCGGTACTTATTGGCGGTAGATTCAAAGCGGCGGCGGAAACTCGCGCGGACCCTTTTGTGAGCGGCGGCACGCTCCCTTGCGTTTTTAGGGACCATTGACTCGTTGCCGGAAACGCCACCTTCTACAAACTGCGATTCGAGAGCGACCATTGCATCGAGCTTCTTCTCGATGACGTCGTCAATAGAAACGACCAGGCTCGGCTCAAAGGGATTGGGTTTCTGGAAGCGGTCGGAGAAGTAGAGGAAAACAGGATTAGTTTTCAGGTGCGGGACATCCGGGCAGATGAAGGGGACGATTACCATATAGGCTGCATCCTGGACGAGTACTCCGGTGTAACGGTGGTCAGGATGGTAATCATTGGTACGAGGGCCCAGCACGATATCGGCCTTCCATTCGCGGATGAGCCTTACAAAATGCTTTCGGTTTTCAAGGGTCGGCATAATCTCGCCATCGTGATTATCCAGTACTTCGGTGGCGATGTTTAGAATCTTAGCGGCTTCTTGTACTTCCCTGGTCCGGCGTTTGGCCAAGGGTCCGCCGGCTTCTTTCCAATGACCAATGTCACCGTTGGTGGTGGAGACGAATTTTACGTGATGGCCCTGAGCGGCCCACATAGCGGCTACGCCTCCGGCCCTAATCTCGCAGTCGTCCGGGTGGGCACCGAAGGCAATGATGCGGAGTTTGCCATCATTGTCCGATTTAGCAGCCCTGGCACGCTCACTGCCCAGGGGAGAACCGGAACCGGATGCGGCTGCCAGAGAAGCAAAGGCAACTGTCATCATTACCAGTACGGACAGCGTTGGAGTTATCGAAGCAAAAATTGACTTTCTCATAATTAACCTCCTGATAAAAAATATTCAAACTGCTCCCGCTTAGGGGGAGAACATAAAACAATCATTCGGATTTAGATAATACTATATAAGAAAATCGGCGATTGTGCCAATGTTTTTATGGCTCATATTATACTGAGTTAGATATAAACTTTGTCCATCATTCTTGGGAATGGGATGCACTGGCGGATGTGCTTTTGGGCGGTGAGCCATGCGATAGTTCTTTCGACGCCGAGGCCGAAGCCGCCGTGGGGGACAGAGCCGTATTTTCGCAAATCCAGGTACCAATCGTAATCTTTAACGTTCAGGCCCTGTTCGTTGATTCGTGCAACAAGGAGGTCGTGGTCGTCTTCTCTCATCGAACCGCCGATGATTTCGCCAAAGCCGGCTGGGGCGAGTAGATCGAAATTCAAGACCACCTTTTCGTTTGCTGTGTCGGCTTTCATATAAAAGGCCTTGGCCTTTTTCGGATAATGGGTCACGAATATGGGTTTATCGTGCATCTGTGAAATGATTGTTTCATCGGAGCCGCCAAGGTCTTTGCCCCATCTAAAATCAGCGGCCAGGGCGGCGTGCTTTGGATTGTTTTCGATTTTCGTATTTGTCTCGGTAAGGACGGTGCGCAATTCAATAAGCTCAGCGGCGATTTTATCTTTCTGCCACTGCTTTATCTGGCCAGCCTGCTGAGTTTCAAGCTCGGCGATTTTAGCCTCGTATTGCTGCTTTTGGTTTTGGAATTCTTCTAATTGTGCGGCGAGAAAGTCCCGCGCCTTCTGACTTGTCAGGGTGTCAACGGATTCGGTGTAAGTTAATCTGTAAAAAGGCGGTTTGATTTTTTCAAGTGAGGTAATGTCGGCCTCCATGGCTTCAAGCTCACTTTTGTTATTTTTCAGGACTTGCGCGACGATGAAGGAGACGAAATTTTCAGCCAATTCGAGCAGGCCGTCAAGGTCGATGAATGCGACCTCCGGCTCTACCATCCAGAACTCGGTAAGATGTCTTCGTGTCTTGCTCTTTTCCGCCCTGAAGGTCGGGCCAAAGCAATAGACCTTGCCGAAGCTCATCGCGGCCGATTCGAGATGTAACTGGCCGGTCTGGCTCAGAAATAAAGGTGAGCCGAAATAATCGACTTCAAAAAGTGTTTGCTGCTCCTCACCTGCTGTTGCGGTGAGGATGGGGGTGTCGATGAGGGTAAAACCGTTGTCGTTGAAAAATCTTCGGATGGCGTCGATGACCGTGTGGCGAATTTTACCGATACACCACTGGCGCTGCGAGCGAAAGTGCAGGTGGCGGTGTCTCAGGAGAAAATCGATGCCGTGTGATTTGGGTGTGATAGGATAGCCATCGGCGGGCGAGATAATTTTGGCGTCGGTTACCGCTAATTCGTAACCTCCGACGCTTCTTTCGTCGGCCCGGACTGTTCCTGTCACAGACAGTGACGATTCCTGGCCGAGGTGTTTTAACTGGCTGAAAAGCTCTTCGGGAACTTTGCTTTTTTCAACGATACACTGGCATAAGCCTGTGCCGTCCCGAATGACTAAAAATTGAACCTTGCCGCTCGAACGGCCCTTGTAGAGCCAGCCGGCTAAGGTAACCTCTTTGCCTTCTTCATTTCCTAAATCGCTGATTCGGGTAAAAGAATTTTTCATAAATCCAGTTTCTCCCTTAGATAGCCGAGCAGTTTGTCGGCGGAGATTCTTGTCTGCTCCATTGAGTCACGTTCTCTGACGGTGACGGTGTTGTCTTCTTTTGTCTGGCCGTCAACGGTGAGGCAGAACGGGGTTCCGGCCTCATCCTGTCTTCGGTAGCGCCTGCCGACTGCGCCCTTTTGGTCGTAAAAGCAGTTGAAATATTTTTTAAGGTCGTTGTAGATATTCGTCGCTATTTCCGGCATACCATCTTTTTTGACCAGCGGGAAGATAGCGGCTTTTATGGGTGCAAGGGCCGGGTGAAATCTTAAAACGTTTCTTGTATCGCCGCGAACTTCTTCTTCGTCATAAGCGTCGACCAGAAAAGCAAGGGCACTACGGTCGATGCCGGCGCTGGGCTCGATAACGTAAGGGATGTACCGCTTTTTATCCTCGACATCGAAATAAGACAGCGGGCCTTTATGGTAATCCTCGGCCTCATCGACCAGTTCGATATTCGTAAGATCCCTATCGTTTTCATACCATTTATTAAGGGTCCTCATGCCGCGCTGATGCTGGCGGAGGTCGTAGTCGGTGCGGTTGGCGATTCCTTCAAGCTCCTGCCAGTCGCCGCTGCCGAACGGGAATTTGTATTCTACATCGACACAGCCCTTGGCGTAATGGGCAAGCTCATCGGCATCGTGCACGCGGAAGTGCAGATTCTCTTTTTTTATACCCAACTCAAGATACCAGTCGAACCGCGCCTGCTTCCAGTGGTCGAACCACTGCTCGTCGGTGCCCGGCTCACAGAAAAACTCAAGCTCGGCCTGCTCGAATTCGCGCGTTCGGAAGATAAATGCCTTGGTCGTTACCTCATTGCGGAAGCTCTTGCCAATCTGGGCGATTCCGAATGGTATTTTTACCCGGGTGGTATCGAGCACGTTTCTGAAATTGGCGAAGATTCCCTGAGCGGTCTCCGGGCGAAGGTGCATGGTCATCGAATCGTCAACGTTGGCGCCCATCTGGGTCTCGAACATTAGCTTAAAGGGCATCGGCTCGGTAAACTGGCCCGTCACGCCACAATTCGGGCAAAGCTTATTAGACAAGTCCTGTGTCTTTGCCAAGGCCTCGTCGATTGCAATATGCTCGGTGTGCTCATCGTCCTGGGCGGCAGCTTTTTCCTTGAGGTGGTCAACGCGAGTGCGGGTGTTGCACTTTTTACACTCGGCTATCAGGTCGGCGAACTTGTCGGCATGGCCGGATGCTTTCCAGATCATCGGGTGCATAAGGATACTGCAGTCGAGGCCGACAACGTCGTCGCGCATCTGCACGACGCTTTTCCACCATGCCTTTTTTACGTTGTTCTTTAATTCGACGCCAAGCGGGCCGTAGTCGTAGCAGCTTGCAAGGCCGCCATAGATTTCACTGGATTGGAATATAAAACCTCTTCGCTTACACAGCGATACAATTTCATCAAGTTTGGTAATCTTTGCCATATTTAGTCTCCAAAATTATTAATTGGGCTTAGAGCCTATCCAAATAACCAACTCTATTGCGTCCGGCTGCAAAGTCCGATGCCTGCGTTGTCGGCCAAAAACGTTCTCGACGTTGAGTAAACAACGCCTCCGATCCTTTTTGGCCTGCCGCCTTGGCCTCGGACTTTTCGCTCGGCCTCATAACGACCCGGTTATCCGGATAGGCTCTTATTATAAAGACAAAACCGCTAATTACAAGAGTTGAAAGCTGCAATGTGAATGTCGAATTGCCGAATTATGAGCTTCACAGCGAGATACGTTTGACACTGTCGTTTTAACCGATTAGATTGATGGGCCAAAACTGTGTTTGTAATGTATGCCTATGAAAACAGAAATATGTATAATCGGAGCAGGTCCGGCGGGGCTGACGGCGGCGATTTTTGCGGCCCAGGGGGGTGCTCATGTAAACATAATCGAGAGCAATACAACGCCCGGTCGCAAATTGATGCTCACAGGGGCCGGACGCTGCAACCTTACACATAACGCCAGCCCTGCTGAGCTTGTCCGAACGTTCGGTGCTGCACAGGGCAGGTTCCTGAGCTACTGCTTTTATAAGTTTTCACCGCAGGATGTGCTGAAATTCTTCGCCTCTGCCGGGCTTCAAACCAGGACAGAGCAAGACGGGTGCGTTTTTCCCGCTTCAGACCGTGCAGGTGATGTAAGAGATGCGCTCTTAAACCGAGCCAAGAGACTCGGCGTTAATTTTCTCTATGACAAGCGAGCAGGTAAGATAACAAAACAGGCAGATACGTTTTTGATTCACACCCCCAAAGGACCGGTGCGAGCCGAAAAAGTTATCATCGCAACAGGCGGCCTTTCATGGCCCAAAACAGGGTGCACGGGTGACGGCTACCGCTTTGCCCGAAGCTTTGGTCATAAGATAAGCCAAACCAAAGCCTCTCTTGTTCCGCTGGTGAGCCTTGAAGATTGGCCGGGGCAGCTTGCAGGTACGCCGGTTGAAAATGTCAGAATCTCGGCCCGCATAAATAACAAAAAGATTGCCACCGCCGGGGCGCTTATTTTCACTGATGACGGTATCGGCGGCCCAGGGGTGCTCGATATGAGCCGGCACCTCACAGATTATCTTCCCGCCGAAAAAACACCAATCGAAATTACTCTGGACTTTGCGGCGGATGCCGAACAATCCGCTTTCGATAAAGAAATGACCGAGCTTCTAAATAACAATCCCAAAAAGAAAATCGTTAATATACTTGCTGAATTTGTGCCGAAGCGCATTGGAATCTTTCTGTGCAAACGGGCGGGCTGTGATGACGAACTTGCAGCAGGCCAGCTTACAAAAGATGCTCGAAAAAGGCTCATCGCGGACGTCAAAGCCCTGCCTCTTTCAATCGTGCGCACCAGAGAGATTGCCGAGGCTACGGTAACCCGCGGGGGCGTGAGCCTGAAAGAAATTGAGCCTAAAACTATGGAATCGAAGATTTGCCCTGGCTTGTTTTTCGCAGGTGAAGTGCTTGATGTTGACGGCCCGTGCGGCGGATATAATCTGCAAATTTGTTTTTCGACCGGCGCCTTAGCCGGTTCAGCCGCAGTTCAAAAACATACCTCGTAAAGCTTGAAGAATATAATAATACCCATCACCCCAAATAGTCAATATCGCAACCGAACAAGTTAATCACTGGGAAAAGTTTTGAGCGATTATTCAATTTCACTATTGTCGGTAATACTGCATTGCTTTTGGAATCAGGTTTTGTATGTTTCTGATTCTGGTTGAGTCGGCTGGGTGTGTGCTTAATATTTCAATCGTCTGGGAGCCCTGTTTTGCAACGGACATTCTCTGCCAGAAATTGACGGCCTCGTTAGGGTTATAGCCTGCCATCGCCATAAAAATCAGACCCAGATGGTCGGCCTCGGACTCGTGGACTCTGCTGTACGGAAGCAACAGGCCAACCTGTGTGCCTGCGCCGTAGGACTTCATGAAGATATTTTTTGTTTTATCCGGCCTGTTTGCGATGGCCTTTGACAAGGCTACGCCTCCCATTTCCACGATAAGGCCCTGAGTCATTCTTTCGGCTCCGTGCTTGGCGAAGACGTGTGCGATTTCATGGCCCATAACGGTTGCGAGGCCGGCTTCTGATTGGGTTACTTTGAGCAGGCCGGTATAAACGACCATCTTTCCACCCGGCATGGCCCAGGCGTTTAAGGAATCATCTTCAATCAGATTAACCTCCCACTGGTATCCCCGCAAACTGTCTGAAAGGTTGTTTTGGGCGCAGTACTGTTCGACCGCCTTTTGAATTCTGCTTCCTACGCGCTTGACCATCCGGGTTTTGCTGAAATCCTTACTGAGCTTGCTTTTGGTAAGAAATTCGCTGTAGGACTGGAAACCCATCGAGTTCATCGTCGAATCGGGGACGAGATTGAACTGTTTTCTGCCGGTGATAGCGACCTCGGTGCAGCCGGACAGCAATAACAGAAGGCCACATAAAACGAATAGTTTCGATTTTAGTGTACGTTTCATAGTACTTGCCCCTTTCGTGATAAGGTAAAGTAAATATTTTGCCGCGTTCTCAACAATGTATATTAAGCAGGCAACAGCACTTTTTTACAAGAATATTTTTTAATGCGTTTACTATTTCCCGTTGATTTCGTTCTTTATTCGGTTCAGCAGATTGATTGCTTCTATGGGGGTCAAATTGTTCACGTCTGTTGAGCCCAGTTTCTCTAAAACGCTCTTATGTTTCTGGACAAAAAGGGAATCTTTGTCCGGTTCTTTTGTTTTGTGCTTTGAGAGATGTTCGCCCGTAGCTTCTTTCTGGAATGTGCTTTCGAGCTCTTCAAGGATTTCCTTAGACCTTTCGAGGATGGTTTTCGGCAAGCCGGCCAACTTGGCAACGTGTATGCCGTAGCTCTTGTCGGTTCCGCCGGGGAGAATCTTATGTAAAAATACCACTTCGTCCATCCATTCGCGGACGGCTACGTTGCAGTTCTTGACGTTTCCGAAAAGCTCGGCTAATTCCGTCAGTTCGTGATAGTGCGTGGCAAAAAGTGTCCGGCATTTTATTTTGCCGGCTATATGTTCGGTAATCGCCCATGCGAGGGACAGACCATCGTAAGTGCTTGTGCCGCGTCCGACCTCGTCGAGAATTACGAGGGACTTATCGGTGGCGTTGTTAATGATATTTGCCGTTTCGTTCATCTCGACCATAAAGGTTGACTGGCCTCGAACCAATTCATCCGAAGCACCTACGCGAGTAAAGATTCTATCGACCAGACCAATTTCGGCGTTCTTGGCCGGGATGAATGAGCCGATCTGTGCCATCAGGACCAGCAGCGCCACCTGCCTGATGTATGTGCTTTTACCGCTCATATTAGGGCCTGTGATGATGAGGATATCGCCTGCTGCGCCGGTAAGGGCTATATCGTTCGGAACAAACTGCGGGCCGAGCATTTCGCTGAGGACGGGATGCTTTCCTTCGTTGATAATAAACTCACGGCCTGCGGTTAGTTTCGGGCGGACATAGTTTCGCCGGCGAGCTAAATATGCAAGACCGGCAAGACAATCGCACTGGGCGATAGTATCGGCAAGCTGCTGCAACCGGCTAACGTACTGGGCGGATTGACGGCGAAGCTGCTCAAAAAGCTGCTGCTCTAATTCGAGCGCCTTATCATCGGCGCTGAGGGCCTGGGTCTCGAACTCCTTGAGCTTCTCGGTGATATAACGCTCGGCGTTTTTGATTGTCTGCTTGCGGACGTAATCGACGGGGACCTTATCTGCTGCGGAGCGGCTTACCTCGATGTAGTAGCCGAAGACCTTGTTAAATCCAATTTTAAGATTCGCAATGCCGGTCCTCTCGGCCTGCTGCTTCTGGTAATCCTGGAGCCAGCTTCGTCCGTCCTTCGAGATCGAGCGCAGACGGTCAAGCTCTTCGGAAAAGCCGGTCTTTATCACACCGCCATCTCGAAGATGCGAAGGAGGTTCCGGCTTGATTGCTGATTCGAGCAGGTCAGCCAGTTCATCCATACTGTCGCATTTACCCGCCAATTTTATTAGCAATTCAGAGCCGAATTGCTCAAGGATA
>VRUK01000139.1 GCA_019456195.1 Planctomycetota bacterium | reverse complement strand
GCCGTCGGAAAAGATGAAGTTGCCGCCTTTGTTATGGACATTTGAAGTTTGTTCGCGGCGTTCTTTGGTAAACCATGACGAGTGGTCGCTTTGACTGGCAAACATGTGCCATTCCTGATACTGGGTGTACTCCCGCCCCTCCAGAGCGGCGATGGAACGGTTATTCGGTTCAGGTTGGACCCAGAGATGATTGGACAGGGACCATCCTTCCTGTATAGCGATGATTCTGCCGGGATTGGGAATCGCCGCTACCCGTCGGCCCATGACTACAGAGTTTACCAGGTATCCGGTGCTGCTGACGCGGGAAGGAGCATAGGCCGGGTTTGGATTTGGTCTCAGGGACGGACAGGCATATACAGGGGTTGTGTCTTCCGGCTCCTTGGCGTAAATAAATGGCCGCAACAGTTTTAAGACATTGTCCGGAGCGGCAGGGCTGGCGTAGTCGTAAACAGCGTGTGTTTTCGGGGGAGTTTTCTCGTATTCATTTTGATACATTGCCAGGGCTATTCCTACCTGGCGCATATTGCTCATGCAGGATGCTTTGCGGCCCTGGTCTCGTGCTATATTGAGGGCCGGCATAAGGATGCCCATCAGCAGGGCAATGACTGCGATAACTACAAGCAGTTCGATTAGTGTAAAACCTTTTTTTGGCATGATTACACCTCACAAAAATATATGGCATAACACATAGGACGATTATAGCTTAATACTTGCGGGTGTAAAAGTCAAATTAGTATTTTAATCAAGAGCGATGCATTTTACGGCAAATGGCTGTTTGTATGGAATTAGGTTTTACGGGGTGATAGAGTTGCATTAGGGGATTAGGATATGCTATAATCATGGTCGGCAGGCATAAGATAAAACTGAATCTTTTTCTGAAGGTAAAGGCAAAAGCCATGCGAAAACGAAACGGCTTTACGTTGATAGAGCTTCTGGTGGTAATTGCAATTATTGCATTGCTGATGGCGATATTAATGCCGGCCCTTCAACGGGCCCGGGACCAGGTCAAGGAGATAATCTGCAAGAGCCATCTGCACCAATGGTCTGTTTGTTTTGCGATGTACACATCCGACTATGACGGCAGGTTCATGCCGGGTATCGACGAAGATTGGGCAACCGGCCAATACTCATGGATATATACGCTTATTCCCTATTACAACGAACCGGCTATTCGCCTTTGTCCCAAGGCCAAACGCACGGTCGATGAGGGCGGCGCAATGCCGTGGGTCGCCTGGGACGTTAATAAAACCAATCCCAGTGATTTTACCTATCTCAGAGACCCGATATTCAAAATCGGCAGCTACGGGATTAACTGGTGGGTCAATGATAGTGACCTTGTTAATGGGGCGCATGATGTTCAGAACAAATGGCGCCGGACCGGTCAAAAGAATGCGAGTATGATTCCTGTATTAATGGACAACGGATTTATGCTGGTCCGGCCGGAGCCGTTAGACCCGCCACCGGACCAGGATGGAGAATTCCTCTGGGCGTTCGGGGGCGGAATGAGACGTGTAACCACGAATCGGCACAACGGTGAGGTAAATATAGTCTTTATGGACTGGTCAACCCGTAAGGTGGGTTTGAAGGAACTTTGGACATTAAATTGGCACCGCAGCTTTGGCAATAGTAATCCATGGACAAAGGCCGGGGGTGTTGTGCCGGGTGACTGGCCTGGGTGGATGAGAAGGTTTAAGGATTACTGAAAAACATTTTAATTTAGGCTGCTACTAAGGCCCTTCTCTTTTTTCTTAATACTATAAGCCATACGGCTCCAAGGCCAAAAATACCAATCGTTGAAGGTTCCGGATTAGTAACCACATCTATCGTTTCAATTCCTTCCCCTAATTGTCTTCTATAAAAGGGGTATCTATATGAATAATTCAATCCACCCAACAAATCATATTGCCTTTTTTCAAGATAATTATACTGTCCCTTATCTGAGAAATGATAATGTTGTCTGTCGATAGAATCCTGAGCATTAAAGTAATAGTTGTTTTTTAAGGGATGCTCATTGACTGGAAATTGCTCATCCAAAAACATAAACCAGCCTTTGTTTAATATGTTTGTGAATCTAATTTTTTGGTCCAAATCTTTTTCATACAACCTGGGATAAAACTGATGCCCCAGAAAATAATTCAATTCTCCAATCAAATGATACTGTCCTCTATCGAGATATTGATATTGCCCATGATCTAAAAAATAATACCACTGGCTATCAATATAGGTAGAGGCACGAGAGAAGTCTGATAGCATGGATGTTGCTTTAGCATTATTAGCTAAACCAGGGAATATTATTGCTGTTAATAAGACAATTCCAATGTACCTTACAAAATATTTTGAAATTGCCTGAATAGGTTTAAATATATTGGTAGAGTAATATTCCGCATCCATGATTATACCCTCCTAAATATGTTCTTTAGTTTTTTGAAAGTGGGTACCCAAAAAAGTCCCAAATCTATGTTATTATACACTATTATCAAACTGTAAAAGGGCAAATTATTTCTTTATGAACGGATTTTTTGCTTGTTTGAGGTGTTTGGGAAACCTCAGTTGGATATTTTATTGCGTCTTCGGCACTTATCTGAGGATTACCTATGAAATATTCTTTCAATTTTTTGTTCAAAAGCTTAATATAGTTGAAAGTTTTTTTACAATAGAATCAAGGCCAGAGAGGCAATTAAAGTATTTTTCGGAGTCCGAGGTTATGTATTTCCAAAAGTGTACAATGGTTATGGCGGTTGCGGTATCGGTGTTTTCCGGTAATGTGAATGCATCTCAAGGCAACGAACAGCAGGAGTTTGACAAGTCAGTGGTTTTAATCCGAAGCGTCCATCAGGATTTCGACTACGTTACTCCCTGGAAACAGAAGGCGATGAATCAAAGCATCGGTTCAGGATTTATCATAGCAGGAAATAGAATCCTTACCAATGCCCACAACGTCAGCAACTTTAAATACATCGAATTAAAAAAGCAGAATGTCGCTAAACGCTATCCGGCCAAGGTTGCCTTTGTCGGTCACGATTGCGACCTTGCAACATTAACTCCCGACGATAAGAGTTTTTTCGATGATACTGTTGCTTTAGAGCTGGCAGGAATTCCGAAGGTAAACAGCACGGTATCAACATACGGTTTCCCGATGGGAGGTAGCCGCATTTCCGTTACGGAAGGAGTGGTCTCGCGAATCGAGACGGATACATATGTTCACAGTGGAGCCGATGGGCACCTGGTTATACAAACGGACGCATCTATTAATCCCGGCAACAGCGGCGGCCCGGTTATACAAAACGGTAAAGTTGTTGGTGTGGCTTTCCAGGGCTTGCAAATGGCAGATAATATAGGCTATATGATTCCCACAACTGTTATCAGGCACTTTCTCGTTGATATAGAGGACGGTAAATACGATGCTTTCGGGTCATTAGGTGTCATGATGTACCCGGGTCTCCATAGTGCCAGCTACAAGGATTACCTTCAGGTCCCGTCACATGAGGATGGTATCATAGTAGTCGATACGATGATGCACAGTTCGGTCGAATCGTTACTTCAGGCGGATGATGTAATAACACGAATCGATGATTATAACATTGACAATGACGGATTAGTTCAAATATATGGCCTGAGACTACATATGTCTGAGGTAATCGAGACCAAACATATCGGCCAAACCGCAGAGCTTACTTTCTATCGCGATGGTAAACTAATGAAAAAGACTGCAACGGTGGCGCTGAACAGGCCGATTCTCGAACAGGCGCGCCAGTATGATCGTTCTCCACGGTATGTGTGTTTTGCGGGGCTTACGTTTATTCCGTTATCACGAAACTACCTCGAAAGCTGGGGCCGTGACTGGCGGGCAAATATACCCCACTATCTGCGATACCTTTTTAGGAACTCGATGCAGCTCAATACCGACCGTCAGCGCAAAGAGTACATAGTCCTTGCGGAAATAATGCCTGATGAGGTCAACTCTTATGCCGCTGGTTTTAGAAGCCAGCCGGTTGAGAGCATCAATGGAATCAGCATTTGGAGCCTTGATGATGTTTACAAAGCCTTTGGGCAGAACGTCGATGATTTCTACTCGATAAAATTTCTGGGCGACAATCGTACATTACCCATCGATGCCAAAAAAGCCCGGCTAAGGCACCAACTCATACTTAACAAATACCAGGTACCTGCCGAAACCCGCTTAGAGGAGAAGTTATGAAAAAACACATAGTTTTCATATCTACCATTTTCGGTGCTGTTATCGCACTGTGTTCACAGCCAACAATGGCCGAACGTCGCCAAAGCGATGTTACTGAAACAATGAAACAATCTATTGTTTACCTGGAAACATCCTTTTACGGTTACGAGCAGGATCAGCCATGGAGGCATAAAAAGCTTACGAAAAACTGGGCATGTGGCTGTGCTGTCGGTGAATATGAGGTGCTGACAACGGCCTGGGGCGTTGCAAATTTAGCCTTTATAAAAGCTCTTAGATATGGCCAGAACGAATTTGTCGGCGCTAAGATCAAAGTTGTCGATTATGAAAGCAATCTCTGTCTAATTGAGCTTGATCCTAATGCATTGAGCGAGCCTTTGAAGCCTCTTGTATTTACCGAGGACTACCGAAAAGGAGCTGAAGTGGATTTCTACTGGCTGTCATCGGATAATCGTTTACATAACGGACGCGGTTATCTTGACCGCGCAATAGTTCGAAAAACAAACACTTCATACGAAAATCGCCTCCATTATCTCGCCGCCAACACATCCCATCGTACGGGAGCAGGACAAGTTTACTGTGTTGACTCAGAACCAATCGGGATAGCGTTCTGGTCCAATGATAGAAAAGAATCAAGTCTGGTCCCGGCCGAGACAATCAACAGGTTTTTAGCAGCCGTTGCCAGGGGTGATTATGAGGGCTTTGGGTCGGTTGGCTTTACGACTTCGGCACTTCTTGATCCGTCTATGCGGTCATTTCTTAAAATGCCGGCTTCTCTCAAGGCCGGCACGTACGTAACCGACGTCTATAATCTTGGGACCGGCAGCGATGTGCTCAAACAAGCTGACGTCATCCTGGCGATTAATGGGAATGCACTTAATTCTTACGGCCAATTCATTCACTCGAAATACGAATTGCTGGATTTCCATCATCTGATTACAAGTAAAACTGTCGGCGAAAAGGTTTTATTCGAACTCTGGCGTGACGGCAAGGAAATTCAGATCCGGTCTGAGGTTAAGAATTTCAAAGCCTCAGAAATGCTCGTACCGTATCACGAATATGATAAACAGCCGGAATACATCATCACAGGCGGATTTGTTCTGCAACAGCTTACCCGTGAGTATTTGGCTGAATGGGGTGAAGACTGGGCCGGCAAGGTCTCGCCGCAATTGTATCATAATTATCGCTACCTTTCCTTCAAACCTACGCCTGAACGCAGTGACATAGTGATACTAAGTTACGTCCTTCCGGCGAATATCAACCTTGGCTACAGTAACCTGGGTCAAATTGTTGTTAAAAAGTATAATGGTATGACCATACGTTCGGTCGCAGATATACTGGCAGCTCAGAAACTGAATCCCGAATCCCGGTATGATGTAATCGAGTTTGAGATGGATAATCCAGTGGTGGTTATTCCCCGTAAGGAATTGCCCGCAGCCGATATGTTTATCCAAAGGAACTACGGTATTCAAAAGCTATTAAATGTCAACCTTTGATGCCTTCAGCTTTGCCGACCTTTATATCGGATTAATCAACAATGGCAAAAATACAAGTTAATTGTCTGTCCGAGCGTGAGATTCAGGACATACACGATGCAAGCATAGCAATCCTTCGGGATACCGGTGTCATGGTGCATCACGAGGAGATATTGCAGCTTCTTGGCGAGGCCGGTGCGAAGATAACCCGGGATGACAGGATAGCGCACCTTCCGGAGAAGCTGGTTATGGACAGCATCTCAAAGGCCGGTAAAAAATTCTTGTTATATGGCCGGGACAGTACCCGGCCCGTCAGATTCGGATATGGTGATCAAATTCTAATGTCAAGTCCGGGGCAATTCGGCTGGATAGATACAGAGACCGGCCGGAGACGACCTGCAACAATCCGGGATGCCAGAGACGCGATACATCTTGGAGATGCCATGGAGAACATCAATATCGTTGGCGTTATGGCGCAGCCCGAAGAGGTCTCCGAGAAATATCGAGATGTCTTTCTCACCGGCGAACTGGTCAAGGGAACTACAAAGCCAACCCGTTGCTGGGTTCGCAATGGCGCTACAGCCCGTTACATTCTGGAAATATACCGCACAATCGCAGGCGGGGATGCTGCTTTGCGGGAAAAACCCATGGTCGAAGCCTTTCTCGAACCCATCAGCCCGCTTCAATTGCCCCGGGACGGCCTTGATATAGTCAGGGAGTTCGCGCAGGCGGGCCAGCCTGTCAGTATCGGTCCGATGGCGATGGCGTCTGCTACAGCTCCAGTGACACTGGCCGGGGCATTAGCGCAGGAAAATGCCGAGATATTGGCAGGTATTGTAGTAACACAATTACTTGCACCGGGTACGGCCATAACCTACGGCGGTATCCCGCATATTATGGATCCGCGTACAAGTATCTGTTCATTCGGCTCGCCGGAGCAGGGACTGATGGCTTTAGCAATGACTCAGATAGCACATTTCTATGGCTTTCCAGTCTATATCAATGTTGGCCTTACTGATGCTAAAGTTCCTGATGCTCAGGCAGGTATCGAAAAAGCAAACTCAATGCTTCTGGGTGTTCTGGCCGGGGCGGATACTTTTGGTCACTGCGGTATATGCGGAACCGACCATGCCGGCAGTCTGCTGTGGCTGGCTTTCGACAACGAGCTTATGAATTACATCAAGCGAATCGCACGCGGTTTCGAGGTAAATGCTGAGACACTGGCTACCGACATTGTTAAATTGGTGGGGCCGGCCGGCAATTTCCTGGCGGAGCCGCATACAGTTGAACACTTTCGTCGGGAACTTTGGTTACCAAGCCAACTATGGACAAGGGATAGCTTTGACGGTTGGCAGAGCCAGGGATGCAGCTCTTTTGCAGAGCGGCTTACTGAGCATGTTAACAGCATTCTGACAACACATACTCCGCAGCCGCTTGATGACGCTTTATCTCGGGAGGTCGATCGTATTGTCAAACATGCCGAGAACGAACTCGGATAAAATCGGCCGCCTTGTATGGGATATTTCTGTAACAACAATGGGAAAGGAGAAATTTTTTTATATAGTTTCAAAATAATGGGGGAAGTTCAAACTATGTTTTTTTGGAGGCACACATTATGGAACGCAAAGCAATTCTAAAGGTTGTACTGGTCTGTTTGCTGGTTGTGTCGTTCATCATGCCTGTGCAGGTATCGGCTCAGTCCCGGTCCCGCAGAAGTGGACTGTATGGCGACTGGCGGATCAAAATGAAGTTTGGGGAGCGGGAGTTCGAGTCTATCCTGGCGTTTTCCAGGAACAGGGAAGGTCAATACACCGGCCACTGGATCAGCTTCTGGGGAATGAATGAGCTCAAAGAAGTGAAGTTCGAGGACAACAAGCTGAGCTTCACGCAGGTCACCAACTACGGGGGACAAGAGAGAACGTCGAAGTTTGCAGGCACAATCGAGCAGGGCGAGCTTTCGGGGCTTCTGATGAGCGACCGTGGCGAAACGGAAGTCAATGGCAAACGGGCCCCGAGAACTCCCCGTGGAGTTGGAAGCTGGGAGATGAAGATCAAGGCCGGCGAGAGAGAATTCACGGGAACTCTTACGATCACTGCCGATAAGGAGGGTAATCTCCGCGGCACCTGGAAAAGCTCAAGAGGTGAGAGCGAAGTTTCTGATTTGAAATATGAAAACCGCAAGCTGACCTTTAAGAGAATTATCCAGAGAGACAGCGGTAACATGGAAATGACATTCGAAGGGACTCTCGGCTACACTTCACTCGAGGGAGTATTCAAGAGCGACCGCGGGGAAGCTCCAACCACAGGAACGCGGCTTGGCGCTTCGCTTATCGGTACGTGGAATCTCGATATCGAATCCGAGCGAGGTCCTCGCAAGCAGAGACTGAGAGTCAACGCGGACATGAGCGCGATTTACGGGTCAACTCTGATCAAGAAGATTAGTCTCGATGGTGACAAAGTAAGCTTCAAATACGTCCTGCAATTTAGGGACCAGGAATACGAAACGAGCTTCGAAGGAAAGATTGCAGAGTCCAAGCTCACCGGCGAATTGAAAACATCGAGAGGTACGTCAAAAGTAACGGGCACCAGGCGTACATTCAGAAGACCGGGATCCAGCCAGAGATAAGTCGGGATAGCCGGTACTTTGTCCAAAACAACGTACATTCGGGAGCCTGCTGGAATATTGTACGGCAGGCTCTCTTTACGTATTAACATGCCGGCATTGGCTTTACCGGCTGCTCGTGGTCCAATCTTCTCTTGCAATCGCTGGTTATTTCTCGGCAGTGATTACGTGAAGGATAAACATCTGCCGCGTTTTATTCTCAGCAAGGCCGGGTATAAGAATCGCGTCATTGGTACGGTTCCAACGCGGGGCACCGTCGATGCGGATGTCGCCGCTGTATTCGCCTTTATCAAACCCCTTACTGCGAATGAAAGCGCCGTCGCTGCGCCGATATACGGCGTAATAGTTTTTGTTTTTGTGCCCGTAGCCGTTGACAAACCAATCGCCACTGGGAGAGAGTGAAATATCGCCCTCCGGTTTGGGAAACATTTTGGGTGTACCTATTTGACCGACGATCTTCTTCTTTTCCATATCGTAGAGAATTTGCTTATCCCCTTCTCGGCCGATGAGGATATTGTTCTCGTCCCATTCAGGATGCCCGCCGATAAATTGCTTGTGCAGGGTTAGCCCTGTGCCGTCGGCATTGATCGAACATGGCGTGTTGACCTTGTCGCCTTTGTCACGCATTCTTTTACTCCATCCGCCTCGTACGAAGAAGTAAACACGATCGCTGTCTCGGTTCCAAAGAGTGTGGTTGATGAACAATCCTGTGTGATCTAATTTGGGTCTGCGCTTCTTTAACTCCTTTTCGAGTTGACGGTAAGAAACGAGCAATCGCTTCTTACCGGCTTTAATATCCACGATGAATATCCCATCGTTTTCCGGTGCTATTTCGTTTTTGGACCAATCCAGAGCTTGCGGGTAACCAGTCACCAGTCGCAGTCGCGCCAAGCGACCGTAATTTATGGCAAGAAAGGCCGAGCCGTCGGCAGCGACACCACCGTTACCGATAGGTGTGTCATCGAATTTGTATTCGTGCACGCGTTTTTTCTTTTCAATGTCGTACAGTACGGTAAACACTTTGCCCGTCTTGATATCTCGGTCGTTAAAGAAGAACTGTGTTTCGGCCGCTAATGGATTCCAGTAGAACATGGTTCCTTGCTGTGGGTTCCATGCGTGCGTTTTGTCCACCCGAATAATATTGTTGTCATGATGGGTATCAACAAGAATCACCGTAGCGAACTCTTCGGGCGTTGGTAAACGATCGATTCTGTCGATTTCAAGGCCCAGAATATATCGACCGCCGGCATTCCACGGGATCGTCTGGCATTGGCCGATATAGCCGAAGAAGTGATGTCGGGGGCCGTGGGTGATTTGTTCTACCTCCAGCTTGAGCTTTTGGGTTTCCTTGAGCCCACCCTTCCGAGGTTCGACGGCCGGGTCTTTTGCCGAGAGAGGGGAGCAGAGGCACGCCAGGAGCAGGGCAACCGTACAGAGCGCGAAAGATGCGGTTCTTACGACTGTTTTTCGGAAGGTCATATTGTTCATGGATATTGCATTTCTTTTCTGTGAGATTTCTCTAATCGAGATTTCACCTTCCTCACTTCCCTTTCCTGCCAAACCTTTTTTTGGCGTTCATAGTGAATTCAGCACAAGCTGTGTCAATGGCTTGAAGTGTTTCCTCTGTTGATAAGCCGGAGCAGTTACTTGCGGCCGCGATCATCGTCCGGCATTCATTAGAATCCATAAATCGGGCTGCTTCCAGTAATTGACACTGATCTTCCCTCGGTAAAACAATAAATCCATGTTTGTCTGCATGGATCAATTCTCCGGGTTTAACGGTTCGCCCAAATACCTCTACTTCACAATTCCAACGCACAGGATGGCTATATGCGTGTCCGACACACAGACGCTTTGCAATTGCTTTGAATCCTACATTATGCATTTCGTCAAGGTCTCTGATTGCACCGTCGGTAATTGTACCTGTACATCCCAGGGCTTTATGAATGCTGCTGTTGACCTCCCCCCAGAATGAACCGAATGTTCGCGGTTTATCCATGTCCTGTACTACTACTATCTTTGGCCCGGAAAGTGACGCTATATATTGTCGATACTCACTCCATGCATTTGGATTTTGTTTGCGGTGTTCGGGATTACCCGGCTCTACCACAACAGTCATGGCATATCCCGCCATTGGGCCTATTTCCGGCATGAAATCCCGGCATTCCTCCGGATTGAAGGCATCTTTGCCGGCATCCGATTTAGTAATCTGTTCCCAGCCATTATAAATCGTCGGTGTATTCCATCGCTGTAATTCCAGTAATTCCGCATGAGATAATGGAGGTTGGTTTGTTTTTTCCATATCTTATTTTCCATCCCAAATAGTTGCTGCAATATATCGCTCTGGAGACTGTTTATCACAAAAATAGTAAACAAAAATAATTTTACCATCCGAACGCTGGACGGACCGAACATATCCAATATCTCTGCCAGCGCCATCATCACGCAAATGTATTGGATTGCTCCATGTTTTTGCATTATCGCTGCTTATTTGTGCGCGAATTCCGTATGGCTTAGCGCGATAGCCATACGATAGACAAAGCCTGCCGTCGGCGAGTCGTATCAAACTTGGTGGATTGCCTTCGCCCAGGTCAGGTGCTGGTTTGCTCAGGAAGCGCCAGTTATTTCCATTGTCTTCGGAAAGGTATATCTCTATCCATTTTCCATTACTTTCACGTCGGCGAACTGCGGCCACAAGAACTGTTTTCGACAGACGGACAGTCGAAGGCATAATTGAAAAACCTTTCGGCTCAGGTGCTATCCATGAAAGAAAATTCCAGCTTTCACCTCCATTATATGTCCTGGCACAAAATGGACGCCCCTCTCTGCCGTTCTTCTTTGCTGCTGTTAAGAATAACATGCAGTCGAGCTTATCGTTAACTATATAGTCTGTTCGAGCTGCTATCCCATTTAAATTTTGTACTTTGAGAATAAACGGGCCGTTCCAATCTTTACCTCTATCGTAAGAATAGTAAAACAAAGACGGCCCCACATTATTATCTAACATTCGAAGGGTCATCGTGAAGTCAGGGTGAGTAAATTCAACTCCTCCCGGACTATCAAGCGGGGTTTTGGGAATCAAGTGTGGCGATCGCGTGCCATGCAATGCTGCACCATAAGGAATGATAACACCTTTTTCAGCAGGATTCTCGATGGACCATGTTTCGCCCCCATCCAGGCTTCGTGCGAAGAGGTGTTCTTCCGGCCGTTCACGGTCAATTGCATGGCGTTCTGGTCCCAAATATTTATAATAACCACGGCTAAAACCAACTAAGATTTCATTTCCCCATGACCAGATTCCATGATTGGCAGGCCAACCACCAAAACGACCTTTCTCTCGATAGACGGTGATGTGTTTAATTCCCTTTGGATTATCTGCATATAAATCATTTGAGATGAAAAAGTTTGAAATAGCCATGCATACAAGCAGGGCAGTTATCGAACTATATCGCACACTTCTTATTCTACAGTTTCTCATCATTTGTTTTCCAGTTCTATGTCATGTATTCGGAATACATACGCATGTTGACTCTTCATTCTGTTTGTATCGAACTCGGGAGTAGTTATAACCAAATTGCCGCCATCTTGTTCCCAGGGGAGCTTTTCTCCCGTTTCCAAAAAGATTACCTCCGTGTCATTATTCGGCGAAACATCCTTCAACGTTAGCTTTCTACCGGGCCACTTAGGTGTAATCGCGTACAGGTTTCTGTTCTTAAAGGTGAACAGTACTTCCTTAAAGGCCTGTCCCTCAGGCGGGGCAATCGTTTGCTCCAGGATGTTGAACCTGGACATGTATTCCTTTCTTTCCATCCTCGGGATGCTACCCGCACTCCACTGACAAGGCACCTTCCACATGCGCGTGCCGTAGATAGCCTCACCGTTGGTTCTGAGCCACGCCCCGATTTGCAGCAGACGCTCCTGCATAATCACAGGAATCCTGCCGTCCGCGCTCGGTCCTATATCCAGGCAGAGATTCCCGCCGCGGCTAACAACATCGATCAGCATTAGGATCAGTTCCTGAGCGGAGCGATAGTCTTGGAGGTTTTCGGCACGGTTGTAGCCATAAGAGAAACCCATACCGCGATTCTCTTCCCACGGGTGGGAGTCGTCATTCATACCGGAACCATATTCGGTCGTATAGAATCCGCCGTGTTTGTGCCGAATCCCTTTGCCCCAGCGGTCGTTAATGACCAGGTCCTTCTCATTCGGTGCGTTGTTGAACAGCCAGGCTAAGAGTTCAGGACTTCTCCACCTCTCCCAACCCATCTCCCATTCACCATCCGACCAGATTATGTCGGGGTGATAGCGAGTGACAAGGTCTTTGAACTGGGGAAACAGATGCTCGGCGACAAAGCGTTTCTTATCGCTCTGCCACAAGGGATGGTACCATTCATACAGAGAGTAATAGAGCCCGACCTTGATGTTTTTCTTACGCATGGCGGCAGTAATCTCACCTACAATGTCCCGCCTGGGGCCGACCTTCATGGGATTGTAGTTTTTGCCGTATGTTTGTTCTGCTTCTTTGCTGGGCCACATCGTGTACCCCGAGTGATGCTTGGTTGTAAAAACAATATACTTCGCCCCGGCCTTCTTAATCAACTCGGCCCATTCATCCGGCTCCCACAATTCAGCGTTGAACATAGGGGCAAAGTCTTTGAACTTAAAATCCTTGCCATAAGTACTAACATGGAAATCATAAACCTTGCCCTCGAACGACTTTTCCCGCAGCCAGTATTGATACCATTCCGCGTACTTACCCTTCGGAGTCCACGCCGGAACCGAATACAAGCCCCAGCAAATGAAAACGCCGAACTTGGCGTCCGTGAACCATTGTGGCGTTGGGCGCGAATCGATAGATTCCCAGTTCGGAAGATACTGCTGGCGTCCGGCGGCAAACTGCGATTGCAGCAGGAGACCGAGCAAACATAAGATGATCCATACTTTCTTTTTCAAGTTCGTTCTCCTTCCAGAAGTCCCGGCCTTTAAATCGCGGCTGAATATCTATCAGCTTCATGCCTGATGTATAGTGGTATTATACAAGTCAGACAGTAGGATTGACAACAACATTAGGCCCTTGTGAAGCCCAAAAAGACCTGAGGGCCAGACTCGGTTTTTGCAAAGCGCGGCAATCTCAACCCTAATAATCAATCATCAATCCGAAGCTTGGGGATGGCTTGGCGCCACCTTGACAATATAATAATTAGTTATATTGGTGGAAAACGGTCGTTTTCTGTTCTGATTGAAAGATTGTGGTGCTTCACTCAAATAAGTCGGCTACTTTTTTGCCAGAGATTTTGATCGACATGTTAGGAATATTCATAATCCCACCTGCAATCTCAAATCTATCACCTGTCGTCTCCCCTGAAAGATTCAAAGTAAACTCTTTTAACGGACCAATCACAGAATTTGGTGGACCATTATAATGCTTGACCTCAATGGTAGCCTTTATGTCATTTCCGTAGTAGTCAAATCTGCCTTGATAGAGATAGCCATAATCCCCGCCATTGACATGGCCTTCGTCAACAACAACAAGCCCTTCACCAAAGTTATTGTTATTCGCAGCAAAATGTACATGGTATATGCCTTTTAACATACTATGTCTCCATCTCTTTCTTAAGTTTATCAAAATCATTTAATAGTCTTGGAAAACGTTGAACCATCCTCTCTATCCTTTCCTTATCTGACTTTCTATTTGTAACCTCATATACCACATCGGCGAGCTTATAAGCATTGTCTGATTTGCTTATAAGTTTAATTATGGCATCGAGAGATAAGTCAATTTCACTACTCAAGAAAGCATAAAGATGATTACCTTTAAGGTCATACATCTTTCGACTAAAGTCTAATCTTTTCTGTTGTTCAGATATAATGGTTTCAGATTCCTCAGGTGACACTCCTTTTACGACACTTTCTAAATACACCTGCAAAGAAGAATTGACTTCTTCAAGATGCTGCAACCGTCTTTCAATATCCTCAATGTTTCTAGCATCACTAATTGATGAAATATACGTTTCGTCTTTCTTATAATCAGAAGGGGAAAAAAGTACCGCAGGTTTAGCTGTACTGTCTGATTTTATTAAAGTAATCTAACTCGTATGTACGATTAACTTTCCAAGGGAATGGTCCCTATGG
>VRUK01000138.1 GCA_019456195.1 Planctomycetota bacterium | reverse complement strand
AAGCAGATTGTTGTAAAATAATCGGTATCGTACGGAGAAAAATATGCTTTTTAACCGTGTAAATGGGAAATGTCAGCATATAGAACTTCAAGTAGTAATCCAAGACAAATTAAAACAAAAATGAACCAAATACCAATAATGAAAATCCTCTTTGACTTTGAATACCTTATTAATTTTCCACAATGAGGATACGGCACAGACTTTAGAGAGCCAAAAATATTTGTCATTCCCCTCATGTGTTTCGAAGGGATTCGGACACTACAATTAAGGACAATGACTTACAGCTTTCCACATAATATCACCTTGCCTTTGCTCTTTTCTTCTTTTAGCTACCGTCCAAGCTTAATCGAGGAAACATCAGAACCTATCAAGGATACGTTTCGCTTTACCGAGTAAACATCAGAACCTATCGTACTAATATTCCGTTTTGTCGATGAAACATCAGATTTTATCGAGGATGCCTCAGACTTTATTGAGAATATCCCGGACTCTACCGATGACACATCGCTTTGAATCGAGGCCACTTCGGATTTGAGAGCATTAAGTTGATTTATAATCACAATAATACAAATGGCCAGAATAGTTTTCAGCGGGATTGTTTCTGAAATCTTGTTTTCCAAAATTTTGATAACGGAAAAAAAGTGTGCGATTTTCATAGTTCACCTCTCTTTCTTTTGTCAGGTGTCGATTCAAGCCCAAAATACTCGGGTAGAACATCAAGGGCCAATCTGCTCTTTAGCCGAATGATAACCCGGGCAGAAGGAATATACGCATTTACTCAAATTGTCCGGCCGCTGCTTTGGAGCGTGCCAATTGGTCAACTGCAACCGCTATAATAATTATGGCCCCGATGACTATCAACTGAACATTAGTGGAGATGTCTAAGAGAGTACATCCGTTCCGCAAAAAGCTTATTAAAAGCGTTCCTATTAATGTGCCGATTATTGTTCCTCTGCCGCCGGAAAGACTGGCGCCGCCGATTACTACTGCTGCGATTATATCAAGCTCGAGGGTGACACCAGCCGTCGGTTGCGCTGAAACGGCCCGGCTGGTCGTGATCATTGCGGCTATCCCCACAACCAAACCGGTTAGAGCATAGATACGTATCAAACAGGAATCCACGTTCACGCCTGCATGAAAGGCCGCTTCTCTATTTGAGCCGATAGCATAAGTATAGCGTCCCAGTCGGCTGTACTTTAACAAAAAGCTGGCGAGAGCAATAATGAAAGCAAAAATCAAGACGGAAATGGGAATACCGAGAACAATTCCCTCATTAAGGTACTTGTAATGGGAAATATTATAAGGTTTTCCGGCATTCATTACGTAAGAAATCCCGCGAAAAGTACTCATAGTGCCCAGGGTTACAATAAACGGAGGGAGCTTTAGCTTGGTAACCAACAGACCGTTAAGAGTACCACAGGTAATCCCGGTAACGATACCAACAATGGTGCCGAGAACAAGGACCGCTCCATGGGGATTTGTTCCGCCGATTAGAATCATCACCCAGGCGCCAACCATTCCGCTAAGGGCCATCATTGAACCAACGGAAAGGTCGATGCCGGCCGAAATTATAATTGCCGTCATTCCAACAGCTATAATGCCGTTCACGCTTGAGCGGCGCAGTACGTTCAGGAAATTATCCGTAGTCAAAAACGTATCAGGTTTCAAAGCTGAGAGAAAACAGATGATTAATATCAGGCTGCCAAAGGGCAGTAACTGTCTTGCCAATTTACTCATTGAGCGGCCTCCACTGCTGCCAAGTGCATAATTTCTTCCTGAGTGGTTTCTTTAGGATTAACATCTCCAACCAATCGCCCCCTTCGCATCACCAGGATTCTGTCGGCTATTCCGAACAACTCCGGTAATTCAGATGAAATAAACAGTATCGCTTTGCCTTCTTCTGCCAGTTCATTAAGAAGTGAATATACTTCCTTTTTCGCCCCGACGTCTATGCCTCGCGTCGGTTCGTCGAAAATCATGAACTTTGACTCGGCCAGTAGCCAGCGGGCGATAAGAATTTTCTGTTGGTTCCCCCCGGAAAGGGAATCCACAGGTGCTTGAGGTCCCCGCCATTTGATGGAGATACGACTTGCGATATTTGTAACGATTTTGCTTTCCCGGCTGGGCATGATGATGTTCTTCATACCTATTGCCGCCAGGTTCGGCAAGGTTATATTCCAACTGCACGGAAGCTCCAGACATAAGCCGGTGCGCTTGCGGTCTTCGGTTAAAAAAGCAATGTGGTTGGCTATGGCATCGGTCGGCGAGTTAATCTCCGGGCGGCGTTCGTCAAGCTCGATAGTACCGGATGTTTTTCTGTCGATGCCGAATAGTGCCTGAGCGACCTGGGTGCGTCCGGCACCAACTAATCCCGCCATTCCAACAATTTCTCCTTTTCGAATATCGAAAGAAATATCTTCTATCCCATTTTGGGAAGATAGGTTTCTAACCTTAACAAGAGTTGGGCCGATATTGACTGTTCGGGCAGGGAAGAAATCCTTCAGTTCTCTTCCCACCATATGGTGTACAATTTTTGGGATATCCAGTTCTGCCATTGGCCCGGAATGAACCATTCTCCCATCCCGCAGAACACTTACATCATCGGCCAGTCCGACAATTTCTTCCAGCCGGTGTGAAATGTAGATAATGGAAAGCCCCTGCCGGCGCAGAGCTTTTACTAACTTGAAAAGCATTGCCGCTTCAGTTTCAGATAAAGACGATGTCGGCTCATCCATAACAATTATCGAGGCCTTGCGCATCAGGGCTTTGAGTATCTCAACAATCTGGCAATCCCCCATGGGGAGTTCTTCTACGACGGTCGTCGGATCAATATTAAAATTAAAGCGCTGTGCAATTTCAGCCGTCTGCTCTATCATCTTTTTGTAGTCCATTATGAAAGGCAGATGTCCCGGCAGTTCCATTCCCAGGAAAACATTTTCCGCTACTGTTAAATGTTCCGCCAGGTCCAGTTCCTGGTAAATCATCGATATGCCGGCCGAGAGGGCTTCCGAAGGTTTAGCGAGCCTTTGCACCTTCCCGTTGATTTCGATAGTTCCGACCTCGGGCTGATATACACCTGCCAGGATTTTCATTAACGTTGATTTGCCGGCCCCGTTTTCACCCACTAGGGCATGAACAGTCCCCTGCCGGACAGTAAAGCTGACATCGGAAAGGGCCTTGACAGGCCCGAACTGTTTGGAAATTCCCCTCATACGCAATGAAGTTTCTGTACCTGAGACCTGATTGTTAGTGGTGGTTTCTATCATTGCAGGTTAAGCAAAGCCTTTATCTTCGGTTCCTCTAAGCGTTCTAAAGTGACCAGTTCGACGCCTGTATCGATTAATTTGGGGACTTCTTTACCGTTTATTTTATCAACGAGAGTCTTAACTCCTATATATCCCATTTTGTATGGGTCCTGTACGACCAATGAATCAACCACTCCCGACCTGAGCTTGTCGATGAGCGTCTCTTCTGCGTCGAAACCAACCATCTTTATACTATCGGCTCGACCCTGGCTCTGCAGTGCCTGCGCCGAGCCTACGGAAGTGCCCGCGTTACAGGCATAAAGACCATCGAGTTGGGTATGTTTGGTTAGCAGGTCTTCGGCGGCCTGTAATGCCGTTTCCACAGTGGCCATTCCGTATTTCGTATCCACGATTTCAATATCGGGAAATTCTTTCTCGATGGTATCGATGAAGCCATTTTCCCGATTGGTGGTCGAACCTGAGCCGGGCATAAATTTTACAACGATAACCTTGCCTTTTCCATTTAGAATCTTTCCCATCCGCCGGGCTGCAATTACACCGCCCTGATAGTTATCCGTAGCCGCGAACGAGACATACTTGTCGGTATCGATTTCCGAGTCGATGATTACACAGGGTATGTTTTTGGCGAACATTTCTTCTACCTTGGGAACGAGGGCATTACTGCCGTTGGGTGCAAGGACGACACCCGCGACTTTCAGGGCAATAAAATCTTCGACTATCTGTATTTGTCTTTCCCTGTCGCTCTCAAGCTCTGGCCCGTTCCATGAAATTTCGTAGCCAAATTCATCGCCTGCTTTTTGTGCCCCTGCACGCACTGACTCCCAGAAAACCGATGATGTTCCTTTGGGAATCACGGCGATACGGCGTTCATCCAGGCTGCTTCCTTTGCGGATGATACCAATTGTTATAAAAACAGCCGCTATTGCAACAAGAGCAATTATGCCT
Source organism: Planctomycetota bacterium (assembly GCA_019456195.1). Taxonomy (GTDB): domain Bacteria; phylum Planctomycetota; class Phycisphaerae; order Sedimentisphaerales; family Anaerobacaceae; genus NIOZ-UU13. Next base: position 10,250 of record VRUK01000138.1, on the reverse strand, counting down.
ATAGCTTTTTTCATGGCTTGTACTCCTAACTTTTATCGTATCATTTCTTTATAACCAATGATGTGTACACGAATTTTAGCAAAAAACATCACATACGGAAAGTGTAACATTGTTGTCTGCCAAAAAACACAGGTTTCAATAACTCTTATGAGTTTTTGTGGCGTACCGGGGATAGTTTCGTATAATGATACACCGATGAAGGTGTTTTTACCTGCATCAGAAGATAATTCGAAATATTTTAGCTGATTCTCAGCCCGGCAATGTTAATTCAGGGAGTTTGATAAATGCAATATACCGCGGATAATATTTTAGTCAAACCAGGCGTTTTCCCTGATGATCCGGATTTGATTTTATCTATCACGCCGCAGCAGGCCCGATGGGAATATATCAGCTTTCAGGCCAGACGGCTTGCCGCCAATCAGAGCTGGTCATTTGAGAGCGGTGACAATGAACTGGCTATAGTAAATTTGAGCGGGCGCTACAGCGTTAATTCGAATCGGGGTCAGTGGTCCGGGATTGGCTCTCGCAAGGATGTTTTTGAAGGTGCGGCTCACGCATTATATCTGCCCCGCCGCACCGAGTTTACTATTACAGCCGAAGAAGAGGGTGAATATGCCGTCACCTGGGTACCGACAGACCAGGACCATGAACCCTGGCTGATTAAGCCTGAGGATGTGAAGATTGCGGTACGGGGAGGTGATAACGTAAGTCGTCAGATTAATGATTTGCTCCCTTCGAACTCTCCGGTGCATCGCCTTGTACTCGTTGAGGTTTATACTCCCAGCGGCAACTGGAGCAGCTATCCGCCTCATAAGCATGATATCCATCTGAAAGATGACCAGGGTAATCTGGTTGAAGCCGATCTTGAGGAAGTGTATTTTTACAAAATTGACAAACCCGATGGTTATGCCTATCAGCGTGTATATACGGGCCAGACGTCTCCGCTTCACAAGGCGGGTTGTCCGATTGACGCTTTGGTTCGGGCGGATAATAATTGTGCAGTTCTGGTCCCTGAAGGTTATCATCCCGTGGTCAGTGCACCGGGATATACAACTTACTACTTGAATGTATTGGCGGGCAGCGCCCAGACGCTTGCTAATCAGGATGACCCGAAATATACCTGGGTCACAGAGACTTACAAACAAAAAGACAATCGGCTTCCGTTATATTAGTTTGATCCGCGTTAAGCAAAGCAGCCGTTTTGTACAGGAGTATTATATGAGTGACATTGAACGGACGTACGACACGCTTCACATGGGGCGTTCATCAATCGACCTTTACAGTAATGATATTGGTTCGGCGTTTGTGGATATTAAGAGTTTTGCCGCTTATGTTGGAGGTTCGCCGACGAACATCAGCGTAGGAGGGCGAAGGCTGGGACTGAACACCGCTTTGTTGACAGGTCTTGGCCGGGATCCGGTGGGGGATTTCATCCTGAAATTTCTGCGCGAAGAAGGAGTGGAGACACGTTTTATCTGCCATAAGCCCGGCAACCGCTCCAGCGCGGTGGTTCTGGGCATAGAGCCGCCTGATAGTTTTCCTCTGGTTTATTATCGTGATAATTGTGCTGATATTGAATTGACGATAGATGATGTTCTTGAAGCTCCGGTTTCCGACAGCAAAGTATTTCAGTTTGCCGGCACGAATCTGTCCCTGGAGCCGAGTCGCAGTGCGACATTATTTGCCGCCGAGCTGGCGCGCCAGGCGGGGACAAAAGTCGTTCTCGATATAGATTTTCGTCCCGACCAGTGGCATGACCCGAGGGCGTTTGGTGTGGTGGTTCGTACGGCCCTTCGTCTGGCGGACATTGTGATTGGAACCGAAGATGAGATAAATGCCGCAATGTTAACGGATGTCAGTCATATAGAGCTTACAGATTCGGTTTCCGATACCCAGGTAAAGGGGGATGTGGACGAGGCGATTCGTAAGATGCTCTCGATGGGCCCCGAGGCACTGTTGCAAAAGAAGGGCAGCCAGGGTGTTTGTGCTCATCTGGTGGATAAGCAGGGCAAAATAGAGCAAATCGATGCGCCTGGTTTCCCTGTCGAAGTGACAAATATTCTTGGGGCCGGAGATGCCTTTGCCGCCGGATTTCTTTATGGATATGTCAAAGATTGGGGATGGTACAAGTCTGCACGTATGGGCAATGCCTGTGGGGCGATTGTAGTTACCAAACATGGTTGTGCCAATTTTATGCCCACTTTTGATGAGGTAATGGCCTTTGTCGCCGGTTTCGGAGGCCTTGAATAGCGATAATATATTCGTGGAGAAACTTAAGGGGGCCTCTAAAAATTGCTTTTGTTACGAGAACGAGCGAAATTTTCTCCGGCAAGGCGGAAGGTCAAAATCACCGCAGGCATAGCCAAAGCTATGTCGAGGACGAAGTTTGGCCTGGACAACGCCGCCGGAGGAGATTGCAGCCGTTCGCAGTAAAAATGAATTTTTAGAGGTTCCTTTATATTGAACCACGGTGTTTTTACACATATAATCTTAACTGTTGGATAATAAATTTGAGAGAGTTTTATAAGGCATAGCTTTTGGAGGTTTTGTTATGAGTACTAAAACTGTTCGTTTAACAATGGCGCAGGCATTGATCAAGTATCTCACCAAACAGTATGTGGAGCGTGATGGTGAGGAGCAAGCTTTTTTTGCGGGATGTTTTGGTATTTTCGGTCATGGTTGTGTATCCGGTATAGGCCAGGCTTTGCAGCAGTATCCGGAATTTCGCTATTACCAGACCCGTAATGAGCAGGCGATGGTGCATGCCTCGGCCGCTTACGCCAAGATGAAAAATCGGATGGGGACATTTGCCTGTCTTTCATCGATCGGCCCGGGGGCGACGAATATGATAACCGGTGCGGCTGTGGCGACGACTAATCATCTTCCGGTATTGCTGCTGCCCGGTGATATATTTGCGCGTCGCAATGTAGCTCCGGTTCTGCAGCAGTTGGAATCTGAAATCACACAGGATATATCGGTAAGCGATTGTTTTAAGCCGGTAAGTAGATACTGGGACCGCATCAACCGAGCGGACCAGATATTAACGGCATTGCCCGAGGCCATGCGGGTACTCACAAGCCCGGCTGATACCGGTGCGGTGACTCTTTCGCTTCCTCAGGATACCCAGACCGAAGCTCATGATTATCCGGTCGAGTTTTTTAATAAGCGCATCTGGAGCATTCCGCGCAATCGGGCGGACAGCACGGCTCTCAAAGAAGCTGCCCGGTGGATACGCGATTCCAAGTGTCCGTTGATTATCGCCGGTGGCGGAGTAATTTACAGCGGTGCTGAAGATACTCTCAAAAAGTTTGTTGAAAAGACGGGCATTCCGGTAGGTGTAACAATGGCCGGTAAGGGCTGTTTACTTTATGACAATAAGCTGAATCTGGGAGCGATGGGTGTAACCGGGAACTTTGCTGCGAACCGTATAGCGCGCCAGGCTGATCTGGTTATTGGTATTGGAACACGTTACAGCGATTTTACCACGGCGAGCAAGACGGCTTTTCAGAATCCGGGTGTTCGTTTCGTAAATATTAACGTTGCTGAATTTGATGCCTATAAGCATTCCGCGTTGCCGTTACTGGCCGATGCGCAGGTAACTCTTGAGGAACTAACCGAGCTGCTGAAAGGTTATCATGTTGAGAATGACTATCAGCAAAAGGCTCAGCAACTGCATAAAGAATGGCAGGAAGAGGTGGACCGAATTTATGCGATTCGTAATAAGCCCCTGCCGAGTCAGGGTGAATTAATCGGCGCTGTCAACGAACTGAGTGAGCCTGATGCGGTAATGATAAACGCCGCAGGCAGTATGCCCGGCGACCTGCATAAGTTGTGGCGTACCCGGCATTCGAAGAATTTCCATCTTGAATATGGATACAGTTGTATGGGGTATGAAATTGCCGGCGGGCTGGGAATCAAAATGGCGGCCCCGGAGCGGGAGGTGGTCGTTATGGTTGGCGACGGTAGCTACCTTATGCTATGCAATGAAATCGTTACTTCTATACAGGAAGGATATAAACTTACTATCGTTATAATGGACAATCAGGGCTTTAACAGTATCGGCGGACTAAGCCGTTACCTGGGCCAGGAAGGATTCGGCACCCGTTATGCTTATCCGAGCGGCAACAAGCTTCCTGATGATACATCAGACCAGGTCAAAGCACTTCCAGTGGACCTGGCCATGAATGCTCGTGGATTGGGTGCTCATGTTATTGAGTGCCAGACGTATGATGATTTTGTTAAGGCGTTCAAAGAGTCCAAGGAAACCGACCGGACCACGGTGGTTTATATTCGGAACGACCGGTATGTGGGTGTGCCCGGTTATGAAAGCTGGTGGGATGTTCCTGTGGCTGAAGTAAGTGAGATGAAGAGTGTTAAAAAAGCTCGCAAAGAATGGGAACAAAGCAGTAAGCAGGAACGATTTTTCTTTTAACTTAAACTGACAAATTGCCCTGATAAAGGGAGCCTCTAAAAATTGCTTTTGTTACGAGAAAGTGCGAAATTGTCTCCGGCAAAGCGGAAGGTCAAATTCGTCGCAGGTATAGCCAAAGCTATGTCGAGGACGAAGTTTGGCCTGACAACGCCGCCTTCAGGAGATTGCAGCCGTTCGCAGTAAAAATGAATTTTTAGATAATATGTAGGCCATCCAGATAATTCTTATAATGTTACGACAAAGCATTTTGTAAACATTATTGAAAGGATGGCCCATGAACAAGTTAACAAAAATCGAAAAGTTTTTCAACAATGTAAACTTAACCGCCGACGATCAGCTTTTTGTCGGCATTGATGTGCATAAGAGGTCTTATCACGTCGCTTTGTACTTAAATGACGCACCGGCAATGGATTTCGTGATGCCTGCAAAAAAAGAACAGCTTAGTCAGAAGCTAATAAAAACGATCCCGGCTCTAAGGCAAGTCGCATACGAGACAGGTCCGAGCGGTTACGGTTTGGCACGGCATCTGCGCCAAAACAGTTTGCCGGTTGCCGTCGCAGCTACATCACGTATTCCACGCCCCTCTGGCGGTGATGATAAAACAGACAAACTGGATAGCCGGAAGCTGGCCGAGTATGCCGCCAAAGGACTTTTAAGACCTGTTGCAGTGCCTACGCCCAAGCAAGAAGCCGACCGCCAGCTTTATCGAATGAGACACCGTCAATCGCGTAATCTTGCCAAAGTTAAAACCCAAATAAAATCGTTCCTGTTGATGCATAATATCAATGAGCCGGACGGTTTGAGAAACTGGAGCCAACACAGTATCAAGCAGTTAAGAACATTGCGGCTTCAAAAAACACTACGTATGTCTCTGGATGAACTAATCAGCGATTTGGATTATTACTTATTACGAGTCAAAACACTGGATAAATTGCTGACCAAACATTTGAACAAGGGGCTGCTGGCTCGGCGAATGGCTTTGCTTAAGACCCATCCGGGGGTTGGAACTGTTGTGTCTTGTCAATTTGCGACAGAGCTTTTTCATTATCGTAATTTTAACAGTACACGAGAGGTGTTCAAGTATCTTGGGCTGTCCCCAAGAATTCACCAAAGTGGAGACCGTTCTGTCAGGGGAACCATTAACAAGGTTTCGAATTCACGACTCCGTAGTAATCTTATCCAGGCCGCCTGGCGTTGGATTGCAGTTGATATCGGGGCCAAAAAAAACTATCTGCGTTTAATCAACAATTGCGGGGGGATAAAACAAAAAGCGATTACCGCTATGGCCAGAAAACTTTCCGGACATTTGTGGGCAATGTTAATAAAGGGTCAGCCGTATGGTCCGACTAAATAATAATTTTATCACCCCCCAACCGAAGCCAGATTCCAGGTTTGGGAGATACTAAGAAGGTTGAAAGCTCACTATTAGCAGCCGACCACGTGGGAGCCTCTGTGCCTTAGAGCACGATTTTTAGATTGTGGCAGCTGTTCTTAGACAAAGAACCATTAAAATGTGCTCTGAGCACGAATAACAGAATGAGCAAAATAACCTTTTTCAGGGAAGGTGTGTCGTATTAAAATGTAAAAGAACAAAAAACTATTTTTTCTACTTGATGGATGACCTCATAACAGAGGTTCCCTAAATATTCGCCATTGGCAAGGGGAGGTCTTGCGTGTCAAAAATTCGTATTGCGAATGCTCCATGTTCCTGGGGCTCTTTGGAATTTGAAGGCCTTGATGGCCGAGCAGTACCTTATGGGCAGATGCTTGATGAGCTTAAGGAAACGGGCTACGGAGGAACTGAATTAGGCGACTGGGATTATATGCCTACAGAGTCTGAGCGGTTGCACGATGAGCTGGCCAATCGAGGATTGGTCATGCTTGGTGCGTTTGTGCCTGTGGCGCTTAAAGATGCCGATGCTCATGAGGCCGGAGTTGCCGAATCATTGAAGATTGCCCGATTATTGGCTGATGTCGCCGAAAAGGGCGGGTATGAACAATTACCGTTTCTGGCACTTGCCGACGATAACGGAACAGATGCGGTTCGGACCAAAAATGCCGGGCGTACAAGTCAAGAAATGAGTCTGACCGATGAGCAGTGGAAGGTGTTTGCCCGCGGCGCAGAAGATATTGCCCGGGCGGTGAAATCACAAACCGGCCTGCGCACCGTATTTCATCATCATTGCGGCGGTTTTGTTGAAAGGCCTGATGAGGTCGCCCGTTTACTTGAAATGACCGATGCGGATTTATTAGGGCTTGTACTTGACACAGGCCACTATACTTATGGTTGTGGAAAAAACGACCCAAAGGTTGCTCTTGAAGCCTTCGAACTTTTCACCGAGCGTATCTGGTATGTACACTTTAAGGATTGTCAGCCGCAAATCGCCGACAGCGCACGCAATGAAGGCTGGGATTATTTCGAGGCGGTTCGACAAGGTGTGTTCTGTGAGCTTGGACAGGGTTGTGTAGATTTTCCGGCAGTGCTTAACTTGTTAAAGCAGCAGGATTACGACGGCTGGGTTGTAGTTGAGCAGGATGTTTTGCCGGGGATGGGTTCGCCCAGAGAAAGTGCCCGGCGAAACCGTGAATATCTGCGGGCGCATGGAGTTTAATAAAGGAGGTGTTCAACCATGGCAATGACCATTGGTAAGTGGCGGAGATTGCAGCAGACAGCCGGTTCGAGGGGTACTTTTTACATAGTAGCAGTTGACCACCGAGGCCCGCTTCGTCGCTGCCTGGAAACCGAATCACCTCAGGGCAAGACGAATGAAGCATTGACCGCCCTTAAAAGAGACATTGTACGGAATTTGGCACCGGCGACGTCTGCAGTTCTGCTGGACCCGGAAACCGCCGCCGGGCAATGTGTGGCGGATGGTTCACTGCCGGGCGTCACCGGATTGATTGTTGCTTTGGATGCCGGCTCGACAGGCGATCCGTTAAATCGTACGACGGGCCTGGTTGAGAACTGGTCGGTTGAAAAGACTGTTCGTATGGGGGCATCAGGTGTCAAAATGCTGCTTTACTATCATCCGCAAGCCCCTCAGGCCGGCGAACGGGAGAATCTTGTTCGGAAGGTGGCCCGCGATTGTGCTCAATATGACATACCTTTTTTCCTTGAACCTTTATCTTATGCTTGCGACAATCAGAACAAGCCCCTACCGCCCGAAGAAAGGCGTCAGGTCGTAATTGAAACTGCTCGTCGTCTGGTTCCTTTGGGTGTTGATATTCTCAAAGCTGAATTTCCTGCCGATGTGAGCGCCGAACCGGATGAAAATATCTGGCGCGATGCCTGCCAGGAGTTGACGGATGCAAGCGAGGTTCCGTGGGTATTATTGTCGGGGGGTGTTTCTTACGATACTTTTTTGAAGCAGGTGCGAGTTGCATGTCAGGCCGGAGCAAGCGGCGTAATGGCGGGGCGGGCTGTCTGGAAAGAGGCGGTGACATTAGATGTCGCTGCGCGAAACAATTTTCTAAGGAGTACCGGATATGAGCGAATGCAGGGATTAAAGTCGCTTTGTGAAAAGCTGGGACGGCCTTTAACCGAAGTTTATGATGCCCCTGAGCCGCCTTATGATTGGTATGTTGAATAGCCAGTGTCATTTTCTGTTCTTCTTTTCGCCGGGTTTTTTGCTTGCTGAGCTTTTATTCCACTTTTCCCACAGAGCTGCGAGTTGAGCTGCTTTTTCCGGAGACTTCCTGCTCAAATTCGTAAGTTCGACATGGTCGGCTTCTATGTCGTAAAGCTCCCACGGCTCTTTGTCCATCCTTACGAGTTTCCATTTTCCCTGCCGCACTGCGCAGCCATGTGAAAATTTCCAGAACAGAACTTCGTGGTTTTTACGTTTTTGTCCCCTGAGGATTGGTACCATACTTTTTCCATCAGCCGGATCAACCTGCCGACTATGAAAAGTTTCGGGGTACTTAACACCTGCGGCCTCAATGACTGTTGGCAGGATATCCATAACGTGACATACCTGGCGGGTAATTTGTCCGCCGTGGCTGATAACTTTCGGCCACTGGACTATCAGCGGCACACAGATACCGCCTTCGTGGTCGTACTGCTTAAACATGCGAAACGGCGTATTGCTTGCATTTGCCCAGCCGTATCCATAGCTCTGCCATGTGTCTTCGGCCCCGGGCATTACATCCGGGCGGTTGCCGGTTTTGATTTCTCGGCCGTCGCGTGTCTGTTTATTCAGAAACGACCCGGTACGCGACTGTTTGTACTCCACGTGGCAGCCACCGTTATCGACAAGTACCATAATCAGCGTGTTCTGGAGCCGGTTCGTTTCCTTTAGAGCCTTGAGAATCTGTCCTATCCCTTTGTCCATGCGGGTAATTTGAGCGGCGTAAACCTCCATTCGCCGCTGCTGCCATTGCTTGTGTTTCTCATCTTTCCATGCCGGCACATTCGGATGCCGCGGCGAAAGCGGAGTATCTTGTTTGACGATACCTATCTTCTTCATACGTTGGAGACGCTGTTGGCGAACTCTGTCCCAGCCCATGGCGTACCGGCCCTTTTGTTTCTCGATGTCCTCAGGTAAAGCATGCAGGGGCCAATGCGCCGCGGTGTATGCCGTATAAAGAAAAAGCGGGGTTTCTTTCGGTGTCTCCTTTATATATCGCACAGCGTTATCACTGATAGCGTCGGTATAATAGAAGTCCTTGTTCTTTTTCCATTGGTCTTCAGCCGGCTTGCCGTCCCGACTCAGGGTCAGCGGGGCGAAGAAGCTGCCGCATCCCTGGGGAGTCCCGAAGAAATTATCGAAACCGCGTTCGAGCGGTGCTTTTCTGTTGAGTATCGGCTCGCCTGCGTTGTGCCACTTTCCTACGGCACAGGTTCGGTAGCCGGCCTTCGAGAGAGCCTCGGCGATTGTAACGTTCCTGCCGCTGTTGTATCCGCGAATATGGTACTGGCCTGTCAGCAGGGCGACCCGCGTGGGGGCGCACATACTTTCGCTGTGAAACTGGGTAAAGCGGATGCCTTTGGCGGCGATTCTGTCGATATTCGGGGTTTGGATCTCACCGCCGTAGCAGCCTAAATCAGAGAACCCGATGTCGTCGCCAATGATAATGACGATGTTTGTTGGCCGGTGTCTGTCTGAAGCCTTTGTCAGCCGGGATGCCATTAGAATGGCTGTGCTTATTCCCGTCATCTTTAAGAAATCTCGTCTTGTGAACATAGAAGTGGTTCTCCATAGGTATTTTGCCGGTGTTCTTCTTTCCCTAAGAGTATATACTGTTTTTCTCGCAAATACGAGCAAATTGGCACCTTTAAAGGGTGGTAAACAATTGGCTTTGATTGGGTTTGAATTGGGTTTGTTTTGGCTTAAATTGGGTTTGTTTTTGGCTTTATTGGGTTTGAATTGGCTTTGTTTTGTCTGAGTAACCAATTGTCCAATCTTTCGTAATTCCTTGTCATATAAGAGCTTAGGTTTATTTGGGCGTACTTGAAATTGGGTTTGTTTTGCATAAAAAGGGGTGATTTGTCGAACATTCTCTACAGTTGTAGAGCGGATCTCAAATTTGTTCCTCGTATATCGTGAAGTGTATCTCATATTGGGTATTTCATATCTCATATTTAGTGTTGTCCGTGAGGGCAGAAAAACTGCGCCTCTATAATTAGACGAGTGTGCAGTTTTGAGCCGAAAATTTGGCTATATTTTTGGGGTTACTGTTCGTAAGTCGTTGTTATGGAAGGAGATAAAAATTTTGGAAATATTTTGTTTTTGTTTTTAGGTGTGAGCGTTTTTTAACGAAAATTCGGCCTGGTTCAAAAACGCCTGATTTTTAGTAACAGTTGACGGGGAGTCAATGC
>VRUK01000137.1 GCA_019456195.1 Planctomycetota bacterium | reverse complement strand
GAGTTGCCTCGGATGATGAGATGCTCTGTCTTCGGGTACATAGGAGCGCATGCCCACAAGAGAACGACTGTATGGCAACTCAAGTGTACAATAGCATAAGTGCACAATTGCCGCAGGGCTTTGAGCTGCTTTCGATAAGTGTTGTTGAAGCGAAGGCATCATTCCAGCCGTGTTCGGCAAAGTATGTGCTGGCGGTTCGCAGGGAATATCTCAACGAGGAATTGAAGGCGACGATTAAGCGATTGTTGGCAAGTGATAGCATTAAAATCCAGCGGCAGACTGCAAAAACAAAATCGAGATTCAGGAATCGGGAAACGAAAGTAAAGAATATTGATGTCAGAGGTTTTTTGGAATCGATTGAATTGGGACCGGATGGTATAATTGTCGAATGCAAAATCACCCCGGCCGGTTCGATACGTGTCGAGGAGATTTTGAAGCTGCTCGATCTGAATGCCGAAAAGCTGGCGTTACCGGTTAGACGTGCAAGTGTGCAGTGGAAAAGCAATTGATGATAGTAAAAGAATTGGCACCTCAGAGCCATAGCAAATAATCAATAGAAAATAATAAATAAAAGCGGGAAAACGAAAATGTCAAGAGAGATGCTCATAAATGTTGCCGAGAGTGAAGAGTGCCGAGTGGCGGTCATCGAAAACGGTTCGCTTGAGGAACTATACATCGAAAGGACGAGCCTGAGCAGCCACGTCGGCAATATCTATAAAGGGAAGGTGGCGAATATTGAATCCGGTATCCAGGCGGCCTTTATCGACTTTGGTATCGGAAAAAACGGATTTCTTCACGTCAGCGACCTGCACCCTCGGTATTTTTCAAAGGCCGGCTCAAAGTATGCTGAGAACATCGGCCGAAGGAAAGCACTCAAGGAGCGGCCACCCATTCAGGATTGCCTTCGAAAGGGCAGAGAGCTTGTCGTGCAGGTAACAAAAGAAGGCTTAAAAACAAAGGGGGCGACCCTTAGCACGTATCTTGCTTTGCCCGGTAAGTATCTGGTTATGATGCCATGGATGAAGAAGCACGGTGTGTCACATAAGATTGATGATGAGGAAGAGCGAAAAAGACTGCGACAGATTCTTGATGAAAGCAAGCCGCCCAAAGGGCTGGGCTTTATTATCAGGACCGCCGGACAGGGATGCTCGAAAAGAGATATACAAAACGACCTGAGATATCTCGGGCGGCTGTGGAGGACTATTGAAAAGCGGTTGGATACTGAAAAGAGCCCCGGCGAGATTTACCAGGAATCGGATTTGGTCATCAGGGCGATGAGAGATGTCTTTAACAGTAAGATTAGCAATATAATATGTGATTCGGAAAGTGTCGTTCGTAAAATCAAGGAATTTTTCGCCATTGCCGCTCCGCGCCTGAAACGAAAAGTAACTTATTATGACAGCAAAGTTCCGCTGTTTCACAAATATCGGATTGAGGATGAAATTGCAAAAGTCCAGTCTCGCAGAGTCGAGCTTAAAGGGGGCGGTTCAATTATCATCGAGCAGACCGAGGCATTGGTTTCGATTGATGTCAACAGCGGCCGGTATCGCAAGAAGGAAAACGCCGAGCACACTGCCTACGAGAGCAATATTGAGGCGGCCGCTGAAATCGCACGTCAGCTTAGATTGAGAGACCTTGGGGGACTGATAATTTGCGATTATATTGATATGCGTAATGCCAAACACCGCAAAGCTGTGGAAAGGGAATTTCGAAACGCTGTCAAGGTAGACCGTGCCCGTTCGAGGATATTGAGCATAAGCAGGTTCGGGGTCGTGGAAATGACTCGCCAGAGAATGCGACCCTCGTTGCAATCGGCCACATATCTGGCATGTCGGCATTGCGGCGGGACGGGGATTATAAAAAGTCATGAGTCGCTGGCTATCGAGCTCATTCGCCTCTTGCACTTATCCGCCTCGAAAGAGCATATAAAACGTATCGAGCTGTTTGTCTCGCCCGAAGTTTCTGATTATCTGCAGAATACAAAGCGGGCCGCCATTTCACAAGTTGAACATCTTAACGACAAACGTGTAATTATTCACGCTGCATCAACTTACGCCGGCGAAAAACACGAATTGGTCTGTTACGACCAGCGGGGAAGTGTCGTAAAACTATAAAAAGCATAGCTGCTGATCCAAACTAAATAGCTGGTGGTAAATATTCGATTGATATGGGGCCGGGACGTGGAATTTGACCTTGAATATGCGAGAAAAGTAATCCGGGCCGAAGCGGATGCGATAAGCTCTATCACGCCGATTGTTGATGCCTCTTTTGCCCGCGCTTGCGAGATGATTTATAACTGCGGCGGTTCCTGCATAGTAAGCGGAATCGGCAAAGCCGGCATAATCGGCCAAAAGATAAGCGCTACTCTGGCTTCGACAGGAACCCCAAGCCACTTCCTTCACCCTGCTGAAGCCGTCCACGGTGATTTGGGCAGGCTGCGGGAAAATGATATTGTTATAGTCCTCAGTTACGGTGGTGAAACCGACGAAGTTGTTCGATTGATAAATCTGGTAAAGCAGCAGGGGATTAAAATGATTGCGATAACCGGCGACATCGACTCAACTCTCTGCAGGCATAGCGATGTAGTGCTGTGTATGGGCCTGATGAATGAAGCCTGTCCCCTTGGCGTTGCCCCGAGTGTTTCTACCGCCTGTATGCTGGCGGTCGGTGATGCCCTTGCCTTTACCCTGATGAAGGCAAGTAAATTCAGCGTTGAGGACTATGTAAGGTTCCATCCCGGCGGCTCCCTCGGCGCAAAGCTGATGACCGTCGAACAATCGATGATGTTCAGGCCCGGTGAAAAATTACCTTTCGCTGAAATTGACGATACGATAGAACAACTGCTCGAAAAAAACAGCGATATAAAGCGGCACGGAGCTGTAATGGTTGTTGACAAAAACGGAAAATTGGCCGGGATAATCACCGACGCCGATCTTCGCCGACTCCTGTCCGAACACGCCGCCGGGACCTTTAAGTGCAAAGCCGCGGATGTTATGACCGCTGATTGCAAGAAAATAAGAGCAGACGCTCTTGCCGCCGAAGCAACGGCTATTTTTCACAAATACAGAATCGATGAGCTTCCCGTGGTCGATGCCGATAACAGACCCCTCGGCCTCATCGACGTTCAGGATATCGTAACTATTAAAGTTGTAGGATAAGACTTCATATTGTGTTATACGTGATACGTATCACGACAGCGCAATACGAGATATGCAATACGAGATACGAAATGAATGTAAACCTTGCAGATATTGAAATGTTGGCTATGGATGTTGATGGCGTCCTCACCGATGGAACGCTGATAATTAATGGCGACGGCACTGAAAGCAAATCTTTCAATTCGCTGGATGGCCATGGAATTCGAATGTGGCAAAGGGCGGGTCTAAAGGTTGCCTTAATCAGCGGCAGGGCCTCAGTACCGACACAATTGCGGGCCGACCAGCTTCAGATTGAATATGTCTTTCAGGACTGCCACCATAAACTGCCCGTCTTTAAAGAGCTTCTTGACCGGATTGGCCTTTCCCCGGACAAGGTCGCTTATATCGGAGATGATGTGACTGATTTGCCGGTAATAAGATGTGCCGGCTTCGGAGTTACTGTTGCCAATGCCGTCGATGAGGTTAAGCAGTATGCTGATTATGTAACCACTCGCCCCGGAGGCAGTGGTGCTGTGAGGGAAGTAATAGAATACATCCTGAAAAACAGCGGCAGATGGCAGCAGCTTTTGAACAGATACCTGCCTTGAGCATGAAATGGAGTTGTTAAGATGCGAAAATTCTTTATAGGTTTTATTTCGCTGGCAGCGGTGATTGTAATATATCTGCTCTATAGCCGCCTGGGCACAACGACTCTGCCCGATACGGCTAAGCAGGCCGATTTCATTGACACTATTGCCGACAGTAACATGAGTGACTTTGAAAGCAAAGTGGGCCGAATTGGTGATATTGGTGTAGGTACTGTTGAAAAAGCCAATTTTATAACCCGCAACGAGAACCAGGAAGTTGTACGCGAAATTGGCTTCGAAAGGCTTCTGAGCAAGTCAAGATATATATGGGAAACTGAAAAGCCGTTTATCAATATCTATCGGCACAATTTTATATGCAACATCACTGCTGATACCGGAACAATCCTGGTCGAAACCGCTGTGGGCAAAACAACCCCGAAGGATGCGACGTTTACCTCCAATGTAGTTGTTCATATTGTGCCTGTCGGCTCGGGCGGCGTCAAAGAAAGCTATATTTATCTTGACGACATAACTTTTCTCAGCGATAAGTCGCTGCTTTCTACGGCCAATTCGGTCAGATATGTTTCAGAGGATGCCAGCATGCTCGGTACAGGCCTGGAGCTTGTCTATGATGATTTGCTCGGGCGTCTTGAATACTTATGGATAATTGATTTGGAGAGCCTGCATATTAAAAATTCACAGGCGGCTTCTCTTCCGGGCTCGAAAAAGCAGGCCGAAAAACCTGCTGATACCAATGGCCGCCCCGAAACAAAGCAGCCGAACGCCCCTGATGTTGCTGCTGATAAGACAACAGCGCAGGCCACCCTCACTCAACCGGCGTCTGAGCAGAAAAAAAACGAATACTACAATTGCGTCTTTAGTGAAAATGTACTTATTGACAGTCCTGAGCAATTGGTCTTCGCTCAGGATAAAATTTTTATCAACGACATCCTCTGGTCGAAAACATCAAGTAGTCAGCCCGGCGAAGCTGACACAGATACCCAGGCTGCCTCAGCAGCCCAGCCAAATAATACTGCCGAAGTTGCCGAACAAAGCCCGCAAAGTACTGATAGCGCCGATACGAACAATGTTGCTGTTGCAAAGCCCGGCGAGCCGAACGAATCACCTGATAAGACGCAGGATACTGTTATAACCTGTGACAACGGTTTCATAATTGCCCTCAAAGATTCTCCGAAAATACTTGAAAAACTTGCAAAGACAGCTATAGGGACAACTGAACCGGCTTACCGGCGACCGGAAAAGTTTGACTTCGCCGAAGGACGAAAAACGTTCCTTGCTCGAAGAATAGACTACAACGCACTTACCGATGATGTTATTGCCACCGGCGCATCAGAGCTTAAATTTTACACCGCTGATTTAGGCCGGACCGACCCCAATAAGCCTGCTCTGCCCGTAACTGTAACCGCTCAACAACAGGTCAGATTTCTACCGGCCTCGAATCAGGCCGTCTTCGAAGGCAATTGTCAGGCCGAAATGATTCAGACGGACCCGAACTTCCAGCAGCAATACAAACTCCTGGCTCCGAAGCTTACTATAGACCTGATCAAAGATGCAAATGACCGCACTTCTGCATCAACTTCCGGTATCGAGCATTTCACCGCCGACGGTG
This sequence comes from Planctomycetota bacterium, assembly GCA_019456195.1. Lineage (GTDB taxonomy): Bacteria > Planctomycetota > Phycisphaerae > Sedimentisphaerales > Anaerobacaceae > NIOZ-UU13. The sequence goes on along the minus strand of VRUK01000137.1, from coordinate 9,374 downwards.
GATTGGTCAGGCTTCAAAGCAAGAAAACAGCGGGGCGGCAATTACTTGGTGGCACCAGGTTAGAATCCCGCAAACTCGACTATGACCCCGGTAAGGGCTTGTTTGTAGCAACCGGGCCGGGGATAATAACAATGGATAATTCCAAAATCTCCCCTTCCACGGCAGAAAATGGCAAATTCAGTTTGAGCAAGCCTTCTTATGCTGTTGTACGCGAATTTGAAACCTTGAAATATTTCATTCAGGAAAATCGAATAGTCGCTGATGCACCCACAGAGGATGGTCTGATTATAGACTACTTCCCTGTTGTCAATGGTAAGGTTCAAATTGACCGGCAGGCCACTGTCACTACCCCTCACATACAGGCCGATTTTATTAAAACCGTTTCTGGGCAATCAAAACTTTCGACGCTTAGCGCTACAGGCTGGATTATTTATGAAGACCAGGATAAGCAGTTCGACGGCAGCTCTTTATTCTACGATGCCGACAAGTCTATAGTCACCGTAAACGGCAACCAGCTCCGGCCGTGTCACTTAAACGGAGCTCCTGTTAATGCGATCGAATGGGACCTAAAAAACAATAGCATCAAAGCTGATGTTGTTGGCCCAGCCATTTTACAGCTAAAATAAATCCACTAACGCTAAGGATACCACCAGGCAACTTTTAAGGATGCTGCAAAAAAGCTAAACATCAATCAGGAACAAAGCTGCTGTAAATCGCCTATGCTCAGCCCATTAAGCTGGCTGACGACTTTCTCCGCCATGCCCAACTGCTCGGCTTCGTATGAGTTTGTTACAGCGATTGTGTGCATCTCCGCCGCCTTGGCCGCCTCCAGACCCCAGTGTGAATCTTCGATAACGACACACTCGTTCGGTAAAATATGATTCTGATTCCCCGCCTCTGCTAAACTGATATTACTGTTAAGCCTTTTTAAAGTCAGCAAAAATCCTTCCGGGTCAGGCTTGCCCTTTTTTACCTGCTCACCCGAAACTATCACCTCGAACAAATGACGCAGCCCGGTATCTTCCAGTACCATTTCAACTTCCGTCAAAAGCGAACCGGAACATATCGCCATCGGTATCGAATTTTTTTCGAGTAATGTCAAAAAATCTCGCACACCCTCGATCATCTTGCCTTCGGTTTTTGCCAGTTCTTTATATATATGCTTTTTTTCATCTATGAGATTACCGATTTGCTCCTGTTCTGCCTTGAGCAGCCCCTGATGGATAAGCTTCCCGTAACAGTCGGCATCATTAAAGCCCAGATAGGTCTTGTAATATTCCTGCTTTGTCAGCTCAATGCCGTATTGCCCCAAAACCTGGTTAAAAGCCCGAAAATGCAAAATCTCCGAATCGGTTATGACCCCGTCAAAATCAAATATAACAGTTCTAAGCATAATCTTTTATTGATTCCCAATATCCTCCAATTTTGTAATCCATTCGTTAAAATGCGGACATTCCTGACGCATTTTTCTAAGTCCAATCTTACGAGCTGCTATAATACCATCCACCGTTTTCTCATAATTTTCAATGTGTTGTTTTATTCGTCGGGAAGGACAAGTATGATAATTACCATTAATCTCTTCAGGACATGAAAACGATTGAAGGACACACTCAAGCTGAGCAGAAACTTTCGACTTCCTCGCGCTCTCGGCTAATATCAATGTATCAGAGAAAAGCAATGCCTCAAATTCGTGCATTTGAACGTAGGGAATAAACTGTGCAGGATTCCAACTGTCACCCATTTGAGCAGCAATATCTTCCGATAATGCCTGCTCGATCCTTTGAGCTTTGTCTTGATAATTTCGACAAGACCGAGATTCTGTTCTTCCGGGCCAATCATTCGGCATTTCATAAAAATCAACCATCGTTGTACAGAAAGAAGACCTTTCGGATTTAATGGTATTAAGAATTTGTTTTTGAGATCTCGAATATTTTGGAATCCCTCCAGCTTCTTGTAATAGAAACGGCCTGATAGAGTCCCCCTTTTGGCAAAGGTAAGGCTTTAACACTTCATTAACAAAAAGTATTTCCGTATGACCTTCCACAAGAACCCTTATATTGCTCATTGTCCAGCCGTCCCCTCGATGATGTTTCGGCTCCAGATGTCTCCCAAAGAATAATCTTCTAACCAGATTTTCAACTTTTCCGTATCGGGACGGCTGAATACAGACTCATCGTTTTTACGCTCGACAAGAATAATGTCTTCCGGCTGGAAATGATCAATGAGCGCAGCAGATTGCGTCGAAACAATAACCTGTGCACGATATGAAGCTTTCTGTATTAAGCCTGCTAATATTGCCAAAGCATACGGATGCAATCCCAACTCCGGCTCATCTAATAAGATCGTTGATGGTGGCTTCGGCTGCAATAGCGCCGTCGCAAGACAGATAAAACGCAAAGTACCATCCGATATCTGACTGGGATGAAACGGATAATCCGAACCTCTCTGCCGCCACTCCAATAATGTCTCATCTGGATTGTCCAAAGAATCTCTGAGAGAGAAATCATCGAAAAACGGGGCTGCTAATTGAACTGTTTCGCGGATATGCTGATATTCTCTTTCGTGTTTTTTCTTAAGGAACAACAGGAACGCCGCTAAATTACTCGCGTCCGGACGTAAATATTCGTAATCTCTTTTAGAACAGGTTCTTTTTACCGCTGCAAAATCACTGGTATCATGAAAATGATATATTCGCCACTCTTTATGTATTTTTGTTATCACAAAATCAAGGATTTCAACGACACCTTTTTTTGAACTCCCTTTTACAGGCAAAGCAGGTGTACTTTTGACAAATCTATTATCAGAAGTAGCGTCTAAATATAGAGAAAACTCAGACGCAGGAGAAAAACAAAAACTTATTGTAATTTGATGTGTAGTTTTCGGTCCCAAATAAAGAAATCGGTCTGCACCACCTTGTTTTTGAACATAAGCATCAAACGATTCTTTCCTCTCTGCAAATTTCAGTAAAAAATCAAAAAAACTTATAAAGTTGCTTTTTCCTGCGCCGTTTGGGCCAATCAGGATATTAATATTTCGAAGCTCAAAATCCTCAAGATTTCGGATGGATTTGTAGCCTTTAATGGTTAGTTTGCTGATTGCCTGTCCCATATCATCTTCCTTGTTTGGGGTCAAATACCTGCTGGAAAATAAAAAACTTTTCCGGCTACAGATCGGTATTCAGCCGAGGCGAGTCCTGTCAAATCCAGTCCGGAGAACAAAAAACCACGTCTGTTTTACCGGGGCTTCATTATACAATTGACAATCGATACTTTACAATGATTTTATCCCAGTTCCGGCACCGGTCCGACGAGGATCTCGTAATCGGAGAATGTTGATTTGTCGCCGGTACGAATAAGCTCCGCCAAAGCTGCAATCTTCGGCGCGTTCTTAGTGACATATCTGCGTGTAACTGTCGCCTTGCGTTCTTTCATAGAAACTGTTTGGCCGTTGTCGGCCTGACCGTTCTCCGCCACAGGAACTTCCATATCAACTTTCGTACTCGCCTGCCCGCAGAACAGATAACCGTTAATCAAATCTATTGCTATATCAACAATCGCCCTGCCGTAAAGGTCCATATAATCGTTGCCTTGCTCTTTTACGTATGCAATCGACTCTTTCAGTTGCTCCGTCCCTGCGGCAAGTGTTTCAAGCAAATCTTTTACCTTCTCATCGAAATCCTGACTGGCAAGCTCGGTTAAGAATTTCTCCGCCGTCCCGCTGCACACTCCCCGAACTGCCGCGACAACCTGCAACTGGCTTGTCCCTTCGTAAATGGTGGTAATTCTCGCATCGCGTGCGTAACGTTCACAGGGATAATCCCGCATATAACCGCTGCCCCCGAGCACCTGAATAGAATCGTAAGTAACGCTGTTGCACATCTCGGAACAATAATATTTACTCATCGGCGTCAGCATCGTTGCGTATCTTCTGTATTTTCTCGATTCGTTCCTGAGATGCTTGGCCTCTGTTTTGTCTTCCGGCCGGTTTGTCTCAAACTGCCTTGCGTATCCTAATTCCATATCAACCACTCGTGACGTCTCATACAAGATAGCCCGGCCTGCTTCTATGGAAATCTTCATATCAATCAGCATATCACGAACCGCCGGAAGTTTCTCGATGGCCACTGCGAACTGTTTCCTCGTGGAAGCATAATCACGTGCAACGCGGAATGCCGCTTCGGCAATACCCATCGATTGTGCCGCGATACCGATACGAGCACCGTTCATCAGGCTCATAATGTATGTCACCAGACCACGCTGCCTCTCACCGATTATCTCACACGGTGTATTGTCGAAAAATATTTCGCACGTCGGCGAACCGTGAATACCTAATTTGTCCTCCAGCCGGCGAATATGCACTGTCGGCCCAGGTTTGCATACGAACAAACTAAGCCCCAGTCCTCCGTTTCTGTCCGGCTCACTGCGAGCAAGCACCAGCAGCACCTCCCCGCAGCCGTTGGTTATAAACCTCTTCACGCCGTGAAGGAGCCAGTTCCCGTCTTCATCCTCAAATGCTCGCAGCTTTACCGCCTGCAAGTCCGAACCCGCATCCGGCTCAGTCAGTACCATCGCGCCGGTCACCTTCCCTTCCGAAAAATCCGGTAAATATTTCTGCTTTATTTCTTCCGAAGCAAAAGCATTGATAGTCTCGGCTATTCCCTGCAAACCGAATATATTCATAAGTGCCGCATCCGCCCGAGAGAGTGTCTCGATAGCCATCGTATAGACAATATTCGGAAAGTTCAAACCGCCGAAACGATGGGGTAGCGTAAAACCCATGACCTCCGCTTGTCCGAGTTTTTCTATGGCTCCTATTATCCCCTCGGCACGGGTTACCGAGCCGTCTTCGTTAAGGATATTCCCCTGTCTGTCCACGCCCTCGGCACGCGGAGCAATAAAATCACCGCATAACTGCCCCAGCGAGTCCAGCACCATATCATAATTCACTACGGCCTCCTCGGCGTCCGCCGGGGCGGATTCGAATTCGCTTGCGAACTTAAAGCCCTCCTCACAAACCTCCGCCGATTTGCCGAGGTCTATGTGCCTGAACAAAAATTGTATATCGTTATTGTCCCTGTAAAAATTTGCCATTATCGTTTCTCGTTATAAGTTCAATCCTTGTAGCGTATGCAACTTGTTGCACACGCAGTTTCTATTGATTTTAAATTTGTTTCGAATTTAGGATTTCGTGCTTCGGATTTTAATTGCTCAATCTTTTATCCCTTTTTCCTTTATCGATTTTATCATAATCGGCACGACCTCATTCAAATTTCCAACTATCTTATAATGTGCAATATTGAGTATCGGCGCATCCGGGTCGTTGTTGATAGCAACAATCTTCTGGCTTTGCGACATCCCCGCCTGGTGCTGAATCGCGCCGCTGATTCCGACTGCTATATACAAACTCGGCCGCACCGTCGTCCCCGTCTGACCAACCTGATGGTCGTGGTCTATAAAGCCCAAATCGACCGCTGCCCTTGTTGCTGCCGGCGCCGCACCCAGGCAATTTGCCAGGTCCCATATCAACTTGAAGTTGTCTTTACTGCCGACCCCAGCTCCGCCGGCCACGATTATCCTCGACGCCTTCAAATCTACCTTCTTCGGCCGTTTATGCTCGTTGAGAATATCCAAAGGCAAATCCTGCAGCGACAATTCCACCTTCTCTTCGATAATCTCACCGCTGCGTTTTGTGTCCGCCTCCGGCATCGGCATTACACCTTCGCGAACCGTCGCCATCTGCGGCCATCGGTCGTGGTTTATAATAGTCGCAACGATATTGCCACCGAAGGCTGGCCGTATCTGAAACAAAAGGTTCTTATGTACCTTCTTGTCCTTCACTGTCTTGTGGTCGCCTATTTGCAAGTCGGTACAGTCCGCCGTAAGTCCCGCCTTCGTTGCGCTTGCAATCCTCGGAGCCAAATCGCGTCCGGCTATCGTCGCCCCGTAAAGCACAATCTGCGGCTCATACTTATGGATTAAATTGTACATCACCTTGGCATAACTGTTCGTCTGATACGCACCTAACAAAGGGTCCTCAACCAGATAAACCTTGTCCGCCCCATAGTGTATCATCTCGCCCGCAAGCTCTTTAACGTTGTCCCCTAATACCGCCGCCGCCAATTGCACACCTAAAATATCAGCCAAATGCCGAGCCTTGCTCATTAATTCAACCGGCGTATCCTCTAACTGCCCGTTATGCTGCTCGGCAAATACCCAAACCTCACCTTTTCTGTTCACTTCTATCATGTCTCGTCTCTCGTAATATCCATGTCAAGTCCTGCCTTCCGTTTGCTCCCGCATTTCTTTAGCAGGGGTCATTCCTGCGGAAGCAGGAATCCATTTAAATAATCAATAATCATTTAGATACCCTCACGCTATCGTCTTCTCTTCAATCAATTCGTGTACCATGTCCGATATTCCCTTATCGTTCGGCTCAACTTCCTTACTTTCCTTAGCCGATAAAACAACGCTCTGAATCCGATGCACTTTTGTCGGCGAGCCGCTTTGCCCGCACCAGTTCAAATCTGCCTCAAGAAAATCCAGGTCCCATTGCTTAATCAACAAACCCTTCTCTTCTAATTTGCTGCATTTATGTTCCGCCAGCTCCTTAATATCCGCCTCTCCGGCCTCCCGATTCTCCGCTTTAATTTTTCCCTCTACCTCAAACGGCGTAAGTGCCTTTTTATTCTTCATCATCATCTTTGCCGCCGCAACTCTCGGCTCATTTGCGTCGCTCATTACGGTAACTAATACCGGCAGTTCCGCCTTGACCTGCTGCCAGCCGTTCCCGATATTCCGCTGCGCCGTTATCGTCCTGCCGTCGAGCCCTATCAGTTCCTCGACGTAGGTTATTTGCGTAACGCCTAATTTCTCCGCCAACTGCGGCCCGACCTGGGCCGTATCGCCGTCAATCGCCTGCCGCCCGCAAAGAACGATATCGTAGTCTAATTTCTTCACCGCACAGCTTAGGATATAGCTCGTCGCTAATGTATCGCTCGCCGCGCATCGCCGGTCCGTTACCAAAATCGCCTCGTCCGCCCCGCGAAAAAGCGAATCGCGTAGAACCGCGCTTGCCGCCGGCAGCCCCATCGCAATAACCGTTATATGCCCGCCGAACCGGTCCTTTATCTCCAAAGCCAATTCCAGCGCATTAAGGTCTTCCGGATTGAAAATGGCCGGAAGCGCCGACCGCTTCACCGTACCGTCGTCGTTCATCACATCGCCCGTAATCCGCTTCGTATCCGGGACCTGCTTAATCAGTACAACGCAGTTATAACCCAACTGTCTTCTCCTTAGAGTGCTCTTAATTTACTTTATTATTTATCAAAAAAAATATCTCTTTCGAGATACAATTTACCCTGTGAGATAGTATTTTATTATCTCACCGACGCTCCACGCTATACGCTCGACGCTATACGAGATATGCATTCTATCCGGATTTGTTAACAAGTCAACCCTAAAAGTGATATGCTGCCAATCTGTCAATTTATCCCCAAGGGATAGTCAATAGACAAATAAAGCGCAGCGAAAATCCGGCGCCGTTTGACGGAGTAAATGGAATGGTCACCCTGAGCGCAAGAGCCTGCCCTGAGCGTAGTCGAATGGGAAGGGTCTATTTGAAATACTTGTCATTGCGAAGGAGCTTGCCCCTTAGGGGCGAAGCGACTGCGGCAATCTTCATCCCAATATCGCAGATCCGGCCTTCCGTGGACGGAATTATTTGAAGGGGCCTCCACAATTTTGCTCTTTGCATTTTGATTTTTGATTTTTGATTTGTTCCGTCCCTCGTCATCTCCCTCTCTCGTTTAATTACTTTCAATATTTTCTATGGAAAGTTGCGATTACAAAGACGGTTATAATAACAATTCCTGACACACAAATAATCCAAAACCAAATATCAAAAGTAGCGATAGTAGCCCCGAATAAAAAGAACAGAACAAAAAGATATAACAGCCAGACTGCTGTTATCCCTAACCAGATACGGAATTTCTGTTTTATTTTCATTAGCTCATCCCTTGGTTATCTCGGAAACGCTTGATGTCTGCCTTTTCCAAAATCATCATCTTAAGGAAGTTTAGACTCGAATCAAGAGAAATTCTCGTATTTGGGAAATTTTTTTAGTCAGACTTATCCGGCCACTTCACACATTACCGGCCATGCCTGTCCCCGGTGTCTGCTTACTTGCTTTAGGATTTACCCCCGAGAGTCACTTTCTTGGCCTGCAACAGGGGGCCGGGGGTCGCCCGCCGCGGCTCAACCTCATATTATAAAGCTCCACATCCCCGCTGTCCTCATCGAGAGCGTCCTGTTGGGGTGACGGTGCTTCTGTATTGAATTTCCAGGACAAACTTGATAATCTAATGTAAATGAGCCTCAGCAGCGTAACTGAGCAAAGTCTTATGGAGAATCTGAGATAATGGAATTTGACAATTATGCCAGCCATTTGCCTGTATTCGAGAAAGTGTTCGCTGCGTTTGAAATAAAGAAAGTCCTTGAATTTGGTCTGGGCAAGTTCAGCACATCGTTTTTTGTTAACCATGCTGAGTTCGTTGTTAGTGTAGAGCAGGAAAGTGAAGAATGGTATGAAGAAATAAAAGCCCGGATTAATTCACCAAACTGGCGCCCCGTTTTTCAGCCTGACCCGAAGGTAGTATTCGAGCAGTTTGATGCTGACAATCAAAAACCAGATTTGGTTTTTAGTGATGGTGCCGCCCGGACAAGGTGTCTGGTAGCCAACCTGGCGATGGAAAGAAATGTCCCGGTGGTTGTACTCCACGATGCCGAGAAGATTTGGCATTATAAATGGAATCTGCTCTGTATTCCTGCTAACTATGCCCGTTTCAATTTTCGCCATCGAAAAGATGTGAACAAAGTAACCACGATTTTGGCAAACGATAATCAAAGTATTTTAGAGCAGTGGGATATACCTGACCACGACAGGATTTTGCAGGCTTATAGCTCCCCGTGCCAACCTGTCATTTCATTGCATATTGAGATATGCCGAAGTCAGGGGCTTATCGGGCAAGCCAAATAGGATTCCAAAATAATCAATCGATATGTAGGGGCAATCCCATCTGGTTGCCCTTATGTTCCTTCCAATTAACCAATCTCTAATTAACTAATTCTCTAATCTCAAACCCAACTCAAAACTCAACACTCAAAACTAAAAACTAAATTAAGGGCGGCAATCTTCATTCTCCATTTCTTGTCCGGATACAGCTGTGAGTAACGAGTTGGCACAAGAGTTTACCCTCGATGTTAGCTTACTTGCTTTCCTGTCGGGGGTCATCCTGAGCGTACAGGCTGTGTCGCAATTATAACTCGAAGATGATTCTATATATTTACCGATATGTTATAATGTCCATGTCTTAATGA
>VRUK01000136.1 GCA_019456195.1 Planctomycetota bacterium | reverse complement strand
CTCTTCCGATCTACTTTACCGACCGTTGGTGAAGCCAGCTCTCCGCTGGTTGCAGAGAATGCATACAAAGCGGCGTGGGAATTAAGCCAACTGGCCACAGCCGGAAAGATATCACCCCTTATCTTTGTGGACAACGAGAAGATTAACAAGATGTATCCTGGAATGACAGTAAAGCAATTCTGGCCGAGCATCAACAACACTGTCGCAAGTCTGTTTGATATCTTCAACAAGCTTAGCGGTTTGAGCAGTCAGTACACATCGTTCGATCCGGTAGATTATCACAGCATTATGGAAGCAGGCGGATGCTCGATAATGGGCCTGACCAAAGTAAACAACCTCAGTGATAAGTTCTCAGTGTCAGAGGCAGTGAAAAAGAACCTCGAGAAGACACTGCTCGCCGACGGATTCGATTTGTCCAGCTCCAAAGTTTCCGGTGCTGTAGCCGTAGGCGGCAAGAAACTGATGGCCAGCGTCAAAGGCTTACAGGACAACATCGACTACTCGTTCGACGTTCTGTCAGAGATAACCGGCAAGGCTACAATCCACCGAGGTATCTACGAAGATGCCAGAGAGTCCTTAAGGGTTTACACCATTATAGGTGGCCTTGACGCTCCTACTCGACGTCTGGAAGAACTTAGAAGCCATATGACTGTTCGGCTTCGTTAATTAAGCGAGTACCTCGCGAATAGGTAATTTCTTGTTCGCCGGGTATGCTGCTGACTTGTCCTGTTGGGCAGAACGCGGCATACCCGGCGAATCTTTTTTTAAATTATAATCCGGACAGTTATGAAATATCCTCGGTTTGCAAAATTCGATAAAAGTCCGGCTTAATTTGCTTGCAATATCATTTTTTTTTGCTAAATTCGAGTTCCCGTAGTAATCGGGATTCAAGTTTTCGGGCAGGTAGCTCAGTTGGTAGAGCAACGGACTGAAAATCCGTGTGTCGGTGGTTCAAATCCACTCCTGCCCATTAGGTAAGTTCTTAGCTGACAGTTGGTTATAGCTGTCAGCTTTTTTTGTGGTGGGCGAAAAATGGGGTGCGTGCCAAATGTGTGCCAAATTCTTGTCAACGCTTTGTTCAGCAGCTACCCTTGCACGATCAACCAAATCATCCGCTACAGCAAGATAGAATTCGTGCGTAGTCGAAAAACTTGAGTGCCCGGCCAGCGTCATTACATCATGTTCGCTCATGCCGTTGGCAAACCAATTTGTCAGAGCCGTATTCCTGAGACAGTGGAATTTCCGCTTCCTGACACCGGCCATTTTCAAGATTTTCTCAAACTTACGTGAGAAGTTGTTTATCACCTTCAAACGGGCATCCCTGAGTGACCATTTGCCCTGCTTCCGTAGCTGCTGGATATGGTCATATCTGGCCGATGGAACGAACACATACGGATAGCCTTCCGGCTGCTGAGTCTGATGGTCGGCAAGCATCTGGAGGACATTCTTTGTCAACGGTAGTTCCCTGCGGTCAGTGTCTTTGATAAGCCATTCCCATGTGTAGTCGGTGCTCTTCTTTGGTGAAACCTCTATGGTCATTGCTTCAAAGTCAATATTCGCCCAGGTACAGTTGAGCAGTTCACTTCGTCTCATGCCGGTACATAAAGCTGTGATAATCAGCATATCCCACTTCAACTCTGTCTGGCTGTCTTTGGCGGCTCTTGCAATTCGGTTGGTTTCATCTGCTGTGTACTTTTCCACCTTTTTCTTTGCCACTTTCGGCATAGCGATATGCTGTAACGGGTTTTCGTCAAGCTGCTTTCTGTTCACTGCCAGTTGGAACATCCTCTTGAGATGGCTTAGCTTCTTTGTTACCGTCGCAGGGCTATTGCCCTTGTCCAAGCACTTCTGACGGAACAACTCACCGTGTTTCAATGTGACTTTCTGGTAGTCGATATTGCCAATCACTTCGATTAAATGGTTCATGGCATATCGGCATTCATCGTGAGTGCTTTCCCTGATTTGCTTACCAGTTCTGTCCAAGCTATCCTCCAGGAAATCATGAAGCCTCATTGATTTTGGTGCGATTATACCCATTCGCAATTCCCGCTCTTTCTGGTCACGTTGTCTTTGTGCATTACGCTTGTTGGCATGGCCTAATGTCATCCTTTGTCTCTTGCCATTTTCAATTTGGTAATCAAGAAAATACGTAAACTTTCGGCCATTACGCGATGGCCTTATTCTTAGCTTTACCAGCTGTTTGCTCATAATTTTACCTCCTTTCTGCCGAGCTATAACTGGTAAAACCGATCCGGGTTTTATTATAGCCAAAGCGGAACAAATGCGCAAGTTTTATTTTTCAAGAACAGTTTTTTCTCCGATCCATTTTCTGACAGCCTCAGTCGGGTATAAGGGTTGGCGACATATATGGATGCAGGGCAAGCTGTGAACCCGTTTAAGGTGCGCAATCACATTATGATAATCATTAGCTTTGCTGACTGAAGGTATACGCAGGAATTTGATCAGCTCTTCTTCAGTCAAAAGATCAGGATATAAGTTGTTATTATTCTCTGTAGTCATTTCGTCACCTTCTCAATTTTTTATTATCTGTTTTAGCAGCAGCATCTTTGCGGAGGGTATAATCTGACAAGCGGTCCTTCGTCCCTTTGAAATGCTGGCCAATGAACGAAAGAAGCAATATTGTAAGAATAAGTATTGCCATAACTGCGTAAGGCAGCAGGATCACTTCTATCGAACCTTTCAAGAAACGGCTCATTCCAATAATACATAATGCTGATACGCATACCGAAAGAACACAAGATGGAAATGTATCAAGATTAAAAGCGGATTTAATGGGCTTGAATATAACCACCAGCAATATTATAAAAATAGAAACCAAGGCAATTGTTTCAATATTGTTTAACATGACTCTTCCTTCCATAATTTAGAGTGAAATTACTTGTTATGCTGGCAGGTGTTTTCGGCACCTGCTGGCTTTTCATTTACCAGTTATGTTGTTTTTAGAATTGTTCCAAGAATAACTCTGGTTATCGCAAATACTATCAATGCTACAATGAGTTTTCCTCTTTCCGATAGTGGGTATTGGGTTTTGAAAAACTGCGAAACTTTTGTTGTAACGGCATTAACAAGCGTTTTGCCGGCATTATCAAATGGGACAAGCCAGTTGAAAGTTCTCCACAGCAGAATAAGTCTTATCTGCAGAAAGAACATGGCAACGTCGAGGCCGACACATACAAAATACAAAAAACACATCAATAGATAAGCTAATCCAGTCATTTCCATTATCCTTTCTTAAATGGCTCGTATATGGTGAGCCAGGGTTTGATATTTTCGGAGCAATTTTTGCTGATCACCTATAAAGCAGTATCGAATAGAACCATCTGCATTGCGGGAAGCGATTTGCTTGAGCAGTTTCTCATCAACATCTTTTGGACTGCCGCCGATACCGATGCAGTCGATAACAACTCCGGCTTTTTTTAGCCTTGTTGCGATGTTAGTTGGATTATCGTCACCAAGATGTTCACCGTCGGTTAGCATGATGATCCTCTTTGTGGTTTTATCATTTCCACTTGTTATCGAAAGACACTTGTCGATGCCGGGTTCAAAAAAGATACTGGACAACATTTTTGTGATAGGATTTTTCATGGTAGTTATCGCTCTACCAAAAAAGCAACTATAGGCTAATTTTAAAGGTGTCACGAAATCTGTCCCACCACTTAATATGGCGTTGTCGATAGTTTTTTCAAGACCGACTATCTTGGATGGAAGCGTTGGGGGCAGTAACAGTTTTGCTGAGCTCTGGAAACCTATAACGCCGATTTTATCGCCTGGGTGCTGCTGCCTTTTGACCTTAATGATTTCCTCATTAGCCTTTATGGCGGCGGCTCTTCTGGTTGGTTTCATGTCAGTGATTTCCATTGAGCCAGATAAATCTATCAGCGTTAGTAACATTTCAGGTTGTTCATTTGATTCGATGGGGTTTGCAAAGTTTAAGTATTTCATGATTTTATCCCTTTCAAAAATGCCGGCAGGCGTGTTTTGCCTGCCGGTGGTTAGTGGTTTCTGTTAAGCAGCATCTGCATGTTTGGGTTTGATCTCGTAGTCGATTTGCATCTGCTCTTCTTTGCCACTTACGATGTCACGAGCCTTTGCTGTCAGCAGGCCGTTATTGTCCAGCGAAAAAGTCACTTCAATACGACCAATTAAATCCGCACGAGGTGGAAGATCGTTAAGCTCGAAATGGCCCAGCATTAAACAATCTTTGACATCTTGGCCATCTTCTCCCTGGAGCACTTTAATGGTAACCGCTGTCTGGTTGGGTTGGCTTAGCTGAAACACCTTAGTCTGTATCGATGGAATGGGAGTGTCTTTGCTGAGTATTTCACTGCAAACCTCTTTGTTGTCTTCGGTCAAAGCAAGAACACCAATTGTATGACTGAGGATTTCGTGGACAATTGCCGTAGGAGATGGCAGAACTACATTGCCGATGGTATAGTTTTTGCCCTGGCGTTGATACTCAAGCCGGCCACTAAGAATGCCGCCGAAAGCGGCTGCACAATGTGGTTCACATTTTTTGGAAATCTTTTTTCCAATTAATTCTTCAAGCAATTCTATGACTATGGGCATCATAGAACCACCACCGACGGCATAGATTTCGTCGATTTGTGAGATATCCAGGTTTGCATCCTCAATGACCTGTTTGGTTTTCCGGACGGTCTTTTCTGCAATATCTCTGACCCATGAATTGAATAGTTCTCTTGCAACTGTCATCTGAAGCTGCTTGCCTTCACAGAACAGGACAGCCTGAGACTGGGACTGTGCAGAAAGGCTAATCTTGAGCTGTTCGATTTTCTGACTCATCTCCTGGAAGAAAATGGCATGCTTATCTTCTGAGGGCCTAAAGTTGTTCACTGATTGAAACTCTTCCAGAAGCTTCTCAGCGATACGGTCATTGAAGTCCCTGCCGCCAATTTCAGGGTCACCACCAGTAGCGATGATATTACAAACGTTGCCCTTTGTCTGGACGATAGAGACATCAAATGTTCCACCACCAAGGTCGTACACCAGGGCTGTTGAATTGTTCTGCTTGTAGAGCTCATTGCCCAGTGCTGCCGCGGTTGGTTCGTGAGGCAAGGTGACAACTTTCATGCCAGCTTTTTGAGCAGCGTCTATTGTCTGCTGCTTTTGAAGGTCGGTGTAATTTGCTGGCACGGTAATGACGGCTTCGTTTACGACCTGGCCGGTTTTGGCCTCAATGTTGTCCTTGGCATCTTTTAGCAAGATGGCGAGGATATCCATGGCTTGGTAAACTGTACTATCGTCAGCGGTGTAAAGCGGCTCGTCTGTACCCATGGCCCTTTTCCAGTTGATGACCAACCTTGAAGGCTCAACGAAGCCGGCATTTATAGCCTCGGTGCCGACTATGGTTGAGCCGTCGGAGGCAAAGAATACCGCACTTGGCGTAAACGGTTCGCCGTAGCGATTTGTGATTAATTTCGGGTTTCCAGCCACATCGGCTACGGCACATTTGAAACGTGAGTTTCCTGCATCAATACTTGGGATCATCATTTTTCTGTCCTTTCGCTAAGAGTAACGCTATTAGTTTCTGACGGTTGGTACTTAAACAGAGAAACCGTCTCCATTCTTAAGACTCTTGTTTGGCCTAATTTAAATCCGATTTGCAAAGACCGTGCTATTGACTTTTCAAGGTGCTCTTCTGAGGTGATTTCCCACTTGATAGGCTTCATGGTTTTAGGGTTGAAACTGTCTCCTGTGGTATGCTTGATAATCTCTATGCCATAGTTTGCGAGAAACTGTTGAAGCTGAGAGTAAACCGAATACATCGGCCCCATCTCTTTGCTACTGAAATCACTATGATGCTTGTGAGAATCCGTTATGAGATCAAAAATCGAAAACAGCGAACGTACCATTGGCTCGATAATATGCTGGTTATAGTGCTCTTGACTAAGTAACTGATTTGTCTCACTGGCATTTTCCAACAGTTTGTTTATAGACGCCAACTTCTCCAGTTGTTGCTTGACAGATTCAAGGTCATAGAGTGACTGCTGCTGCTTCGTCTCTACCTGGCTTATCTGATTGGACAAATGTACAATTTGCCCGGGCATATCCTGTAAGCAGTTACTCATAGACGTACCTATTAACTGCTGTAGGACCTGGAATAGTTGCAAAACAGCATCACTGCCCTGTTGTATGATGTTACTTTCCTCTTTCATAATATTCCTTTCCAAAATGGTTGCTAAAAAGTTAAGTAGGCCAACTCGTAATTGCTGCAAATAAGCTTGCCTTCTAAAATAAACACTCCATCGAAACTGCCGGCCGTATTCAAAAAAAACTTTTGTGATGTAATTTGCTATCGATCGGAGAGGATTTTTGCCACCGCGACTATTGTCAGACAAACAAAACCGAAGAAGCACAATCCAATCATCGGGTTATCGAAATAGTGTGGAATACCGATGCTAAAAGACATGCGGTCTGCTATTTCAGGTAATCGCAGTAGTAATGCAACCAGGCAGATTAAAATCCCTAACGCAAAGATATTTCCCCATTTAATTTTCATAGCCCTGCCCCTTTCACAATAAATTTAGTTCCGTATTAAGTTGGCTTAACAATATGGTCTTGATAGGTTGACGGTTTTCGGTAACGTCTGGCGATTCCAATTTACGTTCTATCTGACGACGCAGCGTTCGGGTTGGTACGATGATCCATAAAACAACACCGGCTGATTGTGCCTTAAGTGCGTTATCAACAGCGTGTCGGATGGTGGTCTCAACCTCACAAGCAATGCTCTTGTCACCTTTGACGGCGAATAGATCAAGATAGGTTGTTATGCCGTTTTTGCGGTAGCGATGCTCTGTATAGACCTGCCAGCCATGACTGCTTAAAATCATTTTAGCTTCCTCCGCTATTCGGTTGTGAAATGCCTTGCCTCGCATTATTTGCTCCCGTTAAATTGTGGTATCTGTTATTGCCTGTTTACCAGCGTCGAGCGGCTCCCATACTCTTTTGCTTCGCCCACGATTTCCTGAATCCATGATGTGCTCGACGATAAAGCCCTTTTCTATCAGGATGGGACGGAGTTTTTTGAGTGTATTAGGACTTATCCTGGCGAGTTTTACATAGCTGCTTGATGACAGCATGGGATTGTCAACGATGGCCTTTAGAAGCCTGAATTCACTATCGGTCAGCTGAACGACCTTTTGTGTCTTATGTACGGCATAGTCTTTAACCTCAATGCGTTCAACGGCAGACCAGCCGGAAAATTCGACCGGTTCGACATCTAAGGAATCCAGTGATTTCAAACTCTCATCTGCTTGATGGTCAGCAACAACTTTTAACTGCTTCATTTTGGGTACCCTGAACAAAAACGGATATCTCCAGGGGCCTTCACTTACTTGCCCGACGAACATTCCAGGCACCATATTATGAGCGCACCAGACTATCTGCTCCTTGGTTAAGCCCATGAATTGGCCTGCTGCGTGGTATTCCGGTATAGAACCGCATCTGCCCATTAACTTTGTCGAAGTGATTGCAGGTATCTTATTTGACAAGTCATCTGGTGTTAAAACTGAGATAAACAGCCCGGCCCCAATACCTCTAACTAAGCCTGCAAGATCGGTTATCGAGTTGCCGCCATGCCCTATCGATTCTTTTCTTTGCGAAAACAGTCTTTGTCCTTCATCGATGCTCATCCATAAATCCATTCCCCTGTTAGAAATACCTTGCGATATCCGCGAGATCAATTCGGCTACTACAAGGTAATTTAGAACCAGGTCTTTGCCCGCTTCGGGTTGGCCTGCAAGTTCAAACGCTATTTGAAGCCTGGCGAGTTCGTGAACCGGCCATCCGCGGTAGTAACCAAGCATCTCGGTTCCAAACGCCAGCAGGATAGCTTCGAGATTGTCAAGAATTGCCTGGCGTGCCTGTGAATTGGCGTTCCTGTTGTTACGGACAGCCTCAAATAAATGGAAAAGCGTGGGATACTTTTGCCCACCGTTAAATATATTGAATTCCTTGTACATCTTAATGATCGAGCTGCTTAGCAGAACAGATGCTCGCGGAGGCAGGTTCAGAACTTTTACAAGCACGTCGGCTATTGTTGAGGCGTATTCGTACGGATCAACATGATATGGCACCTGAAGAGGGTTGATTTTAAATTTTCTGCTTCGAACAATGACAAGGTCAACTCCCCTACTCGCAAATTCCGCTTTCAACAGCCGGAATTCTTTTTTTCTCAGATCCACAAGCCACATACCCTTGACGTGATGAGCGATCTGAGCGGCGTAGAAACTGACTAGAGTTGTTTTGCCGGAGCCGGTGTTGGCCACCAAGAGGCTTCCGGCGTTCATGTACTGAACGGGTGATTTGATTGGATGATGTTTTTCATCTGCACCGAGGATGAGTTCCCCTGAGTGAAGTTGTGGTTGCTTAAAGGGAATTGCCCTGAACGCCTCTTTGCGTAATTGTTTATCAACTCGTTTATTAATTTGCCCGATTGCCCAGGGATCGAGAATGCCGTTTCCATAAAGTTGAAGCAGTTTTTGACCTAACGGGTTCTTAAATACACCTAACTGACGACCGAGAAGAACTTTTTTGTCGATATCATTGAGTATGTCGTTATTGTTCATTATTAGCCTCCTGCTCAATAAACGGGGCAAGAAGTAATCCGGTGATTCTTTGCCGACGCTGTTTTCTGGCTATCCTGCTGTAGCATCGCTTGCAAAACGGCATAGTTCTATCGACAGCAACTGTTATATAATGAGAGTGTTCGCGGCACAGGGGCTTTCCGCAGCCAATGGGACTTGGATTTTCAGCGCCTCCGCAATGCTGATGACAACGAATGCAGCTGATAACTCCACATTCGCTGCAACGGCCACCGGGAGGGGCAAAACAACCGCAATGTTGATTAAGTGTTTCTTCGTAATATACACTTTCCAGGGAACCATCTTGATCGGAAAGGTTATGAACTTCGCCAGTCTCGCCCAAATTGTCGGCTGTGTTGTCGCCGGGATTGCGACCAATTACAATTTTTTTGATTCTTCGTATAATACCCATTTCAAGTACCTTATTCTGTTAAAACCATGGATTTCCAAAAAGATGATGATTGATGTACTGGGCAAAATGCCAGATAAACCTGGTAATGAACCAAAACAAAAATACTGACAGTGCGATTACATCAAAGGCAAAAAAGAGGTGTGCGGTAAATCGCAAAATATCGGAAATATTATCTGTGATTTTTTTTCTCCAACTCATAGCAACTCCTTTCAAAATTTATACATGCCAGACACTACAAGGTCTGACTTCTATAAGAATCACTCCATCGAAAGGGCTATGCGCAGAAAAATTCTGTTCTTTTTTAAAAATTATGATTTTTCAGGTGCGATAAAATGAGGTAACTATGTGCGGATATCAGCCAGTTCGGCCTTGAGGGCGGCGTAAATTCTTTCAGTAAGTAAAGTTATGGACTCATTATTAATAAGGCTCTTTGTATGAGGATAAACCATTTGGTAAGTCATAACTGTAAAATGAACTGATTCATAGTTCAAAGCGATATTCGCCAAAAGTAGTTCTTCAATTTTAGAAGGCAGCCAGTCAAGAATTACTTTAAGAGTTTCGTTGTCAAGTTTATTAAGAGCGTCAAGTATGCTAAAGCAGTAATAAATGACATCAGCTCGGTTGGCCTCAATTCCTCTTTTGATCAGGATTGTTCGAGTCCAATTTTCACAACGTTTGGCTTTATCCGGTAGCAGTGGTGATGCCAATATCGAAAGGGACCGGATCGCAAAGAATGTATCTTCCCATTCATCTCTTCGGCTCCGGGGGCCTTTGAAGGGACCATCAGGCTGTTGGAATGTTTTGATCCAGGAAACATGCCTTTCAGTGTTGCATTTGTCTAATGCATCTTTTTCGTTTAGGATTGATATTGCCTGATATGTTGAATAGAGTCGCGGTGAGCTTTCAGGCCAGAGACCAAAGCCCTCTGATTGCTGACACTTAAGTATCCACGACAAGGGCTGGCTAATTAAATTTTCTTGAGAGTTATCATTAGAAACAAAGTGTATATATTCGTAGGCATCATTGATTGTAAGGTTACGTTTCTTTTGGAAGTGGCTGCATTTGCAGAATTCATAAGTTGCGGCTATCCTGTTAATTTTTCTGCAAAGTTGTGTACTGAGCGGTTTTGAAAGAAGCTGTAAGGAATTAGACAGCCGGTATACTTTTGTTCGTTTTGATTCCCTGATCTTTTTGAAATCGCGGGTTCTGATGATTATAAGAATTGCGCAACTGCTGATCATTAAAAAGAGCCGCCCTGATCTCACACTGATATTTTTAAGAGTTTCGGCTAATATCAAATCGATGGTGAGATAAACAGGTAATCCAAAGCCAATTAAAAGAGCAGGACATCCAGCGATATCAATAATGCGACTCAGCCATTTTAGACTCTTGCCTTCAATCAAAAAGGTAAAGTGAAAAAAGCATAAGATGAAATACTTGTCTTTTTCCGAAAACCTTGAATATCCGATTGCCAGAAGAAGTATAACTACTCCGATAAAGGTACTGAAAATCAGGTTTGTTCCCTGAAATACCCGGGAGTTATTCATCAAGCCAATACCCATTATAACAAAACCGAAAACAATAATGGTGAACGGGGCAAGTGCCCAAAAACCCTTTTTAAGATTTGCCGACTGACTCGATTGAAGATAACGTATCGTTATCCATAAAAATACAGAGACGATGCTGATGAAGAATCCAAAGAAGACAATAAAAATATACCACATCACACACATAGCAGTAAGAACGTGGACGTTTGTATCTGATACGCCGGCCGTTAAAATCATAGGACAAATCAAGCAAGCTCCAGCCAAAGCAATACTATGGCTTTTAAGCTGAGAGAGTAGAAATTTGCCATCCAGCCTTGGATTTCGAAATGATGACCAGTAAGGCAGTGTTAGAAAAATGACCCAGAACCCCAATACTGCTGGTGCAGCCAGCCCATACATCTTAAACGGCAAACGAAGGATTTCCGTGTTATCCTGGGGATTTTGAGCGAACATAGAAAGCCAATACCCCCCAAGGCCGATAATGACACCCAGAAGGCCAAAGGTGATTCCTGCCCAGAAATAATCGCCCAGTAAAAGCCGAGATTGCTGTGTGATGTCATTTTGAGTGTTGATAGTCTTTATGCGTTCAGAGTTCGATGGATGCGATGCGTGAAAGAAATTGAATATCCAAAGTAACGTTTTCCATAGCCGTTGTTTTGTGGAAAAGAGGGCTTTGTCAGTCAGCCATCGCTGAATCTTACCAGTTAACTTTGATTTTACTATCTGCTCAGAATTTATGTGAGATTTAATGGTGTGAATTTCCTGTTCTGAAATTACGTCTCTGACATTACCGGATTTAATAAGTAATGTGGCTGTCATATCCGCCAGCGTCTCCCTCTTCCTGACGACATACCTGAGCATAACGAAAAGAATAAACGAGCAGGCAAGATAAAGACTGATAGATGGTATCGTATAGCTATAGCTAAAAAAATAACAATAAATAATCAGGGCTGGAAGAAACATAAATAATAATTGTAAATCTCGCAGACAGGCATTAGACCATGCAAGAAAACCAATATCATGATTGCGAATGTGAGCAAGCTCATGTAAGAGTTGAATGTGCTGATGACTATCATTTACGCATTGCCAGTTCTCAGGAATTGCCAGAGTTGCCTTGCCTGAACGACGGCCAAAAACAAAAGGCGAAGTAATCAAATGTGAAGACAATATAGTCGGAGGATAGATTCCCATTGTTTTGCAGAGTGAGGCTACGCTGGCAGCAAATGCGCCAATACCATCAGGTTTTAGGTGAAATTTAGTAACCAGTTTTCTCTGGATTGAAAAATAGTTCCATATAATCTTGCACGGTATAGCAAGAAATACAGCCGGAACAATAAACTGATCAAGGCTAAAAGAGGTAGATGTGATTATACGGTATAGCTCAGTTGCTGCCTGTAATAGAAACAGTAAACCGCAGAGGGATGTATTAATGATGCTGCTGACTATTAAAATCCGACTACTGAAATGCTCAATGCCTGTTTTGAAGATTCTTCTGCCGATAAGGATCGAAGAAGAAAGAGCGAACACAAGTGAGATCGCAAATCCAATGTACCATACATACTCAGGCATCTGCGTCTCATGTAAATTTTAATACCAGTGGCGGTACTGTCTCGATTAATCTTTTCTGTAATTCCTTGCCGGCACCTAACTTTGTGGCAACTTCCTTTATAGCTGTTTCAATGTCTGTGGTGGAAGGCACTATATCTCCATCCGAAACGGCCTGAGAAACATAAAGCGAGGTTGCCATGATAATAGAAGCTGCATCTGTTTCCGGGTCTGAGGCATCCGCGAAACCTAAAACGCCGACCAACCGGGTTTCTTGGTTAAATGAGGGCCAGTTTTCTATGGCCTTGCCTTTTAGATCCAGCACAAAACTCAATGCTGATTGCCAGATTTTATCGACCAAATAGATTTTGCCGGGCAAAAGCTTGCAGAGAGTTTCCTTTGCTGCATTATAGCCTAACTCTTTAGCTTCAAATTCTTTATACGCCAACTCTTCCTGTGTTTGCCAATTGGCTAATTCCTCCTCGGATGCCTGGAATGCCCATACATAAGATCTGCACCGGCTGCAGAAATCAATATGTTCTGCGATTTTACTGGTTTGCTCGTCTGAACAACTATTATCGGCATATTTTTCAAGTGCATCCAGCGAGGGGCATCTGTCCTTGTCAACTATCCGATTTAAGGCGTTGTGGAGTGTGTACAGTTCACGCAATTCGGTTTTGCAGGTATCGCACGATCGGATATGCCCTATTATCGATGGAATCTTTGCATCCGACAATTCGCCGTCGACAAAATCCTGCATTGTCTCTTTATCTGGACAGTTCATTTTTATATCCTTTTTTATTCTTCTTTGGGGTTAGGATTTAGCTTTTCCCTGATATGGTTTATGTCGTGCCGATAAACCCGCTTACATTCGTTCAGGGTGGTAGAAAAAATACCAGCCATCTCGGGATATGTTGAGCCTCTTGTTTTTTGATAGACGACTTGTTTCGAAAAACGATTGTGATTTTTGAGTATGTTATTGGCAAGCTCAACTAATTCGTTGTCCCGTGCCTTAACTTGTGGTGAGGGATGTCTTGTACCAACACACATTACCTTTCTGGGTTCCTCGATATCGCACTGGCTGACAATATTGTTCGTATCGTGCTCGCGGATGATCCTGTTTCTTGCTCGGCAGATATCTCTGAATTCATTGTGAATACATATGCTGAAGGGAAGTTTGCGTTCTCGCTGGGCCATAATGGCATCAGATACGGCGCCAGCTGCTAATTCATTTTTGACTTCTTTTAACGAAATTCTATAAAAACCCATTTTTTTTCTCAGGTAATAGAGGTATGGAAGGCACATTTTGACGAGTTCCTGATACTGATCGTCTTTTCCTTCTAAAATTTGCTTGGCGTATTGGTTTGCCATGTCGAAATCCATATATAATCTCCGCTTTTGCGTATAAATCTTTTGAGGTATGATAACATTATTTACGAATAAAGCAACTTTTGATCTGGGAAGAGTTGAAATGGCCCACTAAAAGGGGTGATGATTCAACTATCATCTGAACATAAGTGATAATAAGAACTTACGAATTGTTTATCACTGTCTATCACAGCTAATAGTAGATGGATAGAAAGATAGATAGAATAGAATATTAACAAACTCCCTTTCCAGTCAGGCAACTCAAGACCAGATTCCAATTGGGCGAGTTATACAGGCAAGTGCCGAAATGATTAGGGACTTGAATCCAGTATAGGCGTATAAGCAAATTTTTCTAATCCCGATAATTGGTCTTCGGAGATATTATAGCTATTACCTTTTTTCTCATAAATCAACAAATGAGCATTCCAATTGCTCAGGCTATCCAGGGCTTTCGCTAATAACGTGTTATCATCCTTTCGTCTTCCCAGTCTGTCCATAATTTGCTGATATGCAAATTCCCCTTCCCTCGAATCTGATTTTTTTGAACGGTTTTGCAGAACAAGCAGATCATGAAATTTGTCAGATTCTCGGATTGCCCCGATACAATCAAGATGATAGTTTTCGATTGACTGTGGTAAGGACACATCCCCGCCTACAAGATTGTATTGATTTCTGATGTCAAAATGAGATACCAAATCCTGTTCGCTCGGACTAACATAGGGGCTTGGGTGGCAATGGTACTGGATGATAGGCATCAGTTTTTGGTTGTCGATTTGTTCATATTGTTTCGGTTCGAGTTCAAAAGATGTCGAAAAAGGCATATCGCAAGTTGCCCGGTCCGGGAAGAAATATTTTATCTTTTCGGAAAAAACTCCTCGCCAGACAGAAAACTGGCTTTCGGTGTGCCTTTTAAGGCCGGTGTTGGTAGCTTTTTTTATGCCCCTCAGAAAGTTCCGACTGTTGAATATCTGCTTCAGACTTTCATATGTAACGGGCGGAAGTTTTTGAAATGCCATGTTTACTAATTTGGAGTTAATCAAAGAAGACAAAGTGAATATATAAATCTTTCGATTTGTCGTTACTCAGCAGTAGTGTTGTAATGCTCAAGCTCAACCCTTCCGGCGATCAAAAGTCCGGCTTGGGCCAGCTTTTTCTCAATCTTCTCAAAGGCTGGTTTATCGGTTGCGATGACTAAAACTTTATTA
The DNA here is from genome assembly GCA_019456195.1 of Planctomycetota bacterium. GTDB lineage: Bacteria > Planctomycetota > Phycisphaerae > Sedimentisphaerales > Anaerobacaceae > NIOZ-UU13. Next base: position 146 of record VRUK01000136.1, on the reverse strand, counting down.
TATTTAGCGGCTAAATCCTGCTGAACATTCCGGATGAAATCGGATTTTCCGGTTTCAATCTCAATGGCGATTTTTTCACCGTCTTTTCGGGCAACGACATCGACTCGGCCTGATTTTCTGGGGACTTCAAATTCCGCATGGTAGCC
>VRUK01000135.1 GCA_019456195.1 Planctomycetota bacterium | reverse complement strand
CCAAAATCCAGTGAGAGAGTATAACATCTCACCATAATTTTGGCGACTCAGTTGCACTTATGAGTTGAATCCGCCTTGGCAAACAAAAATACCAGGATTAATATTGCTATATCTATGGTTGTTTTCGATACATTTATGTGTTTACTTTAGTTAAAAGCTGGAATTTATTAAGCCTTGCATGGTTCAATAGAAACCCTCAGCATACTTACCAGACCTGTTTTACAGTTGTTTGGGGCGGCATATTTACTGAATCTTCGGCTTTTTAACCTAAAAAAGTACTTAAGTTCGTTTTTTACACTTCGATAATAGTAATTGAATATTGTGTTTTTTGGGGTTTTGGTCCAGAGATAATTAAGGCCAAACAATGGCGGAATAACCGAAAATCACGGAAAAGCAAATCGCTGTATTTGCGAGCGACCAAAATACTGCTTCAGGTGTACCCCGCAGGCCTTCGAATCCTGTTTTGTAGGTGTTTTAAGTTGACTTAAGATGGATTTTCTGCTATAATAATATCTTGGGGATGGTAGTTAGGAAGCAGATTTAAAGACTATCAGAAAACAGGCTTCACAAATATGAAAGGCGAGGGCGACAATGAGCAATAGATATAGATATTTATATTTTATTGTTGGTTTAGGAATGATGATGGCAGCTGTTTTCGTGCCAGGCTGTGTTACCGGTGAGTTTAGTCATGCTACTGAAGATGTTTTCATTAATAAGGTACATACTTATGAAGATGGGGATGAGCTTGTAATTTTGGGGCATGTTAAGCGCAGTTATCAAAACTGTTGTGATTCGGCCAGAGGTCATGTTGATATAGCGTTACTTGCCCACGATGGAACTGTTATTGACTCGTTCAGCACCTTGTATTCTCCAAACAATATACCCAAAGTCAGAAGCAGATCGTCAAGTTTTAAAGTACGGCGCCCTTATCTTCCTCCTGATGGGGTAATCATTAGAATGGCATACCATAATAGCCTGGAAGGTGCCGATTCGGCTCTATATGTTGGTGATGTATTTGACTGCGAGCAAAATAAGGCGACGCCTCAGCATAATGACGGCCAATACAAGGATATAGTAACGAAAACCGGACGTGCCGCATCACAAATAGCCCACAAGCACGGAGCCCACGTCCTATAAAATGGCAATATGCTATTGCGATCCCTTACTTTTTTATTGCCGTGGTTTCACTTTGACGTCGTAACATACATCGTACATACTATTTTCAAAGATAGGCTCTCTACATATAATCTCGTATTCTGCACTTTCGCAACGGAAGCCATATTCTTTTGAAAGCGATTTTTCCAGCCATGTCAAACGTGTTTTCTCAGCCTCTTCATCTTCCAAAGGCCAAATAGGTACACGGTATGAGTTATCTATCTTGCATGTCTTGCTGCCTGGTGCGCAGGCGAGTCCGGCTGTGCCTGTTGATGCCCTGTACTTGAAGTATTGATTCCCGTTTTCAGTTTTGATTAGTTCTAACTTAGTGAAGTGTTTTCGGTTCATATCGTTACAGCCGACCATGAGCAGAACTGTAAATAGAATTGTAGCGATCCCGCAAGATGTTTTCATCTTTGACATAAAGTTTCCCCCCAATAGAAATGCCAATAAAAACCGCCATAGTTCGTTACTCAAAATATAATATATCTTTCTATGGCAGCCAAATGCAACGCTTATAGCACCCTTATAGGGTGGTAAAATCCGCGAGGACATCACTAAAAACAAACGTAAAACTCATGATCCACGCAAAAGCGTTCATTTTGCCCTTTCGACAATTGGCTTTGAATTGGGTTTGTTTTGGGTTAAATTGGGTTTGAATTGGGTTTGTTTTTGGCTTTATTGGGTTTGAATTGGGTTTGTTTTTGCACCCCCGCCAAGCGTTCAAATTTGCATATCTCATTGTTATGAAAGTGTTTATGTTCATTTTGTCATTTCGTAAATTGGGTTTGTTTTGCATAACAAGGGTGTATCTGGAAATATGTTATAATTGAAAGAGTGCCTAAAGTGCCTAAAGTTGGATTTTTGATGCTCATGATTTCCATATCTCAGATTTCATATTGTGGGCTTAGGCCCCCTGTTGCGTGTCAAGTTAGCAGCACTCGAGGGTAAAAAAAACACTGCCTCTATAATTAGACGAGTGTGCACGTTTGAGTCGAAAAATCAGTCATATTCTGGGAATCTGGGGTCGTAAGTCGTTATTTTGAAAGGAGATAAAAATATTTGAAATATTTCATTTTTGTTTTTGAGAGTGAGCGTTTTTGACTGTTTTTTTGCCTGTGGCTGGGGAAGGGGACAGCTACAACTTGCGAGAATGGGTATTAGGGCTTTTTTGATTTCTTCTTGCGTTTGGATTTAGCGGGAGGTTTCGCAAGTTTTTTGAGCTCGGCGGCGTTGGGGTGGCGGACATTTTGGGCTTTGAAGAATTTGAGGGCTGCGTTTGCGGCTTTTGCCGCGTCGTCAGGCTGGGCGAGGGAGGCGAAACAAAGGGCACGTTGGGCCTGGGCGAAGGCTAGGGTATCCCGTATTTGGAATTTTTCGGCTGTTACAGATGCTTTCTTAAGAGACTGGAGTGCCTTTTTGAACAGGCCACGTTCTCGTTCGATGGTCCCAAGCAGGAGGTGCGACTCGGCGCGGTCGTTGACGTCATGGGCCTGGTCGGCGCGGTTAACGAGAGATCGGAGTTTAGTGAGGCTGCGGGCGGTGTTCGACTGGAGACGAGCCGCTTCGGCATTGGCTTCGAGTAAAGGATTGTCTGCTAAGCGTGTTTGTCGAAGTATCCTCAGGGATTCGTTGAACGCCTTGAGGGCCCCGGTATAGTTGCCGGTCAAACGGTGCTGCTCGCCTAAGCCCCATAAGGTGGTTGCGATTCCCCGACGGTCGCCCAGTTTGCGATCGATCTTGAGGGATTCCTCATAGTGTTTCCTGGCTGAACTCGAGTTGCCCTGCAGGCGATCGAGGACTGCCAAGCGGTGGATCGCACAACTGATGCCTTGGCGGTTGTGCAATCGGTAAAAGATGCGCAAGGACCTCTTGGCTCCTCTCTTAGCAGCAGTATAATCACCTTGAGCCAGATCCAACGATGAGATCATATCGTGCATGGCCGAGATTCCATCACGGAAGTTCAGTTCGCTGAAGATCGTGAGGGCTTCCCTGGACTGGCTGCGTGCTTTGGCGAAACTGCCTTCCTCGCAATTCAGTTCTGCCAGACCATTAAGTGCTGCCGCTATGTACAGGCTGGAATTCTGTTCGCGAGAGATTTTGAGAAGGTCATTGAGTCGCCTGTGGGCTGCGGAATAATGCCCCTGATGTATGTCCAAATCTGCGAGACTCTCGAGCGCGTTGAGCACATAAACGGAGTTGTCCAAATGGGTGGAGGATAGCTTGAGGAGTTCTTCGGCTGCTTGGCGGGCATCGGCGTAATTGGTTTGTCGGGTATGCAGCCATGCCAATTGCTTGAGGGTCGAGAGTATGAAATCTTTTTGGTCGAGGTTTCGCGCAATGTGCAGGGCGTGCTGGGCATGGGTGATGGCGGCGGTATAGTCGGGGAGAAGTTCGTCAGCATTCGAGGCCTGGAGGAGCCGACGGACTCTGAGGTCTTGTGTGTCGTGGGCCTTGCTGAGTACGAGAGCCTTCTGTATTAGTTGACGTGCCCGAGCTGTATCGGAATCGGCCACGCACGACGCGCGCTCTATCAAAATGACAGACAATAATGGGTGGTAGTCTTGCTGGCGTGCAATGGCTTCGGCACGGTCTAAGTACTTGAGGATCTGGCCGTTGCTGAGGCGAGCATTTCTGGCGACGCGGGCTGCTTGTAGCGCATATAGCGGCTCCATGTCGATTTTCTCGAGGAGGTCAAATACAGGAAGGATTTCCCTTGCGCGCTCGCCTACAGAGTCTTCAAATGAAATGCTGGTTTGGCGAGCGATGTTTACGGCCTGCTCAAGGTCGATAGCTGCGAGTTCGGTAATGGCGGCGTCGAAGTCTTCTATTTTTCGGTGCTCGAGGGCGTCACGTGTGCGTTTGGCCCAGTGGTCTCTGGCGTCATGGTTGATATCCCTGATAATGTGTTCGAGGTCTCGATAAGCGCGTCCAAGTCCGCTATCGGGCCACTTGATTGCAACCAACTCTTCGTAGAGGGAGAGCCTGGGGTGGTAGGGCAGAGACAAGGAGAATCCTATGTCGGCACCGGTTACTTTTTTGAGTGTCTCGCGTGCTTCTTTGTAGCGTTTTTTCTTTTTATCGTCCTCGTATTCGCATACAGGGCTTGCGACCAAGACCACCTTTTGGGGTCCTGCATCTTCGTCCTTCCAGGCTGCAACTTTGGTGAGGAAGTCGGCAGTGCCTTTAATGTTCTGGTCATTGAGACCCGAGAGGACGATTAGGTGGTCGCAGAGGAACTTAGCAGCGATGTAGCCCTCGTCGGAGAATCCCGTGCGGGCGTCAATGAAGATGTAGTCGAAGCGACCTGAATCAAGGAGGAATTGGCGGAAGCGCGTGGCGAAGCTCTTCCTGATGTCTTTGAATTGGCGCGAGCTCATGTAGAGTTCGCCGAGCTGCTTTTCGTAGTTGCGTTTGCGGCCGGCCGGCATTAAGTGAAGGGTGCCGGGTTTTGCAGAAGAGACTTTAGGCTTCGGGATATCCAGTTGGCTAAGATAGGAGTTGAGTGATCGGTATGGATTCTTTGCACGGAGGATAGACTTTTCCTTAGCGAAAAGATAGCCGTGTATAATGTCCACCATACCTTTGGGAGTTGAGGGCTTGGCTTTAGGCTTTAAGATGTCCTGGCGGTCGATCAGACGCGTAAGGCCCGGGGCCTCGAGGTCGAAATCGACGAGTAGCACGCGGCGGCCGGAGCGAGCGAGGAGGTACCCTGCATTGAGCATGGCCATGGAACGACCAACGCCTCCGCGAAAGCTGTAAAACGTGATTATGATAGGCTTTATCATACGGCTCATATCCTACTTTTATAGATAAGCAGCGCTCTGGACAACAGCCTGTTTTAGTATTGGGGCTGTCCGAGCACGCGTGAGAGCAGTATCCCAGCCTCGGTCGCGAGCAGTCTGCTGGTTAATTATTTCGGCTATTTCTTCATAAGGGATTTGATAATTAGGGACATCTGGAATCGGGAGGGGGCCATAATCCCATCGGGGGAACCAATTTCTTATCTCACGGGCGATATTATCGGGCATGCTGGGAAGGGCGTTGGCTGCGAGTTTTTTTATTTTATCGAGAGGATTTGTTTCAATCAGGCTGGGGAAGAGGTTAAGGATTCTCCGAATTGAGTCTGGGTTCTGTGCAATTTGAGTGAGTCTGGAGAATGCTTGTTCGAAGTCGTTGGCGAGGAGCCCCCTGAAGATTAACTCAGGATACTCGTTGTGGAGGCGGCGGTTTTCATCGAGCCAGAACTTGGGGGTCATGTTGTGTCCAAGTCCGAGGAGGGTCCTTAAAACGAGCATATGAAGCCAGCGTCCATTTGTGCGGCGCAGCCATCTGTGACTATATGCGATTTCCTTTAGGACGCGGGCAGACGATTTGATACGTCCTTCTTCGATAAGGGTGGCTAAGTTGTGGAAATGATCGGGGTGCCATGGGTTTTGGGTGCAGTCCCTTAGGATTTGATTTACAGCGCGGACAAACCTCCTGCGGAACGCATCATTTCCAGTATCCCAAGCTTGCAGGGGGAATTCATGGGCCGGTTCATGGCGGCGGCGATTGATGGTTGCAGCGGGTAGGCCGCGTAACTGGAGGCGGTCAGAAAGCCAGACTTTTAGTTGGCTGAATGTAAGTTGATCCAAATGCGGCATTTTCTCATACCTCCAAAGGTCCGGCAGGTGTCACGAAATCCTGGGCGGAAATGCTGTCATGGACGACTTCAGATAAGCCATCGCCAAAGCCCGAGCGCAAGGGTTGGGTTTCCCCTCCGGGGCGCCAGTATACGTTGAGAGCATCAGCGTCCCAAGCCGTCGGCTTGAATGGGTTTATGTTTGAAGGAAGTCGATGCGTCCATCGGACAAGTTCATCATTAGAGTTGTCATAGTGTCCAAGACCGAGGCGCACGACGGAGGTCTCTCGAGAATCTGTAAAGGTTTCGAAAGGTTCAGTGTGTTCTTCGTCATAGAAAGCCCACATTTGATATCGTGAAAGTGAGGTGGAGCCAAGGTTTTGTTTCTGTAAAGCCAAGCGTTGCGCAGGATCGCTGATGCGCACAAGTTGGCGGATTCTGGCACGTGCTTGATCTGGTGTCTCACCAGAAGGGGCGCAAACTCGGTGCGCTATATTTGTGATATTGTTAACATGGCCGAGTGTGGCACTGTTTACGGAGTTTGTCGGTTCACCCTTTTGCTGGTGGGTATGGCAGAAATTAAATAAGTGTTCGAGCCTTTCAGCATCGTCTGTGGGGGCTTCATTTTCAAGTAGATCGATCAAACTGGAGCGGCTTGCCGGATTGGTGGACGGCAGGTGGTCGAGTTGAGGATCTGAATCCATATTTTCGAAGGTTTGGTATTGATTAAGGGTATAATCCGGGTTAGACGTTGTCCGCCTGATGTCTTCGACAATAGTCTGGCGTTCCGGCGTTTGTGCAAAATCCTCAAATGGCATGTGCAAATCGTAACAGGGTGGAGCGGGAGTTGCAAGGAGAAAATCCCCAAAAAATAACCGCCCGCAAATCCTGCCGATTACGTATCCTTCGATAAACTCAGGACAGGCAGGGCTGGCAGGATGGCTTTTCGTGATTGAAGTTTGCAATAATTGGTTTAAAAAAGAACAAGGCCGATTGGGAAATCGGCCTTGTTTGTTGTTATATCATCAATTTAGAAGGTCCATTGTGCTCTTAGTCCAAAGATAGTAGCATCTTTGGCCGTGTCGTTACCGCCGGGGTCGGCAACATACTGAACCATCGGACTTAAGTTCAGCCATGGTGTAACCTGGGCGTTGTAATAAACTTCCAGGACATCTTCGTTGTCGTCTGTATAGGTTGTAGATGCGTTATTGCTGAAAATGCCGTTGGCATAACCTACACCAAGAACATCGCCATCACGGTCATCTACTAAACCAGTGCATTGAAGACCGAAACTCCAGAAACCGGTAATATTATTCTTCTCACTGTTCGCATAGCCATACCTGAAGAACGCTCCGGTACCCTGGCTGTCTTCAGGGTCGCTGTTTTCTTTGCGGAACATCTGGTCAAGGCTAAGATAGGCACCAACATCGTCACGATAGTTCTTGCCAGTGTTGTCTGAGTTCGTCTTCGGCTGCGGGTCGTTCCATACACCCACTCGATAAGCACCCGGCATTGGGCCATTGGCCGAATCGAGAAGCGGGGCGATACCGGTCTCAAAGACAAAGAAGAAATAATCCTGGTCTTTGAAAGCCGTGTTAAAGCCGGTCTCTCTGGCATCGGCCTGGGCATCTATAGCACCGACTGAGGCATACCACCATTCGATGGGGTTCCAGTAGAAAACCACGCCGAGGCCTTTGTCGGGAAACGGAATAGTCGGGTTATTGACCAGGGCGCTGTTTAAGAACTGGCCGGTTTGGTCGTTGGCGAAGGAACTGCCGTCGAATGAGACGGGACAGCCGCGGCATTCGAATCCACCGTCGATGTCCAGTTTACCAAGCCGTATGCGGAGGGTATCATCGAGCAACGCCTGTTCGTACCAAACTTCGGTAACGTCCATTGAGCGTTTGCCGCCGGCATCACGATTGACGCCGAACGCACTGGCTACTGAAGTGGCGTCAATATTCGTTTTTGACCAGCTTCCTGTAGTGTGCACATAGAAGGTAGCGCCTTCGATACCTAACAACTGTTGAAGGTCGGCTCCGATTCCCAGGTCGTAGCTGCCGGTGTGTCGGCCCTGGTGGTTGTGCGTACTGGTCCCGCCGTTGACATTGAGCTGGTATATGTTAGTTAAGCCGAAGCCCACTTCTATACCGCTGGCTGCCAGGCTGTCATTCAGTCCCCAGAAACCATTGGTAAGCGTTTCCTGCTCCCAAATGTCCTGGCCCTTGACCTGGCTAATTGCCGCAACACAAAGTGTAATTCCAGCAATTAACAAAACCTTCTTACTCATCTTTAGTACCTTTCACTTTTAACAATATTTTCATCAATAGAGATATTGGCCATAGCGACTTCGTATTTAAAAATGCCGTACGTTTATCGGCATAATTAAGGTCAAAATCAAGAAAAGCGGGGGAATGATTTATTTGCCCTGATTACGCTTATTTGCGGCTATTGTTAAATGGAAACGACAATTATGCTTTTTTCAATACTAATAAGGGCATAGTAATCACAATTGGTATTAGATCTGCTTCTCGTAAAATCCCCAGCCAAATATTGGCATAAGAAGTTAAATCAGCCGGTTTGGAAATCATCTTAATAAATGAAAAGATTTAGCCGCCGGTCTATGATTATCGCATATATATCTTCTTGGCAGCGTCAATGAAAAAGGGCCTATGCCGATTTGGCACAGGCCCGTAATAAATATTACAGCTAATTTCTCAAATCAGGGTGCGACATAGTCGCCTTCGTAAAATCTTACACCATCTATCCAGAAATCTCCGGCTGTAAAAGCTATATGGAATGTGATGGAAGCCGGATCCACGTCTGCATCAAGAACAGGAGTTGTAACGTTATATTCTGCCCATTCCTCGGTCATAGTGAAGACCTGGTCACCAAAACCTTCCCACGGGTCTGCTGCACGTTCAGGCTTCAAATTGATGTCCAGCGTACCTGACTTGGACTTCAGGAATACCGACATGGTGTACTTCTTGCCTGCTTCAAAAACATGTCCTGCGTTCTGCAGGCCGGCATCCCAGAAATTGGCGCCGGCATCGGCAACCGTAACATGCAGACAGGAGCCTCCTTCGATCGGATCTTCGGGAATCGCTGCGCCTTCCAATACCTGAACTACTTCTGCGGTAGTAACAAGGTCGCCATACGTGCTCCACGGATCAAGAACGCTGTCTTCAAAGCCGCCGTTGGCCAGAATATTACCGAGTGCGTCTGGATCGGGTGCTGGTTCTGCGGATGGTGCATACAGACGAATATCATCAAAGTACATCATACCCGCTCCACCGGCAACCGGGTTGCTTCTGTTACCAAGACCAAGGGTAATCGAATTAACATTGGCCAGGTTAATGCCCTGGTCGGCAAATGACTGCAGGGGGATATTCCATCCGATCCAGGAACCTATCTGTGCAGCATTAGGATTAGGATTAGTGACCACCGCGCTGTTATTTAGAGCAACATACATCGACTCAGCAGCGTTGGCCGAATCACCCAGGTACCAAACTGTCAGTGTGTCAACGTCATTCTGTGTCCAGTTGCGCAGGTCAGTCAATGTTAAGGTTGCTTCAGATTTCCCTACAGTGTTGTCGTATGAGAATGGCATCGACTGAGTGCCGCTGTGAACGATAGTTTTCTCAGCGAATGGAGCATTTGCATAACCAACGATAGAGCCGTTTGTTGTCGGGTTATCGAATCCATCCACCCATACCATAAATATCCTGTTACTATCAGGTTCCGCGGGATCAATGTCATTGTAGCTCTCCATATCGTCCACGATAAGGAAGTTGGCCGTCGTAAAGCTCCAGACGCCGCCTACCCACGGACTCTCCGGATTGTTGTTATTGATTTCATCGACACGCCAGTAATAAGTAGTGTCCCACTCAAGCACGCCGGGGTCATAGCTCTCAGAGCCAAGAGCCCTCGTGCCTTTGTACTCGGGTGAGCTTGTATCGGCGTTGCGCAGAGCTTCTTCATCAGTACCGAAATAGACATCATGCGATTCGGCAAAGTCTCCGGGGCCCCAGGTAAGAATAGTTGTTTGTGTTACATCAACCGAGCCTGTCCTCGGATTCGCACTGCTGGCCTTTACCGGTAACGATAGTGCCGCCTGCGGAATCAATTGCTTTTCAGTGTGTGGGCTCGACCAGCGAAGCTCTGCTACGGCGCCGCCTCCGTCTTCATAATATTCCATTACAACACCGTAGAACTGTCCTGCAACAAGGTCTATCGTTCCTTTGTTCTCGGTTGCTGAACGGTTAATCCATTTGTCAACAAGCTGGAGGCCTTCGACCCACAGACGCACGCCATCGTCGGTTCTGGCATAGAACGTGTAGGTCTCGGTAAAAGCCGCCTCTACCTGGCCGCTCCATCTGACCGAGAAGTTATCATCGCCGACCGACGGGTCCGGCCCGCCCGGGTCGCCCCAGTTAAAGTCGATTTGAGGATCAACACGGTTCAGGACCAGGTTCTCGAAATTCATACCTGAAAAATAATCTGCCCGCACACCACCGCCGGTTTTTGTGATTGTAAAGGTCCAGACATTGCCTTTATGTGTTTCGATTCCGTCGAACTCATCGATACGCCAATAGTAGGTCTTGTCTAATTCAAGGGTTCCGGGAGTGAAGTCCGTATCACCTACGGGGCCTTTTGCAGTGCCGCCTGTGCCGGCATCGACATCGGCAAAATTATCCCCGAAATACACTTGATGTAATTTTGTCTCGAAACCAGGATCCCATGTGAGTACTATTTCGGGATCTATGAATTTGGCTCCATCGGCCGGTACGGGATTATAAGCACTCTTGGGCGGCACCAGAAAGCTCCAGAGGTCGCTTCTCCACGGACTGTTTGGATCGTTTTCGTTGATCTCATCAACACGCCAGTAATATGTAGTTCCATTAGTAAGGCCGTCCGGAAAAGCAAAACCGGGGAAGCCGACTACAAGAAAATCTGCGGCCTGATTGCCCTGGAAAGTACTCTCGGCGCCGTTGTTCACATCGTCTAAATTGTCGCCAAAGTAAACATCATGCGTTATTGCTGAGAGCCCTGGATCCCACGAAAGGCTTGCCCATGTTTCCGGATGCAAAGTACCATCTTCCGGGTCGGGATTAGTGGCCTTAAAACTATTGAAAACAGGTTGGACATAGTCGCCTTCGTACCATCTTACGCTGTCTATCCAGAAATCACCAGTCTCAAAACCTATGTGCCAGGTAAGGGTAGCGGGAGTTACATCCTCTGTAAAAACCGGAGTTGTTACACTGAATTCTGTCCATTCTTCAGTCATGGTAAATATCTGATCACCATATCCGGTCCATGGATCTTGTCCCAGCTCCGGCTTATAATTGATATCCATGTTACCTTCCTTACTCTTGAGAAAGGCAGAAAGAGTGTATTTCTTGCCCGCTTCAAAAACAAATCCTCCGTATTGCAGACCGAAATCCCAGAAATTTGCACCTGCATTGGGTACCGTGATATGCAGAGCATAGTCTCCCTCAATCGGTTTTTCGGAAACTGCTGCGCCGTCTAATTTTTGAACCACTTCCAGGGTAGCTCCGCCGTATTGGGTAAACGGGTCATTGGTACCGTCCTCAAAGCCGCCGTTAGTCAGCATGTTTTCCTGTGCGTTGGTTGTGTTAAGCCCCATAAATCCTATCAACAAAACTGCTGTCAACCAGATTATTCGAGTTCTCATAATACTTACTCCTGTAAAAAAGTTACGATAACAACGAATATGCTTTGGTCACTTGCCGAAACATTTGTTGCTCTCAAAATGCAAATTGTTGGTTGAAATGTGATAAATCAAATCTTAGAAACAAAGTTATTTTCAGAAATAACCTGTGGATTTGTGTAATCACACCTCCTTTTTTCCAAAGAATAAACTTTTCTCACCCCATATAGGGCGGTAATCTACTTATATCCATATTTATATATACGGATATAAATCCCACCAGTTTATTTTATACCAAATTATACAGGTTGTCGTCAAGGAAAAACTGTATTTATAGAGGGATTTTGAATTGCTGCTGTTGAGAATTATTGTATGAACCTGCTGTAAATTTAACATTTAACGCCGGGGCAGTCTCAAAATAATTGATTTCGTTGATCCGTCGATGGCCGAACAAACAGACAATATAAAAGGGGCTTATACCGAGATTCGGTATAAGCCCCGAGTTAATACACAAACATTCGCCTGAAAAAGGACGAAGACCTTCTATTTGGGAAATCCGGTAAGCTGCAAGTTGTCGATCGCCCACCACCAGTCATTTCCGGCTTCGAATAAGCCGAACGTCAAAACAACGGTCGTAGCCCATGGTGGATTTTCCAAATTGAGAGTAATAGTTTCATTAGTGGAATTGTCATCCTTAAAGTTAGGACTCGCTGAATCAGATTCCCACAGGAGCACCTCGATAGGTTCGGACCCATTGAAGGAGGCGGTTATATTCGCAGTCTGGTGATAGTTGCCGTCGAACTCCGGACGCCAGCTCGAATCGAACTTAAGCTGAACCGTACCGGCCTGAGCTTCAGAGATATCAATTGCCGGCGTACTCATGAAAGTCTTGTACCAGCCTTCTGATGCCGAATCTGTATGAGCGGCATCGTCCCACTCATCCGGGTCGGCCACAGCAACGGCGCCTTGTCCCAATGTGTATTCCGTACGTCTTTGATCACCGGCTGCATTGGTCCACCATTCCTTGTCAGCGATGGCCCAACCGGCCCAATCGGCTACACCGTCAGTATCCGGATCACCTATTCCTGGAACACCACTTTCGTCAATAAACCAGCCTTCCGGGGGAGTGTCTGTCCAGACACCTTCAGTACCCGCGGATTCCTCTATGCTTGCACCCAGTTCTACGGTCTCGAAATCCTCTTCAAACAACAGGAGTCTTCCTACAGGAGCCGGGGCGGTAGCTAATCGAATATCATCAACGAATATCGTACCTGAACCGCCGGCCTGCGGATTGCTCTTATCGCCGAAACCAATAGAAATAGAATTGACGTTGGTGAGGTCCACACCCTGGCTTGCAATCGCTTGTAGATCGATATTCCAGGCCGTCCAGATCCCTGTCTGCGCTGCATCAAGATTATCATTATTGACCACTGCACTGCCGTTGACAGCAACATACATCTGCTCAGCGGCATTTGTCCTGTTGCCCCTGGAATAAATTATCAACGTTGTAACACCATTCTCTGTCCAGTCACGGTTGGAAGTTAATGTCAGGGTTGCCGCAGAATTCCCGGCAGCGTTGTCGTAGAACAACGGCATTGACTGAGATCCGCTGCGAACGACAGTCTGCTCGGCAAAAGGTGGATTTTCATAGCCAACGAGAGCTCCGTTTGCCGGGTCATCAAATCCATCCACCCAGGCCAGAAATATCCTGTTACTCCCGGGTTCTTCTTCATTAAGGTCGTTGTAGCCTTCAAAATCATCCACTACGAGGAAGCCGGCTGTCGTGAAACTCCACGCAAGACCTTTAACAGGATTGCCCGCATCATAGACTGCATCGACGCGCCAGAAGTACTCTGTGTCCCAGTCAAGTTGGCCGGGATCCAAAATCTCCTCACCGGCAGCTTTGTTGCCTTTGTACTCCGGCGAAGCTGTCGTGGCACTGTTCACGGCATCGGCATCAGTACCGAGGTATATATCGTGCGAAGAAGCAGTATCTGCCGGCGTCCAGCTCAGAGTCGGTGCCTGAGTCACATCCACAGCACCATTAGATGGATTCGGGGTCCCGGCAGCGCCAATTGTCGTAAAACCCCAGACATCACCTTTAAAAGTCTCGACGGCATCGAACTCATCGACACGCCAGTAATAAACCTTCTCTGCTTCAAGCGAGTCCGGCGAAAAGGTTTTGGCTGCCTGGTTAGACCCACCAGTGGCATTGTCAACTTCATCAAAGCTGGTGCCGATATACACTGTGTGTAATTTTGCACCGAAACCTTCCTTCCAGCTTAACTCTTCATTCAATTCTGCAAACTCAGCACCATCAGGGGGATTGGGATTTGTTGCTATCTTTGCTGGAATCGAAAAGCTCCAGATACTGCCTGTTTGTATGGTACCGTCAGCCTGTGTCTCATCTATCCGCCAGTAGTAAGTTGTGCCCGGAACAAGGCCATCCGGAAAAGCGAATCCCGGAAAGCCGACAACATAAAATTTTGTCGTTTGATTGCCCTGGAATGTATCTTCGGTACCATCTTTCACATTGTCAAGATTGTCGCCGAAATAAACATCGAACGAGGCCCCGGCTCCCTCCCATGCAAGGTTTGCCCATGTTTCTTCATGTACAGCACCGTTGGCAGGGGTCGGATTCGAAGTACCTGCCCATCCATTGCCGGTTATACTCAGTACCAGAACCAAAGAAACCAGAAAAATTATATTTTTACACATAATAGTACTCCCTGAAAAAAAGATAATTATTGATTATGCTCTGGCCACACACCAAAACATTTGTGGTTTTTCAAAATGTGAACGGTCGGTTGAGAGGTGGTAATATTCACGTCGGAACACAAAGTCGCCGCTACCCCTAACTCCGTGTTTTGCATAATACTCATCCTCCTCTATTTGGAAAATTAAAATTTCCAAATGCAGGTGCCGAAATTCGCAGATATCTGCTTTCCTGACTTCTCTCAGGGGGCAGACTCTGCAAAGCCACAAGTTCAACAATATTATTTATACCAATTTACCTGCTTTCTCGTCAAGGAAAATAACTCAAATTATTCTTGTCACCGATAATTAATAAAATGGGGCCTATACCGAATCAGTATAGGCCCAGTGAAAATCTTCGTATTAAATCATGGATTGCCAGGTGCTTCAGGTTCTACGTTTGAGTTAAAGATTGCTTATTTCTGGAAATATTTGCAAAAAATATGAAAAAACGGAAAAAACTTTTAGAAATGTCTGAAATTGTCGTAAGTAAGTATTTGAAAGGAACATATAAGAATATCCTGTTTATTTCTACAATACATTCCCATACATCCCATGTTTGCCATATCTGACCAGCTTTGTCCTTACCAGGTCATTTTTCTTCAGCTTTTTTCCTGCTTTTTCAAGACACACTATAAAATATCTCTCGCTTCGGCCGTAAATCTGCCTATCATCGTTTTCCAGCAGGATTTCAGCGGTTTCGCCAATAAACTGCTCCTGGAATTTTTGACTCAACTCAATATTTAAGCGGTGTCAATCCTGTTCGGCCCTGGATTTGCTATCCGACTGGCCGGTTTACACGATGTGCAGTATTTCCCGAAGTTCTCGTC
>VRUK01000134.1 GCA_019456195.1 Planctomycetota bacterium | reverse complement strand
GTTACCGGAGGCTTCGTGGCCAACAACGCATTCTGTCGTATAGAACATGGTCTTGCACGCGGTTTCTCTCATTACGAAGACTACGTTGCTTCTGCGAGGGAATTTGCGCGCAGCTCGGCGCTGATTCGATTTGCCTTCACCAAGTCATGGGTACGTCGGTTCCTTGGATATTATGAAATGCTTGATCGTAAGCCTGCCCCTCGCATTACAAACGACTTCCTAAGGTGGGTCGACCGCGCCCCGAGTGACCGTCCGTTCTTTGCGTTCCTGAACTACTTCGATGCACACCAGCCTTATTTGCCTCCGGCGGACTTTGCCGAAAGATTCGGGAGCACGGATCATTTGAATACATATGTGGCTCGTTATATTCACATGACTTGTTTGCCGAGCAATTCGACGGTTGAAGAGATCGAGTCGATACGCAATGCGTACGACGGGTCTATCGCTTATTTGGACTACAACATGGAGCATCTGTTTGGTGAACTCATGCAAAGAGGTCTCCTTGACCGAACGCTTGTGGTCCTTGTTTCAGATCATGGGGAGGAGTTTGGAGAGCACAGCACTCTCGGGCACGGTAATGACCTGCATATTCAATCCATCCGAGTACCGTTCATTTTAAGGCTTCCCGACATCGTACCATCTGGAGTTGTAGAGCAGGAACCTGTAACTCTTCGAGATATACCGGCGACGATCATAGACCTCCTGGGCCTTCCAGATGATAAGCTGTTTCCCGGCCAGTCGCTGAGCAGATATTGGATTGAACCCAAAAGGGAAGAACCGGAAAACAACGAACTTGTGCTGTCTGAACTCAGCCGTGCCTCCTGGAGACTTGGTACGCCTGTTGCGAGAGGAGACATGAAATCTCTTATTATCGATGACATGCACTATATCCGTAATGGCGACGGTACAGAGGAGGTCTATGACCTCGGCAACGATCCAACGGAGCAGAACGACCTCATACATACACCTCGCGGTGCGGAGACAGCGGCACAGGCGAAGGACGTCCTAAAGCAGATCATGCCCTGAAATATGTGATTGAACATCCCTTGAATATCCCTTTACAAGGGATGGATACAAAACCAGATAAACTCGAAAATTAGCTTTTGCAAATCTGAGCAAAAAGCAACAAATTGACACTTCGAAAAATCGCCCATTTTTCAGTCAAAAACGCTCACTCTTAAAAACAAAAATAAAATATTTCCAAAATTTTTATTTCCTTTCAAGATAACAACTTACGAACAAAGAGCCAGGAAAAATACCCGAATTTTCGACTCAAACGTGCACACTCGTCTAATTATAGAGGGGCCCTTTTTCTGCCCTCAGTTAAGGAATTTTGAATATGAAACACCCAACTTTAGCTCACTTTAGGCACTTTAGTCACTTTAGGCACTCTTTCAATTATAACATATTCCCAGATACACTCTATTATGCAAAACAAACCCAATTTACGAAATGACAAAATGAGTATAAATACTTTAATAGCAATGAGATACGTAAAATTAATCGCTTGGCTGGGGCCAAAAAACAAACCCAATTCAAACCCAATAAAGCCAAAAACAAACCCAATTCAAAGCCAATTCAAACCCAAACAAACCCAATTTTGGGCCAATATCAAGGGTGTCAAAGCCAAAACAAACCCAATCAAAGCCTGTCCTGAGCGCAGTCGAATGGGCCAATTTCACTTACTCAGAATTTGGAGTCTCGAAATGATTGAAATATCGCAATTTTTATTGTATCTTGATAAGACAGTTAGTCTCAGAAATGAAAAAATCAACCTATTATTTTCACCCGTTCGAAGGAGGCTCTTATGAAACGGTACAAACTTTTGATTGTTGCTTTATGTGTTTTAGTTGGTGTTAATGTAGTCATGGTTTATTCCGGCCAGCGAAGCAAAACCAGCGATGAATTCCGCAATCGTTTTGTCAAAGATTTTCAGCGCATTGGCCTGAACACGACAGAAGGCGATGCCATGATGCTGCGAATTCTGGTAGAAAGCAGCAGATCGAAACGCGGAATCGAAGTCGGCTCGGCCACCGGTTTCGGAGCCGTTAATATGGGAATTGCTTTCGAGAGAACCGGAGGCCACCTTTATACCCTGGAAATCGACCCGCAGATGGCAAAAACATGTCGGGATAATTTGCAAAAAGTCGGCCTGGAAAACACCGTTACCTGCATTGAAGGAGATGCTCTTAAAACTTTACCGAAACTTAAAGGTAAATACGACTTTGTTTTCATCGACGCCGTAAAAAGCGATTATTTAAAATACTTCAAGATGATCGAGCCGAAGCTCAAAATCGGCGCCGTGGTCGTCGGTGATAATGTCATTCGTTCCGCCCGGGCAATGAAGGATTTTCTCGATTATATGCAGGAAAGTCCCAACTACGATACGGTTATTATCCGGGCCTCTATGGAAAAGAAGGATGGCATGTCAATCAGCTACAAAATCAAATAATATCTACACTCACTTCTCTAAGAAAGAGAAAAATGAGATTGTTGAATCATTTCACATATAGAAAAACGTGGCTTATACCAAATGAGTATAAGCCACGTTTAAAGAAATCTAAAATACAAAATCGGTTCAGCTTATCAGCTTACGGTGCAGGCGGATACAGACGAATATCATCGAAGTACATCATACCCGCTCCTCCGGCTACAGGATTCTCCCTGTCACCAAGGCCAAGAGTAATCGAGTTGACATTAGCAAGATTCACACCCTGGTCCGTAAAGCGCGTCAGGTCGATATTCCAGGCCGTCCAGGAAGTTGCCAGTGCCGCATCAGGATTATCATTGGTAACAACAGCACTGTCATTAAGAGCAACATACAAAGTCTCAGCAGCGTTACCTGATTCGCCTCTGAACCAGATTGTCAGTGTGTTAACACTTTTGACTGTCCAGTCACGCTGAGAAGTCAACGTCAAAGTCGCCTCGGATTTCCCGACAGCGTTGTCATAAGCAAGCGGCATCGATTGATTACCACTGTGAACGATAGTTTGCTCTGCAAAAGGAGGATTAGCATTACCAACGACAGAACCGTTTAATGCAGGATTGTCGAATCCGTCAAGCCAGGCATTGAATATCCTGTTGCTCGCCGGATCAGCGGGATCAAGGTCATTGTAGCTTTCAAAATCTTCAATAATAAGGAAGTTGGCCGTGGTAAAGCTCCAGAGAGGGCCTGTCCATGGGCTGTCGGTGTTGGTAGCATTGGCCTCGTCAACACGCCAGTAGTAAGTAGTATCCCATTCGAGCTGTCCGGGTTCATAGCTCTCGGAACCAAGATTTCCACTACCTTTTAACTCCAGAGAGGCTTCATCGGCGCCAAAATAGACTTCGTATGAAGCACCTAAGCCCGGTGCCCATGTGAGAACAGGTGTTTGCGTTACATCCACAGCACCATTAGCTGGCTCCAGACTCGCAACAGCGCCCTCAGTAGTAAAGCTCCAGACATCTCCTTTATGCGTTTCGACAACATCAAACTCATCTACCCGCCAGTAGTAAGTCTTGGCCATTTTAAGTGTACCGGGAGTATAGCTCGCGGTTCCCTGAGGAAGGCCACCGGCTGCATTGTCAACTTCGTCAAAATTGTTGCCGAAGTAAACCGTGTGCAGTTTCGCGCCAAATCCTGTCGTCCAGCTAAGCTCTGCATTCGGATCTACAGACTCGACACTATTAGCCGGAACGGGATTGTATGCAGTTTTGGGAGGAATACTAAAGCTCCAGACATCACCTTTCCATGGACTATCTGACTCTGTGTCATTGACTTCATCGACTCGCCAGTAATAAGTTGTGCCCGGAACAAGACCATCTGGATAAGCGAATCCTGGGAAGCCGGCAACAAAAAATGTATCGACCTGGTTGCCCTGGAACGTGCTCTCAGCGCCGGCATTCACATCGTCAAAACTCACACCGAAATACACGTCGTGCGAGACCGCATAATCTCCCGCCCGCCAGCTAATGCTCGCCCACGTATCCGAGTGTAGAGCACCATCAGCCGGATCAGGCTTCTCAGCGACTGTGAACATTGGAGGATTACCATTATACATTTTCTGTATCTGGACTGCTGACAGAGCCCGGTCGTAGAGACGAACGTCATCCAGAATTCCGTTGAAAAAAGAATACCCATCCTTCCTGCCGCCTATTCTTACAGGCTCATCGTTCAAAACCCCAAAATTAGTCAACTGCTCGGCGCTTCCGGCAGAAACCCCGTCGATATAGAATTCCACAAGCTCACCTTTCGTGACTACTACAGCAACGTGGTACCATTGGTCGGCAGTAATAGACGTATCGGAGGTATAGAAGGTGTACTGCTCGCCCTCCGCTTCCTGATGTCCAAACTCAAGGATGCCGCTATTTGCCTGTATTCTGAATTCGTAGTTGCCAGGATAGTTGTCTCCTGCCGTACCACTGGGCTGTTTACAAACGAGAAAATAGTAATTACTGAGATCGCCTGCCTTCACCCATACCGTGATTGTCAACTCATCCGTTATACTCAGTGATTCATCATGGCCAACATCCACAAGGCCATCCGACCCATCAAAACTCAAAGCACCGTTACCAATCATTCCGGCAACCCACTCTGGGTCACCCAGCAGGGTACCATCATGACTATTGCCGGAACTGTCAACGGCAGTAGTACCGGACCCCTCATCGAACTGCCAGTGCGCCACCAACCCTGCCGAAACACTACTAACCAGCCCCAGCACCAAAACAACAGAAACTAAATAAATCATTTTCTTAAACATAACAATCCTCCTTATAAAAAAAGTTAAAACAATTAGTTGTGTTTTTGTCACACATGAAAAACATTTGTTTTTTCAGCAAACACCCGTGTTTTTTGTAACCGTTCATGTGTATTTCGACAGTGTCTGGCAACTCACCCTAAATATCCAATATTTAATCTTAATCTGCATCATAACACACTTATTTCTGCAATCAGCCTGCTCCGTCACTACCGGGGTATCCTTGACTCTTATCCTGTGAATAACTACGATTGTTTTATGCAATTAAAAAGGATTTAAGGAATACTAACAGGTTCATATCCCAAGTCATTGCCCCAGATTCCCTTTTGCACCCGGATCAAGTCGGGATTCCCATCCTGCACGGCTCCTATGTTATCACCATTGATGTCCCAAATCAATTTCACCATCAGATCGATAGTGCGAGAGTCCTTCCAGGCCCACCACTCGGAATGGCCATCAGCAAAATCCACGACCGTGCCGGAACCGTGACGCGCGGGAATCGGATTCCACCAGGCCGGCCGACTCCAGGGAACGGCCCAGGCTGCATCCCAGTCCTCGCCGAAATCATCTATGAAAACGATGCGTTCAGCGGGATGCTTGATATTGTATATATTCTTGGTCACAGGCCCACCGTCAAAGCTTCCACCGTTCATAGCATGGGAACAGCTGTAGGTACGCATCTCATAGCTCTTGGCCACAGGACAGCGGTACACTTTTACATTCACAATGTACTCAAAAAGCACACCTGATTTCAAAGCTTCAATCTGTTCTTCTATCGACGCGTCAACAGGTCGATTGCCAGGAGGTTTTTGGACCCAGCCATCGTTCGTACTCGCTACGGCCAGGGGTATTTTGCCATCGTAATCACCAGAATACATGATCCATCCGAGCACGAGCGTCTTGGTATTCTGCAGGCACACGGCCCGCCTGCCCTGCTCACGGGCACGCTGTAATGCGGGCATCAAGATCGCCATCAATATTGCAATGATGGCAATAACCACTAAAAGTTCTATTAGTGTAAATCCTCTTGATTTCCCCATAATAACTACCTCACAGTTCCGAAAAAGGCACAATAAAAAAGACACCGCTGAATCATGCGTCCAGTTTTTAGGGAGTACGATACCTTTAAGATAAAAAAACTCTCACTTAAGACTTTGTACCTTGCAAAATACGCAATAACTCATCCTCTATCAAAAATTAAGCTCGCCGGATGATCAAAAAGTCGAAGATGCCCGATTAAGCGAGCACAAACTTCACCAATACTATTTGTACCAGATTAGCCACCTATATTTCAAGGAAAAAACAGATTTAAAAGGCCTTTTTTATTCTTCTATTTCTCCATCCAGACCTTCCACATGTCCTTATAATACCCTTTAACCTGCCGGAATATTATTGAAATTGAGATGAAATCTTTGTACCACTGGACTTGTGGCAAGCAGGAGTATTTCCTTGAAGTACATATTGGAAATTCCAATTTGATCTGAGACGGAATTCTATTTTTCTTGCATCGCAATAAGAAAGGCATTACCATTAGGGGACAATGCGAGTCAAGTTGAGGTGATACAAGTGAGCAAGCTCAAGAAAACGCCGTTGCTGATTCCGATCCTACTCTTGGGTGTTGCGATGCTTCTTCATGGAATGGTACGAGGTCGAGCCGAGCGAAAGCGCATGTTTTTGGACGCGGTTGTCAGAGGCAACACGAGCGAAGTGGAGGAACTGTTAGCGAAAGATCCGGGACTGGCTGTGATGAAGGATGGAAAGGGCAAGGGTGGGATCGGGTCCCCGGTTCTGCACGCCGCTATCAGGCATGGGCATAGGAACATTGTTGAGGTGCTCCTGTCCAGAGGAGCTAATCCAAGTGAGAAGGGTATTGGTGGATGGAACGCTTTACACGTAGCGGCACAGAAAGGCGACGCTAAAGTGATCGAGCTGTTGATCAAAGATGGGATGAATGTGAATTCAGGCGGTCATGATTCTTCAACCTATATCCCTTTGTGCTATGCCAGAAGCAGGCTGGCCGCAGAGGTTTTGATTTCGAACGGAGCAGACTTGTCCTGGAGAGACAAGTCAGGCGGAACGGTTCTTCACACGTTAGTGAAAACGGGAACCACTGGAGCAATGGAGGCAATCATCGAACACGGCGTGAACGTCAACGCACAGAATAATTATGGCAAAACGGCGTTACATGTGACGGCGGCGCATGGAAGAAAGGAGATGGCCGAACTGCTTGTGGCAAAAGGAGCGAACATTAATATTGAAGACAACAGAGGATTTACGCCGCTAAAGGGTATCAACGCCACAAGAGTACACGGAAAAGACTTTGCGGAATTTCTGATTCGCAACGGCGCAAAATATAATATAAATGATGTGGCGAGGCTTGGCGATTTAGCCAGGTTCAAGGAGCTTCTTGATAGCGATCCTGCATTGGTTAATTACAAGAACAGTGTGAATCGCGAACAAGTCCTGTTTGCAGCTATTTACGGAGGCAACACCGACATCTTTAAGCTGCTATTGGTCAAGGGTGTCAAGCTCGATACCAGGGGAACACAGATGGAATCTTCGCTGTTTGCAGCGTCTTATGCTGGAAATAGCGATGCACTGACATTACTTATAGGAAGGGGCCTGGATGTCAACGAAAGAGGATTGCATGGAGAATCAGCCCTTCACTGGGCCGCTGTCAAGGGCAACAACGAAGCTGTTAGATTGTTAATCGCCGGCGGGGCAGACATAACTGCAAAGGCCGAAGAACCAACGACACACCTCAATGCGGGCGCTGGGAATTTTCCTGACACAATAGAGAGAGAACTCATTAAGCTCCAGAGGTTTGAAGAGCAAAGACAAGCTAAGCTTGCAGAGCGCAGTATGCAGATTGTCGTGCCATCGAGACTCGCCATAGCAAAAGGTGACACACCTCTGCATTCGGCTTCACTCCAGGGTCATAGTGAGATTGTAAAGATTTTACTGTCCAACGGCGCTGAGGTTGATGCCAAGAATCAGTTCGGTCAACGACCGCTGCACTACGCATGTGTTTTCAGGCAAAAAGAGGTGGCGGAAATCCTGCTCGATACGGGAGCCGATTCAAATGCCAAAGATAATGAGGGACATACTCCGCTTGGACTTGCCGCCTTTCCGAAAGGAAATCCGGCTAAAGAGATCGTCGAACTGCTTCATGCACGCGGTGGCCGGAAATAGCAGATTGTACGAGAAGGTATATCGCACATTAACGCTTGTTGTTATCTTGCGATAGTCATGTGCGACGCGTCGAGCATTTTTATGCCGTCTGTGTCTAACTGGAGGATTAGCCTTAGATCATTCTTTAACTATATATCATATCCTCGTCAGAGATAAAGAGTGCCCTCCTCGGAAGCCTATTTTAGTTGACTCAAGTACTCTATATATGTTACAATATTGTTAGTTTATACAAGCTTTAGCCACGATTCCAGGGCCCACAAGCTGGGGTTGACCGTTTTGCAAAACGGCAATCCAGATAGATAAGATAGTGGGCTTCCGGCGTTAATATGGACGGAGATAGAAAATAGTCATATCCTTAAAAAACTCAGTATTATCTCTGGCATTGGTTGTATTATTTCTGACCGACCCAGTTTACGCCTGGCAGTATGTCGATGATGAGTCCCCACAGAACAAACTGACGGTCAGCAATAATCACATCCTTACCTCGGATTTGAAAACAAAGCTTATGGTTCGTGACAGCTACCTGCCGGGCATTGGGATTCTTGTCCGAATTGAAGTTGTGCGGACGGACGGCAATATTGAACGTAACTTATGGGATGCCGTAGCAACACTTTCTGTTGATAATCCTAACGTCAACATTTCCACAAGCCGGATTGTGCTGCGCAATGGTTTAGGAAGTGCGCTGGTAACATTTACGGGCAGTGGCGACTTCACATTGACCGCCACCGTCAATGGTATCGAAGACAGCCGTTTATTGCTCGACCTGAGTAATGAGCCGGTCTCAAGCATTTCCGGCACACTTGTAGGCAGTTCCACCGTCTGGGACGGTATTATCCATATAACTGATGACCTGCTGGTTCCCAGCGGTCACACTCTGACCATCCGGCCGGGTACACTCATTTTACTCGACGGGGTAAATTCCGGTTCAGCGGGAACAGACATCGACGTGAAAGGAACAATCAAGTCTCTCGGCACAGCCTTAGCACCGATTACATTTACAGCCTACAACTCGGCTCGGGCCTGGGGAGAAATCCACCATGACTACTCATCGCCGTCGATATATCAATACACGAACATCACCCGTGCAGGACGATCACCCGGCGGGGGACATACCGGCTCAGGCCCGGCTGTCCGGCCGGTCGGCTCTAATATCGTTTTCGACTATGTCTCTATCACCGATAATGACGGCAAAGTCATGCAGTCTTCTTCCGACTCGGACCTGACGTTCCGCAACTGCCAATTGGCCAGGTCGGTAATGGGACCTGAGATGAACAACACCGCCTTACTATTTGAAGATAGCTGGATCACAGAAATGTTCGGACCGGATGACAACGATGGTATCTATATACACAGCCAGAGTGCCGGGCAGGTTGTTACACTTCGCCGCGGTGTGATCGCCGACACAGATGATGAAGGCCTTGATACATTAGGCTCGACCGTCCTGGTGGAGGATTATATCTTTCGCGATTGCTTAGATAAGGGGATAAGTGTCTTTGACGGCCAAGTCACAATTGACTCAGCGCTGATTGTGAACAATGATATCGGTATCTCAGCCAAGGCCACAAGTCGCAGCAGTGCCCGGGTCTTTCTAAATCATGCTACTGTCGTTTGTCGCGATTTTGGAATTCAATCTTTTAACAAATATAATCCCACCGACCCATCGATAGAATATTTCATAACAAATTCTATTATCCTCGCCGCTAATCCGGTCTATACGGACTACGACCCTGTGGACATCCACATTGATTACTCAGATATAGGTGAAACATGGCCAGGCATTAACAATATCAACCAGGATCCGCTTTTCGTTGATTCGGCAAACAACAACTATCACTTACAGGAAAATTCCCCGTGTATCAATGCGGGAAACGATAACGGCGTTGCAAGTGTTCAGGGATATTACCACAATGAAGAGATCGATTTACCAACCAACAGAAATGGGATTTTGACCGAGAACACTACCTGGACACCACAGGAGGGTCCTTACCTCATAACCGGCGAATTCACTGTTCCCTTTGGAGTTGAGCTGAGTATTACGCCGGGCACTACGGTTTTCTTTGAGCCGGATGCTACAATCATTATAAAAGGCCAGCTTATCGCCGAGGGCTCTGAGTATGAGCTGATTCACTTTACACGTACACCTGGAACAAACGGCACATGGGATGGTATTCATTTCATTAATACTATTCGTGACAACCGCATCACATACGCCACTGTCGAATATGGTCGCTCCAACAATGGAATGATAGGCATTGAAAACTCGAACCTCCTGCTCGACCACGTTATATTAGACAATACTGACCTTCGCCGTATCAGCACGATTAATTCGGCGCTGATTGTTTCCAACTGTGTGTTCACTGATATCTTCGGCCCGAATGAACCGCCAACTACCGACAACCGCAGTGAACATATATGGGGCAGCGGTATCCCCGAAAACGGTTACTTCATAATCGAAAATAATATTTTCGGGACAACCAAGGGGCACAATGACGCGATTGATTTTGACGGCCCATCTCGTCCGAATCCTATCATGCAAATCCTCGATAATGTCTTTATGGGAGGCGGCGATGACGCCCTCGACCTTGGGGCAGATGCCCATATCGAGGGTAACGTTTTTATGCACTATTACAGAGATTCTTATAACAATGCAACCGGCAATTCAAACGCAATCTCCGCAGGCAGCGGAAAAGAATATGTCATCGTTCGCAATATCTTTTTCGATACCGACCATGTTACTAATATTAAGCAGGATGCTTTCGTGACTTTTATTAATAATACGGTGGTTGATGTTAATAAAGCAGTTGTTTACTTTGACCGCCCTGGACAGGGGCAAGCCGGTCGTGGTATATATGTGGACGGCTGTATTTTCTGGAACACAGACCTTATTTTTGATGAGATAATTGACACCACAGATATTACTGTCAATTATTCGATTATCCCCGAGCAATGGCATTACCTCGGGACAAGCAATATCGATGCTGATCCTGTCTTTGTTGACCCAAATGCCGATTTCCATTTACAAGCATTATCTCCAGCGATAAGTACCGGGCCCTGCGGTCTCGATATGGGCGCTTATGTGCCCGACGGGGCTGCTGTCTGCGGTGAACCCGATAAGCTAACTTATCATACCGATGCCACACTTTTCGTCGGTGGACCAGGCATTACACATTATATGTATCGACTCAACAAAGATCCATGGAGTCAGGAGATATCCGTTGATATTCCTATCGAATTGACAAACCTGCAAAATGGACAATCTTATACCGTTTATGTAATAGGAAAGAATTCCGCCGGTATCTGGCAAAGCGAAGAAAATCCCAGTGCCTCACACACATGGACTATCGATACATCTTACAAACCATAATATACAAATATTATTCGCAGCACATACGTTTACATCCGAACCTAACTTGACTTTCATGTTTTTTAAGGTACAATAAGTCCGCTCAGAAAAATTAGTCTTCATGAATACTGAATATCATAAAGAGGAGAAGCCCATGAAGCGACGTTCATTTCTTAAATTTACCGGCAGTGCCTGCACATCAGCATTCCTTGGCAGCAATGTATCACTGGCTGGAAATGATGTTGCTGATACAAAAGACAGCAGTGCCTATATCAACCGCGATTTACTTCAATATAGAAATCAAAACCGTTCGACAGTTGTTTGCCAAAATGGAATTGTGTGCTCCAGCCAGCCATTAGCCAGCATGGCCGGCGTCGATATTCTTAAGGCCGGCGGTAACGCTGTCGATGCAGCCATTTGCGCAAATGCAATGTTGTCTCTGGTCGAACCGATGATGTGCGGGCCGGGTGGTGATCTCTTTGCGATTGTCTGGAATGAAAAAGAAAAGAGACTATTTGGACTAAATGCAAGCGGCCGTTCTCCATACAACTGGAGTATTAGTAAAGCACAGGAACTTGGCCTCAAGGAGATTCCCGTATTGGGCCCGTTATCCTGGAGCGTGCCCGGCTGTGTAAGTGGATGGGACGCACTTCAGAAAAGACTTGGACGGTTTGACCTGGCAAGGCTTCTTGAAGCACCTATATATTATGCACGCGAAGGTTTCCCGGTTTCTCCGGTAATTGCCCGTTCATGGTCTTTAGATTCAACAAGAAGCTCCACCCTGACAGAAACTTTCACTCCCTTCGACAAATCTGTAAAGTTTGGAGATATCTTCAAAAATCCTATATTGGCACGATTTTTCGAGACTATAGCCAGAGGCGGCTCAGAAGCTTTCTATCAGGGTGAGATTGCTGAAAGGATCGTTAAATTTTCCCGTGCCAACGGCGGCAGGTTTTCAATGCGCGATTTTCGGGATCATAAAGCCAACTGGGTTGAACCTGTCAGTACTAACTATCGCGGTTACGACGTCTGGGAGCTTCCGCCGAATGGTCAGGGAATTGCGGCTTTGCAGATACTGAATATGCTGGAACATTTTGATGTGGCATCTTTAAAGCCCAACTCAGCCGAACATTTGCATCTTTTCATTGAAGCAAAAAAACTGGCATTCGAAGATCGCGCTGTTTATTACGCCGATATGGATTTTGCCGATGTCCCTCTGAAACATCTTATCTCCAAAGAGTATGGCAGGCAGCGAGTCAAACTGATTAATCCAAAACGGGCCGCTCAGAAAGTTCAGCCCGGCCGGATTAAAGGTTCATCCGATACGATTTACCTGACAACAGCGGACAAAGACGGCAATATGGTTTCTCTAATTCAGAGTATTTATTACCAGTGGGGCTCTGGCTTTGTACCGGACGGCATGGGATTCTGCCTTCAGAACAGGGGACAGCTATTCTCGCTCAATCCAAATCATCTCAATAAACTGGAGCCTCACAAAAGACCTTTCCACACTATCATACCGGCGTTCATGACCAAAGATGGAAAGCCCATCTTTTCATTCGGAGTTATGGGGGGAAGTTTTCAGCCGCAGGGGCATGCGCAGGTACTGATGAATATAATTGATTTCGGTATGTCAGTTCAGCAGGCCGGCGAACAGCCGCGGGTCCAGCATTCGGAGAGTTCAACCCCGACGGGGCTTAAAATGGCCGGAGGCGGCTCGGTAGGTTTCGAACGACACATCTCTGATGGTGTAAAACGCAGACTTGCCCGTATGGGGCACAAAATAAATCCCGAACTCGGCACGTTCGGAGGTTATCAGGGAATATGGAGGAAACAAAATCCAGGACGTTATTTCGGCGCTTCGGACCCTCGAAAAGACGGCTGCGCAATAGGGTATTAATCCGACGGATTTATAAGTAAGCTACTGCTATTAACAAAATGTTATGAGGATTTTAATAATGCAATTACAAAGTAACAAGATTTCATGGTCGGTTAGATCGAAGGAAGATAAGACTTCCAAACAAAACAAATCCCATTGGTTTACATGGATATTTCCCATCGGTGGATTATTGGCTTTGATATGGTTTTTGGTTCGTGTAATTCCGAAGCCTTCCCGTGCAATGTATCCATGTCAGCGAACGGCTTTTCCGTTGGCCTCGGGCTTTGTAATTTGGCTTGCCGGGGCAGTCGGCTCAATCACAGCCTTTCGCAGGGCAAAACACTGCTTTGCTCAGTCTCGCTACATATTATGTGTAATACTCATCGCCGCCAGTGTTGGGTCAATATGGTTAGCTCAGGGTGTTACAACAGAAAAGACACTTTGGGCCGATGAGCCAACATCAAATGCTCCCATAGGAATTGCCAAAGGAGTTCACCCCGGACGTGTTGTTTGGGCACATAATCCTGATGCCACTGACTGGGAAGGACCCGGAAACGGATATTGGTGGGAAAACAGTCACACAAACCAGGCCGTAGTGAACCAAATGATGAGCAGGGCAATAAGAGCGCTCAGCGGCGACCGAACAAGTGACGCCGCCTGGGATAAGCTATTCAAACATTTCAATAAAACACATGGCAAAGGAGATGCCGTATACAAGTCGGGTGAAAAGATTTTTATCAAAGTTAACTACGTCGGCTGTATAAAGGTCTGGAGCAGACAGCCTGTAACAAACCTTGAAGACTACAAGCTCAGAAGTCTTGATTATATGAACGCGTCACCACATATGATAATAGCACTGCTTGACCAGCTTGTTAATGAAGCCGGTGTGAACGAAGCCGATATTACAGTTGGCGATACTTTATGTTACTTTCCCAATGAGTTCTATAATATGTGCCATGCAAAGTTTCCGAATGTCCGGTATCTGGATTACGTAGGCAAATTCGGCCGGACAAAAGCGAAGCTGTCTTCGGTTCCATTTTACTGGAGCACACCTGATGCCGATGAAAAAGATACTGACTATGCACCAGCATCATACGTCGAAGCTGATTATCTAATTAACATGGCGAACCTTAAAAGCCACAACGACCAGGCGGGCATTACCCTCTGCGCAAAAAACCATTATGGCTCGCTTGTCAGAAAACCGGCCCGAAACCAGGGATATTACGATATGCACAAAGAGCTGCCATATAACAAGCCCGGTATGGGACATTACAGGCCTCTCGTGGACCTGATGGGGCATAAACATCTCGGCGGCAAGACTATGCTGTATTTAATCGACGGATTATACGCCGGAAAACATGCAAAAGAAAGGTCACCGAGAAAGTGGAACATATCTCCCTTCAACGGTGACTGGAGTTCGAGTCTTTTTGCCTCACAGGACCCGGTCGCGATTGATTCCGTCGGCTTCGATTTTCTCTGGACCGAGTGGGACGATGGACCCCACCAGTCCGGCACAACCGATTACCTCGTCGAGGCGGCCATGGCGGATACTCCCCCTTCAGGAACTTTCTATGATCCTGACCATAAGGGAAACATATCTCGTCTGAAAAGCCTTGGAGTTTACGAACACTGGAATAATCCTGTCGATAAGCAATATTCCCGCAATTTAGGGACAGGCAAAGGTATTGAATTGATTAAGCTCAACAGGGCGTTAAAGCTTGCGGCGGCTACCGGGTATTATCCCAATTAGCCAGAGATCAGTTGCCCTTAAGATGGCGATATGCCCAGCCTTTGGCCATATAATTAATATCCATTGTCTGGCCATCTGGGGGATATTCAATGCCGTAACTTCCACCCCCCTGAGCAATTAACTTGTCCACACGCTCTATAGTAAAGCGATCACGCCATTTGCGAACTTCCGAATGCCCGTCACAGAATCCCAACACACTGCTGTCGCCATGATTGACCGCCATCGGACCCCACCAGCCCCATTGAGTATTTCCAGTGTACTCGGGGGCACCTATTACAAAGTGATGGCTCGAATTCCAGTTTCGTGTTTCAGCACTCTCAACGAATACGTAACGGGTCGATGGCGAAGTAATCTCACCGAAAGCCTTGATTTGCGTATTGTATCCTGAACTGCTCGGACTCAGAGCCCCATATAAACACATAGGAACTCCGTAAGAAACAAAAACTCCGGTCCTGTCATACAAGCTCTTACGGACATTGTCAGCGGGGCAATGGTAGGCATCAGGATCCTTGACATACGGGTACAGCACCAATCCTGTTCGGCCCTGGATTTGCTATCCGACTGGCCGGTTTACACGATGTGCAGTATTTCCCGAAGTTCTCGT
>VRUK01000133.1 GCA_019456195.1 Planctomycetota bacterium | reverse complement strand
CATGGTCCCTTCAGAGCCTTGGGCGACCTGCTTCCCCTTGTGACCGACGGCACGGTCCAGACGTACCAACTGTCGCTGGACCAGCACCGACTGTCGCTGGTCCACTCCTACCGAAACTACCAGATGCAAAGCTGGGAAGGGCCGTGGACGCACCTGGGGATCTGGTTCAACAGCCAGGAGAATGAGGAGGCAGTGACGCTCGACATCCTATCGGTGAGCGTAATCCCCAGGGAAGCCCCCTATGCCGACGCCCCGGTTGGCGTTCGAAATGAGATTCGAGACAAAATATACAAGCGCACCATCTTTACGCACACGCCGGTAAGGTTAGAGTACCGGCTGCATGCGCCTCAAGCCGGGAGGCTTGACGTTGGCCTCGGAGTGCTGAAAGAAGATGCCCCTGTAACTTTCAGGATCACTGCAACGCCTAAGGGCGGTGATGTCATAACTCTTCTTGAGGAGACCTACACTGACCGGGAGCACTGGGGACAGCGCTGTGTCGATCTGTCTGCTTTGTCGGGAAAGACAATAACCTTATCACTCGAGGCGGACGCTGAACGTGCAGGCACGGTGGCCTTTTGGGCGGGGCCGACAATTTCAGGAACAAGAAAGTCCTATGGCCTGACACTCGGGACATGGGGCCCGATTCTGCAATTGGAAACGCACCCCGTGGGCATGGTGGTGTTGCCTAGCGGAAAGGTCCTCATGCTGCCCTGGGCCCCAGAACGCTTCGACCCTCCTCATGGCCCCATCGCTCTGTGGGATCCGGCGACTGGGGGCTCAATAACTTACCCTGGCTCGGGGATCGAGCCGGGGGGGGGACTCGCCTTTCAGCCGGATGGGATTCTGCTGATGGCCGGCGGAAGCGCCCCAGGGGGCGGATATGACGGCCTTCCGCAGGCGTGGACCTTCGACTACGTCTCCGAGACCTTCACCACAGTTGCCCCAATGGCGGAAGGACGGTTGTTCCCCGGCGCGACGACCCTCGGGAACGGCGAAATCATCGTGACGGCCGGTTGGGATGAACAAAGGGACACGACGGTCGGTTGGGTTGAGCTGATGGATGAACAAAGGGACATCAGTGGGACCCCCGAGCTTTG
Source organism: Planctomycetota bacterium (assembly GCA_019456195.1). Taxonomy (GTDB): domain Bacteria; phylum Planctomycetota; class Phycisphaerae; order Sedimentisphaerales; family Anaerobacaceae; genus NIOZ-UU13. The sequence goes on along the minus strand of VRUK01000133.1, from coordinate 14,469 downwards.
GGACGGTTTGGCATGGATCCAGTTGCCGGCCGCCTACAACACCGAGTCGCGGGGCGCCACGTACCAGTTCTTGGCCCCTGATGGTCGCCTCTTCCGAGCAGGTCCCGAGGAGTTGACCGATTGGCTCGAGATATCGACCGAAACATGGACCGATGTTTCTAACACAGCCCGCAACGAGGTTCGCCACTTGTCGACGGCGGTCATGTACGACGACGGTAAGGTCTTCATTCTCGGTGGCTGTCCGAGGTACGATTGCTACGAGGAGCCACCCGTAGCGACCGCCGAGGTCATCGACCTAAACGCACCCTCGCCAGCGTGGCGCGACGTCTCGCCCGCTGCCTTCGCGCGTCACTCTCACCACGCAACACTACTTCCGGACGGCACAATACTGATCACCGGTGGCACCAGCGAAACGGGGCCAAACCACGAAGAAGTAGACGGGGTGCTCGAGGCCGAGTTGTGGGACCCGGTAACCGAGACGTTCACCACCCTCGCAGCCATGGACGAGGCCCACCACCACATGTCGTCAGCCGTGTTGCTCATGGATGGCACCGTGCTGGTGGCCGGGGGCGCCTTTGGGCCCACCGACGTCCAATCGTATTTCTCGTGGTCAGGGCAGATCTTTTACCCGCCCTATCTCGATGGCGGGCCCCGGCCGACTATTGGCTCCGCTCCGTCGAGCATACAGTACGGCTCGAACTTCACCGTGGAGACCCCGGACGCCGGGTCGATCGCCAACGTCAACCTGATCAGCCTCTCGGCCAATTATGAGACTTGGAACGGGAGCCAACGGATGGCCCGTCTCTCCTTTAGTCAGGGCTCCGGCGATCTCTCCGTTTCGGCGCCATCGGATCCCAACCTCGCGCCGCCCGGCTTCTACCTCCTGTTCATCCTCAGCGATGCGGGCGTACCATCGGTTGCGAGCATGGTTCAGCTCGTCGCATCTGCGCCGGAGAATTACCGTGCCTGGTCCGAAAAGATGGATCCGGATTAAAACCATTCTTCGATAGTATGGAGGCGATAACAGAGGAGATACTCCAGGAATACGACAGGCAGAAAGAGAACCTAAAAACCTTAGACTATGCTGATGAATTGGCTCGCAAGACGAAAGCTCTTACTCAAAAGAAAGCCCCACAAAACCTGCCAGCCTTCTTAGATCTTGGCGAGAAATGGAGAGGAATGGGAGGTGCTCAGGACGATCTTGTTGAAAAGCTTCATAGGATAACCAGGAAATTATTTCAGGAGGCAGGCTATAGCTGCGTAAATCAACCCCAGGCCGTTGAAATAGTAGAAGAGATTAGAAGGCGCTGCAGGAGATGTCTTAGAAATCCTGACGGGTTTGAAATATGGCCGGATTATTGAACACGTAATGTCGAGTCGAAGTCTTTTCTGGGTATGCCCCTCATGTAACGGCCGGGCACCTCAAAGTAGCCTTGTCTACTATAGGTGAAGTCCTGATTCATTATACTCCTGACCCAGATGGCTTTTGGATCCACAAGGCTTTAGCAGAAGCTCTCAATGCAGAAGATGCAAAGAAAATGCTAAACGGTTTCAGCATAGGAATATTAAATTCTCGTGGAGCTCATCATGTCGATCCAAAAGCCATCTGGGGCAGGAGGAAAGGCAGAGCGGCTTGAAGGGATGGGACTGCGGGCTTTGCGGAAACTGTTAGATGAGGTGGACCGGGAGCAGGAATGGGGGCCCCTAAGTTGAATTAGGATGCCTGATAATACGTACCGGTGGCTTTGTAATAAACATGCTGAGGAGTATAAGAAGTAATGAGGGCCTCTTTAATTGATTAATGATTATTGACCCATGCTTCGCGAAGGCTTCGCAGGGCAGGGGATTTTATTTTAATTATTGGGTTTTGAAGCTGGTTTCAAGGGTTTACGAAGGTCTATTCATGCCTTAGCGATTCAATTGGGTCCATATTTGCGGCCCGATAGGCCGGATATAAGCCAAAGGCTACGCCTATCACCCCACTGATTCCGAATGATAACACCATAGAACTACCGGTGATGACTGTAGGCATATTGCCAAAATGAGTTACCAACAATGGCAAAAGAGTACCCAAGGCAATCCCCAAAATGCCTCCGGATAATGTTAAGATTAATGTTTCAGAAAGGAATTGAATGATGATGTCACGCTTCTTTGCGCCGAGGGCACGGCGGATGCCAATCTCACGCGTTCGCTCACTGACGGTGGCCAGCATAATGTTCATAATTCCGATACCACCGACCAGAAGTGAAATCGCCGCGATTGAGCCGAGCACAATACTGAAAATACGCTGGGTTTGTTTTGCCTGTCGCAACAGTTCGAGCGGTACAACTATACGGTAGTCCTTCTTATCTTCATGAATACGTGCCAGCAAAGTATCCAAAATATCACGCATCGGTAACACCTGGTCGGTTGATTTAACCTGCACGGTGATCTTTTGCAGTTGTACTTTTTCTATAGTCTGGTTGCCCCCGCTAAAGGTGGCGGTCAACTCGGTGAATCGAGACTTGGCGGTTGACAAAGGCAAATATACGGTCCCCGTAGCCCCGCTGTCGGAACCGGTTGTCTTAGGCATAGCTTTGCCAAAATCGTCATTCTTATCCTCTATAGAAACTGCCCCTGCCACCCCTACAACCCGGTAACAATTGCCCTGTATCTGTAGATCTTTACCAACTGGGTCCTTAAATCCGAACAGACTTCTCACGAGCTGCTCATCGACCACGCATACACTTCGCTGCTGATGCAGGTCAATGCTGCTCAAGAACCGTCCACGAAGTATGTGGACAGGTGAAATCTCCGTGTACCAGGGAATAGAACCTACGATTTTTATCGCCACTTTGCGACGAAGATATCGTGCTTCCTGGTCTATCTCGCGAATGGGAACAACGACCTCGACATCGTGCAGGGTATTTCGAATTGACTCGGCATCCTTATAGGTCAATCCGTAGATAAGCATTTCATCTCCCTGGCCGGAGTCGGCTTGCTCATTGGGTGGCTCAATTGTTTCAATAATCAAATTTGTGCTGCCAAGCCGCGCTATCATCGCCTGAGCCTCCTGGCTGGCCCCTTCACCTATTGCCAGCATAGCGATCACAGAGCAAACGCCAAAAATTATACCCAGCATAGTTAGAACAGAGCGCAGGCGATGCATCCATAAGCTCTTGAATCCTAACTTAGCCGTTCTTTTAATTCTAACAAATCGCATAATAACTAATGTTTAAGGTTTTCCTTCGCCATCCAAATTGGTTTCCTTCGTGGTTTCTTTTTTGGCTTCCTTTTTTGTTTCCTCTGTAGTTTCCTTATTTGTTTCCGATGCCGTCCATCTCGGCGGATTGAGTAACACTTTCTCGCCCTGGGTCAAACCACTTTTTATTTCGACAAAATCATCGTTAAACAATCCAGTTACAACTTCACGTTTCTCATCACGCCCGCCTACCTTAACATAGCACAATTCTTTTTTGTCCACCGTGACGACCGATTGTATAGGCACATATAGAACGTCATTCAGCTCATCAATAAGAATTTCAACTTTCCCCGACATACCGGTCTTGATATAATCGTGCGTTCCTTCAATACTCACATCCGTCGGGTAAACTTTAAGGTCCGCATTCATGAATCGCTGCGGTTCAGCTAACGGCGCTTTTTTCAGCACCTTGCCGGTAAAAGCCTCATCTGAAAATGCCGCAATGCTTATCTTGGCCTTTTGACCCAGTTGAATTTTATCAATCCAGTTTTCGTGAACCTTGATCTCAACTTTCATTTTGGACGCATCAGGTATGGTAATAATCTTATAGCCTTCAGGTATTTCCACCCCCTGTTCAATTTTGTACCTGCTCCACTGCTGGGTACTCGACCAATATACAACCTGCCCCGGGGCTGGGGCCTTAATAATGCAAGCTTTAATCTGGTCGTGAAGTTTTTCCAATCGCTTTGTTTGCATTTTGAACCTGGCATCGGCGCTCGTAAGCTTCGCCCTGGCCTGGGCCAGTTGCGCACGTGCCCGAGCCTTTGTTCGCACTAATTCCAGCTTAGACTCATGATAATCGCTCAGGAACGTGCGGGCTTCTTTGTGGAAATCGTAAAGCTTAAACAATGTTAAATTTTTCACAGCCGCTTTCTCTTGGATCGTGTACCTATCCACATCCAGCTTGGCACTTTTCAACTCAAGCTCTGATGCGTAATTTGCATCGTAAAGCTTTTGGGTCCCTTTTAATACATCAGACGCTTTTTCCAAACTTCCCTGAGCAAGAAGAATAGCATCTCTTAATGTATCAATTCGCTTCGAAGCCTCGCCACCTAAGCTGTTGGGGTCGTTTATCAGCGATGTCATATCAGGATTTAAATTCGGATCACTCACCATTTTATCAAGTACTTCCCCTGCAATGCCCTCTCCCAGATACTTATGAAAGTCCATCAGAGCGAATTCCACCTTCAGCTTGGCAGCGGTAACGTCACTTTCATTTTGTTTTACCTGAATAAGAAACGACTCATTGGCATCGGCAAAGCTTGCATCGGCGGTGGAAAGCTCAATTTCTCTTTGCGAGAGCTGCTCGGTCAACTTCGAAGAATCCATTTCGACCAGCACCTTTCCGTCATTTACATCTTCCAGAGTTATGTTAGTTCCTTCAGGGACTATGCTGACTATAGTGGCCCTTCCTTCCACCTTGGACTTAATATCTACCGAGTCAACTGCCTTGATGTTACCGCTTTCAGTGATGCTGATAGTCAAATCGCCGCGCTCTACGGTAAAGAGCCCTGTTCCCGAATTCGAATTACCAGAGCCGCCTGTCTTTGGGCGTATAAATCCGAACACACCTACAGCAATAACTACAACGGCGGAAATCAGGATTATAAGAGATCTTCTGGCTAAACCCAAATTGCCAGCCATTTTGTTAACTTGCTTTTTTGCTTTCATGACTTTCATCTTATTATCTCTCTCAATTGCACTTGTTGTTATCGCTCACACATTTGCTCGGCCTGACATGCAAGATGCTAATCACCAAAAACTCTATTAATGTAAAGCCGTTTCGTTTACAGATAACGCTTGCCCTTCTCTTTGGTAATAATGAATTTCGCTGGTATACTTACTGCCATAATTATAACACATTCTATCAAGGTGATGCAAGCTACTAGTTCTATGAAAATATTGTATATAGAATATTGCTAATATTTTGAAAAAGCCCCTGTCTTTTTAAGGAGGGTGGTTATATACAAATAAAGACGGACAGGGACTTCTCTAATATATAAGACGCTTCCCGATTAGAAAATGTTACAGTTTTTTTAAAAAGTTCCGAAAATATTACAAAACGAGGGTATTTGAGGCAGGGTCGGGGCATTTAACAAAACTGGGCTGGGGCAGAGGAAGGAGGAAGTGGAAAAACTCAACCCCAACCCATTTCGGATCCATCCAATAATGTTATACGATTGGCAATCAGTGCCGGTTCAGGGAAATACAGCAGACATGAAAAACCCCTGCTGATTTTATATTATAGATTTCAAAGTGGGAAAACTCAGTAAGCTTAGTACCACACGGCAGGTTAGTAACCCACTCTTCCCCAGATGGCTTCCTGCATCTTCTTTACATCAGCGATGCCCTCTTCGGTAGTAGGCGTATAGTTATACTGTAGAGTGGCCATCTTACCGGCCCGTATCGTTTCTGCTCCTCTGTACTTCCAGTAGGCGCTGTGGCCGTCAGCGAAAGAGACGTTGGTGCCGTCGCCGTGTCGGACGAACGGAGGGTCCCACCATCTTGGGGCAGTGTAGTGAATCGCATAGCTATCCGGACTGATCTGGCCTTCATCAAGAAAAACGAGTCTATAAGCGGGAGCGGGTGCTATGATTTCCGACCTCTTCTTGACCATCAACACAGTTTTGCCCACTCTGACTCCACGGTTACCTTCATACGTTCCAGCCGCATCGAAACAACCGTTCATGCCGTAGCCTGTAGAGTATGTGCGCATCTCACCACGAATACCGGTCGGGCAGCGGTACACCTTTTCGGCTGCGCAGTACGGAAAAAGGGCTCCAGCCTGGATGGCCTGCTTTTGTATGTCAATCGGTCGCTGATTGCCCTGGCCGAAACCAGAGGCGCAGTCGTTGCCTACCCAAAACTGTTCGCCCTTGTGAGGACCCGATGTGGGCACGGGTGCGGAAGGGTCGGCGGAAGGGGCCCAATAGGCTTCGCCGTTGACAATCCTGTCGTCGTTCTCATCGGCATACATCGACCAGGCAAGTGTCAGTGTCCTTAGATGATTAAGGCAAACGGCGCGTCTGCCCTGCTCCCTGGCCCGATTCAGTGCGGGCATGAGGATGGCCATCAGTAATGCAATGATGGCGATTACGACCAGAAGCTCTATTAGCGTAAACGCATTTCGTTTGTGCATGATAGTTCTCCTTTTCTTTCAAAGAAAGTTCTACCAAACCGACACCTTAAACCAGATATGATGGTTCAGCGTTGGTATGATTATCTACTGTAATTATAACACACTCAATTGTAGTAAAGCAAGCTTGCAAATAAAAAAGCCCCTGCCCCCGACCCCCTGTTATAGGTCAAGGAAGTGGTTCTCGGGGGTAAACTCCAAAGCAAGTGAGCTAACACCGGGGGTAAACTCTTTCAAATGATTATTGATTATTTTTGAGGAAGATGTTTTTGTTTTCAGTAGTCTTTAAACCTTTTCATCCATTGTGGCCAGTCGGCCGGCTCGACACCGCCAGCCATGGTCCAGGGACCTGAAGCATTAAACCATTGGTGCCACTTCAATTTCCACAATTCCTTTAGTCCCACCTTCCTGACTGACCCGTCCTTAAACAGGCTATTTATTCCTGCATTATGCCGGTTTATGCAGAAATACTGCATTGCGCTATAGCTATCATCCGGAACCTGCGAGGCTATAGGCGGGTAACCTTCGTCTGGCGGAGGTGGGTCCAGGTAGTGTGGGCGCGCGCCCTGCCAAACGCAATCCATGAGCACGGGCACATTCATTGAGGAGTAATTCCACCGATCCTCCATAACATGGTCGTTGAGGCCGTAGCTGCAAAAAAGCTTAGGCTCAAATAATAACCATGCGTGATATTTTGTGCCGCCTCCTATGTAATTTAAAGACCAGATACGTTTTTTTATATCACTGTCAATTCGGGAATCTGTAATTAATTCGTTGGGATTTTCTACATAGTGCTTCTTGGCCATTGGGCATAAGAATAGCGAGTCTTTAACGTTCTGGAAGTAAGGCTTCAAAGGTTCAATCCAAGTGTTACCGCCCGACCTCTTAAAGAACTTTCCATCGTTATTTGCTTTATACATCGAGAAGAAGATATCCCATTGGTGCAAATTAGATTTACAAGTGAGTGATTTAGAATGTCTCCTGATGCGCTGCAATGTCGGTAACAAAATTGCAATTAATAATGCAATGATGGAAATTACCACCAAAAGCTCTATTAACGTAAATCCTGTTGGAGATTTCCCGCCGTCCCGACTGGAAATTTCGATTTTTAACGAAGCAAACTCGTGTCTTTTACGCATAACGGTTCTCCTTCTTTATTTAAGAAGGTTTTCCAAAGAAGACAATCACCCCTCGATATGATGAGCCTCACCGGTGTGCTTGTCTGGTATCATTATACCGGAATCGGGTGCGGTAATGCAATCCTCCGGCTCTAATTTTGTTGATTTACAAATATCAGTAGATATAATTCTTATCCAAACAACGCAATGCAGCGTCTGAAAAGCAGGTGTGACGAATGTACTTTGGTATGGATGGCAGGAGTTTGATACATGGCGGTTTTGGTCGGAATTGATGAAGCTGGTTACGGACCGATTTTGGGGCCGTTGGTCGTATCGTCGAGCACTATTTCTCTTCCACAGGGTCTTTTAAGAGATGACCTGTGGCAGATTTTGAGAAATAGTGTCGGAAACAGACGCAAAAGGCTTGCAGGACGAATGCTTATTACCGACAGCAAGAAGGCATACAGCAGAGCGACGGGAATCAAGCATCTGGAACGAACAGTTCTGGGGTGCCTGAAATGTATAGGTAAAGAGCCAGAGACGCTGGTGGAACTTATAGAGGTATTATGTCCGGGCTGTCTCGGGCGGCTTAGTGCTTATCCGTGGTACCAGGAAGCCGGAAATCATTGTTTATCCGCTGATGCTGCTGATAAGGGAATTGCCTCGACGGTGTTAGCTGACGATATGGCCTCAAATGGGATTGAACTGTTGGATATGAAAAGCTATTGCCTGGATGTTGGGTATTACAATGAGATGGTAGCTTCGGTTAGGAACAAGGCTAATGTGCTTTTCTCGGCTACCTGTCGTCTTATAAAGTCGGCTTTTGATAATTTTGAGGGTGATGATTTACAAATTGTAGTCGATAGGCAGGGTGGGCGGATTCACTATCGCAGACATCTGCAGAGAATGTTTGGTAATACGGAAATGAAGATTCTTTGTGAGAGTCCGGCGGACAGCAGCTATGAAATGAGGGCCGGGGGTAAAAGTATGCGTTTGCATTTTGTAGTAGGTGCTGATGAGCGATTTTTGCCGGTTTCTTTAGCTTCAATGGTGAGTAAATATTTGCGAGAGCTTTTAGTTCATAATATGAATCGTTATTTTATCGGTTTTCATTCTGACTTGAGACCTACTGCGGGGTACTGGAAAGACGGTTTGCGTTTTATCGAGGACGTGAAGACAAATATTCCTGACCTTAAAGTTGATATGGAACAGCTTGTTCGCTGCCGCTGATTGACGAGGAAATAATGGATATAGAGTAATATAATACCGGTCATTATTTATAATGAGAGCAAGAAAAACCTTGATAATGTGGGTCATGTATGATAAATAGAGTGAGTTAATGTGAAATATTTTAAGGAGTGTAAAAAATGTCAAAAAGAGGAATCTGGAAATGTTTTGTGCTTGCAGGTTTGATGTTGTCTGTTTGCGGCTGTGGCCGGCCTAATTTTATAGGTACAGACGCTGCTGTTTATTCACGGGGCAAACTTTATGCGGTAGACAGCCAGGATATGAACAGCGTGTATGCGGCGACAGTGACAGCTTTAAAAGAGCTGGAGATAGAGGTCATCGAAACTGCCAAAGACGTATTTTATGCAAAGGTTGTCGGTAAAATTGCAGATGGCAAGACTATTACGATACGGATGGAGCCTGGGGTGAACAATGTTACCGATTTAAGCATTAAAGCAAGTAAATTCCTGTCGGGCAACGAGGAAAGAGCGCGTGTTATTTACACTCAGATAAAGCTGAATCTTTGAATAAGTGCGAGAACGAGCAAAGGCAAATAGCAACACAGGGAAAGCGATTTACTGCTGTTCTAATTGTTGGTTGAGGAGACGGATGTGGTGGTCCTCTTCTTTAATAATCTTGTCGACAGTACTTTTGCCGGCAGGGTCCCGGGCAAAGTCTTTTAGTCCGTCATAGAAAAAGACGGCCTCTTTTGCTCTTCTGACAGCATCTTTAATTATCTGTTCTCTGCTTTCGGCTCCGGTCAATCTTCCTGATGAATCGGGTTTATGTGAGAATACAGTCAGGTCTGCCATGACGTTCGGATTTGACAAAACATAATTGTCGGGGTCAAAAGTTCCGAATTCGCCGGTCTTTTCAGAGAAACGTTTTCTCCTCTGAGTAAGAATCTTCTTGTGCCTGGCTCTCCAGTTGGCCAGCAGGTAATAAATGTTCTTAAGTTCCGGGTCATCGAACAGTTCAGCGGTTTTGAGATAAAATATAGCGCCGTTATGGTCGATTCTCTCGGCTATCTCAAGAATCTCAAAGACGTTAAATTTAGTTTCCATTAGAGTGACTTTCTCAGAAAGCGTTACTCTTTTTTTGCTCAGGAAAAACTAAAGTTTGCTCAATTATTCAAATCTAAATTTTCATGGTCGGGTGCACTTTGCTTGTACTTATGTGCATACTTTTCTTCTATTATGATATTATATTCGAGCTGTAAATACAATTGTTCAGATGTATTTTAAAAATAATAACTACTTTCTACTCCTATATCTCAAGAACAGCGGCAGCGCGGAGTCTGGAATTCTTTATCGAGCAGAGTACTTCATTTGCCTGACTTAACGGGAATTGTTCGATTGTAGGCGCGATAGGTATCCGGGCTGCTAAGGGTAAGAATTCTTCTGCATCCTGACGTGTGACATTTGCAACGGATTTTATTTCTTTTTCGAGCCAGAGATATTTTGCATACTCCAGCGGTGGGACAGGTGTTTCTTTACGAATGGCATTAATAATCAGACGGCCGCCTTTTTCGAGGACGCCGAGGGCATCCCGGACGCATTCGCCAACTGGTGTAAAATCCATAATTTTATTCAGCTTATCGGGCGGCTGGTCAGAAGACCGACCTGTCCAGACTGCGCCGAGGCTTTTGGCTAACTCAGCGTGTTGATCTGTCTTAGTAAAGACATAGACGGGGCTATTCGGGAACTTATATTTGATAATCTGAATTACAATGTGGGCTGATGCTCCAAAACCGAACAGGCCAATCTTTTGACCATCTGTTATATTTGCAAGTCTAAGTGTGCGATAACCGATTACACCGGCACATAAAAGCGGAGCTGCCTGGGAGTCTGAAAATTCTTCAGGGATCGGATAAGCGAAATCCTCACCGATGACTGTAAATTCTGCATAGTTCCCGTTTGCGTTTTTGCCGGACCATTTTGCCTGGCTACAGAGGTTCTCATTACCCGCCTGACAAAAATCACATTTGCCGCAACTGGAATAAAGCCACGTAATTCCAACACGGTCGCCGATTTTAAATTTTGTTACATCTTTTCCCTTATCAGCGACCTTCCCAACGGCCTGATGGCCGAGAACAATTGACGGCTTTGTCGGCCTTAACCGGCCTTCAGCTTCATCGAGGTCGGTATGGCAGGCACCACAAACCGAAATCTTGATGAGAATCTGTTTATCATCAAAAGTGGGCTTTGGTAAATCGACCAGCTCTAAAGGTTTTTCTTCAATTGGCGCATGTTTATTTAATATCATCGCCTTCATTTTGAGATTTCCTGCTTAAGCTGTGTTGCGAAGACCAGGTAGCTATCATTACCGAAGAGACAAAAGATGACCTTTTGAAGTCCGGTTTGCCCATTAAGGTATTCTATAGTTGTTTTGAGCATTATTTCGGCACAGCTTTCGATGGGAAAGCCAAAGATTCCAGCGCTGATAGCCGGGAAGGAAATGCTTTTGAGATTATTTTCGTCTGCTAATTTAAGGGAGTTCAGTGTGGCATTTTTTAACTTTTCATTTTCGCTACCTTCCCCCATCCTGGGTCCGACAGCGTGAATTACATGTTTTGCTTTGAGATTTCCAGCCGTTGTTATTACAACTCCGCCTACGAAAGTACCTCCTATTTTATTGCATTCGTCCTGGATTTGTGGGCCGCCTTTTGTCCTTATTGCTCCTGCGACACCACCACCCAATACTAATCGTTCATTGGCGGCATTTACGATAGCATCAGTTTGCATTTCTGTAATATCGCCATCTTGAAGTTCCAGTATGCTATGGTTTATATCTACTTTCATAGTGTCTGCTCAATAAGAACTCCCGACTCCCTCATGATACCACTCAATGATGTTATCGGTCGCAGCAGAGTTTTCACTGTAGTTTTTTTGCGATTAACGGCACTTTCGATAAACATAAGGTCAAGATTGTAAAATATCTTAACAAAGTGCTCGAACTTGATGGTCGATATGGTAGATAAGTATTAAAGTCTTATAATATTGATAGAGCAAATAAATGAGCAAAAAAGCTTTTACACTGGTCGAGTTAATGATAGTTGTAACAATCCTGGGTATCCTTGGCGCATTAGTTTTGCCAACATTTCATGGTCATATTACACAAGCAAAGGAGACGGCGGCTAAAGACAATCTCAAGGTAATCCGAACTCAGATAGAAATATATAAGATGCACCACGATGGAGTCCCTCCGGGATACATAAATGGCTCCGAAGCCCCGACGGCATTACTGGCGTTGCAGTTTAGTGCTACGACTACTGTAACGGGAGCAGTTTCTCCGTCCACCATCCCTGCCGGGGCTTATGTGAATGGACCTTATATAAAAAAACTGCCCGAAAATTCCTACAATAAATTATCTACTATTGCTTATGTAGCTTCGGCGACCGCTTTTTCATCTGCTGTGGACGGTACGTCCAGTGGATGGTTATATAAAAAAGAGACCGGTGAGTTTAAGCTTAACTACACTGGAACCGACAGCAAGGGCATTAACTTTTACGATTATTAAACTCTGGAGAAGTACTCTACGATGAGTAGGGGGCAATTCTTTTGCCGCATTTTTTCCTGATTGCTTAAGAATTCTGCGTTTTGACGAGTTAAGCTGGAATGATGTGGACAACCTGTTAAAGCAGATTTATAATCACTTCAAGATTCATATAAATTAACTTATTGAGGATAGAAAATAACAGGCGGCGGCCGGATTCGAACCGGCGAATAACGGTTTTGCAAACCGTCGCCTTGGGCCACTTGGCTACGCCGCCAAAGTCAATAAAATCATGATTTTACAATTTAGTGTCCTGTTTGGCAATAAAATTAGCTGTAAAATTTTGTTCAGGTTGGATGTAGAACACCATCCCAAGGATGAATATCCTCAGACCTGTCCCCCGCCATGAACGCCGCCAAAGTAAATCCTATCGTAGCTTTAAGAGGCGAATAATGTATTAGATGGGATATTAGTCACCAAGTGGTTAATTTCTATACTTTTTCGCAAGCCGTGAATGTTTTTATTTTTTTCGCAATATATTTATGGGTAAAAGCGTCTATAACTAACGGTTTAAGGGCTATCTATTTAAGTTGAAATTGCCTGATATTGTTGATATGAGCATTTAAATTGATGGAAGTGTAGGTTTTACAGGGACTTGCAGGATGGAGTTTCGATGCAATAACCCAAAATGGGAGCAAGTGAGGAGCTGTTTTTTGATATTATTTTATAAAAAAATACTGTATAATGGACAAAATATGGATAAACGCGTTCAAGAAGGAACTTTTATTGGAGAAAAATAATATGTATGGAAAATTTCAGCCTCTGACATTGTTATTTTTTGTGCTTGGATTTACTGTTATCTCGGGTTTTACGGGTGGATGTAGTCCTGAGCAGTATAAGGCCGAAGCCGACAAAGAAGTTTATCAGATTATCGACGATAAATGGGAGGACGACTTTGGCCAGAAAGCAAATTATATAATCAGCGACAGCAATACTATCTCATCGCCAATTGACATCCCTGTTGAAAAAGTAATACCGCCATCAGGCGTTATCAGTCTTTCAGAGGCGGTCGCCATAGCTACAAAATACAACCGGGGCTATAAAACTCGAAAAGAGACGCTTTACCAGTCGGCACTTAGTTTAACGGGAACCCGGTATAATTACGCACTCCAGTGGTTTGGGACTATAGACGGTACTTATACGGACAATAAGAGTGGTGGGGATGATGTAACCATTGAAACGTCGACGGGTGTAAATAAAACAGGATTGATTCTCGATGGAGTTTTATTCAATGCCGGTATTGCGGTTGATTGGGTGCGATTCCTTACGGGCGACCCGCGGACTTCATTGGGTTCGCTTTTAAGCGGTGATGTGACCATACCTTTGCTGGGTAGCGGTGCAGGTAAAGCCCGCCAAGAGACGCTTACACAGGCTGAGAGAAATGTATTGTATCAGATACGCTCGTTCAACCGTTACCGCAAGTCGTTTGTAGTTGATATTGTGGACCAATATTACAATATTTTAGAGAGAAGAGCCAACGTAATCAATTCGGAGAACAGTTATAACAGGCTGGTTGAATCAAAAAAGCGTCTGGGAATTGAGGTTGAAACCGGTTCAAAGGCCCCATCCGATGTCGATGAGACAGACCAACAGGTGCTTAGTGAGGAAAGTAAATTGGTGGCGGCTCAACAGGGTTATGAAGGAGCGCTTGACCAATTCAAGGTAACTTTAACTTTACCGACCGATGCTGAGATAGTATTAGATCCGAATGAATTGAAGGCATTAGAGGATATTGGGATAAGCCAGGTCAATTATACAACGGAAATGGCTATTGAAACGGCGCGGCAATGGCGTCTGGATTTAGCTAACAGGGCCGATGAGGTTGAGGACGCGGAGCGGAGACTTGTTTTGGCTGCTGAGGGCCTTGGTGTGCAACTGGATCTTACCGGCGGCGCCAATGTAAGTTCACCGGCAAAAACCAAGTTTGACAGGTTGCAGTTTCAAAAGGGTGCTTACAGTCTTGGTTTTGCAGCCGATTTGCCTTTTAGCCGGGTAGCTGAACGCAATGCTTACCGAGAGGCACTGATAACTTTAGAGCAGCAGGTGCGGGCATATGAGAATGACCAGGACAGTATAGAATTGAATATGCGTGCGGCACTTCGGGATCTCAAGGCCAAAGCCGAACAGTACCGTATCAAACAAATGGCTTTAGTTTTAGCCCAAAGGCGAAAGAATACTCAGGAAATGTTATA
>VRUK01000013.1:42073-74018 GCA_019456195.1 Planctomycetota bacterium | reverse complement strand
TCATGTCATCTTTATTGTCTGCGTCTATTTAAACATTGAACTGATTTCCAAAAAGGTAACACTTTTACTCTATCCCCCCACCCACAAAAGAGTGATTTCATTACCTCTTGAATTGCCCAATGATTTTTGCAATTTTATTATTCGATAAAAGACACACTACTATTTATATGTTGCGCTGTTTCGCCCCGATATTAGGATATATAAATGTTCCCCTTACATTTTATTTGTTGATTGTAGGGGGATGCTTTCAACTGGATTGCGGGCTAGTGTGGCACATTGATGGGAATCAGTTTCTAAAGAAGTTGAGCGCCCAGGAAGGTGCCAAGATGATACTGCGTATATGTTAGACTGTCTTGCCGGGATAATCGACGGATCAGTTCAAAGTTTATAAAGACGTTCAATAAACAAAAAACTATAACGAGCAATCATCAGCAATCCTTATAAATTCTATTTCTATAAAGCAATATGCCAATCAAAAATATTCATTTACAAACAGATTCTTGCTCTAAATTCACGCTGGGACTAATTGCTCCGACTTGGGTAACTTCGCTGACGCACTTTCTCCTAAAACCCCATCTTCCACCAAGCTCCAATCAAGCTGAATAAGCTTTATTACAAAAGGATTCTCCAAATTCAACTTATAATAATCAGACTTCCCAACTTTCCTAGTTTTAACAACGATCCCAGACTTAATAAAATTGTCAAAAAAGGTCACGATAGAATTATAACTAACATTGCTTTCTCTCGCTATTTCAGTCATAGGAAAATCAAATAAATGGTTTCCTATCAAAAAGTCCAAAACCCTCAACTTAGGAGTATCTCCCAACTGCTCAAGGAAAAACGATCTATTTTCTTTTGTTTTCATTTTATTATTCGACGAAAGACGCACTACTATTTATATGTTGCGCTGTTTTGCGGGGATAATTGACGGATCAGTTCATAGTTTATAATTGCTTGCAATAATGAAAAAAGTTTAGCGACGGTCAATCAGGACTATCGCTAAACCAAAGGTTTTTAGTTTGCCATTTCAATGTTTTTGTTCTAATGCCGGTAGATTGGCTTTTGATTGCTCAAAAGGTATTGTCGCAAATTCACCTTTCTTAAAAATTTCCTCAGTAAACATACTCCAGTCACCGTAATACACACCATTGTAGTAAAGCATATCCTCGTGCAGGAAAAGCTCGTCGCAGTTGTCATTCAGCTTGGCGAGCCTGAAGTAGTTTTTATATGTCGTGTGAATATATTTGTAAGGGCCAAGAACCGGACCGTTACTGCCGCATTCGTCCATATCCTGATTAGGATCTGTTCTGCCATGAAATAGTCTAATGTACAGCATAATCAAATCTCCTTTAAGTTACAGGTTCTAAGACTTTAATCGTTTTCGGTACGAGGATTTCTTCTTCAGTGATGAGGTAGTTCCTGCAAGTATGATAATATGCAGCAACAATATCATCACAGAGCCTGTCATATTCCTGAACCATCTCGACTCTTTCTCGAAGCTCGCTTAAAGTCCAATCTTCAAAATCCTCATACATATCTACATCCTTGCCCGGCCAGGTAAAGACCTGCATATGAGTCTGCTCGAAATTTACTCTTGCTTTTGCATCGCATCTACCGCAGATTCCAATTTCACCTTCAGGCACAGCTTGATAATTTTTCTGACCGCAGTGTATGCAGTAGCTTTTGTAGCCGCTGGGCTTTATACCGCCTCTGTAAAGAACAACATATCCGCCGCTTCTACCGTTGATTCCAGCCTGCCACTGCCAGTTATATTTCCTGCTGAAATCTTCCAGCAGTTCACTTAATTTCTCCTGCCATTCAGAAATCCAGAGCATCTCCCACCATGTATCGCTGTCAATATCATCGGGTTTATCAAATTGATGCAGCTTTATGCAGTTGGCATAGCTTGTCGATCTGTTCCAACTGTTCATTGTATGGTACCTGAAGTGTTTTTTCAGAAAAGCTGTCATCATTTCTCTGCTTCGTTTGTCAACTTCTTTATAAAACATCTTGTCACCTCTCAAAAATAGCTTAGCGATAGTCAAAACATTCTATCGCTAAGCATAAGTAAACATTAACACTCACCCACATTGATCTCCGAAGCCAGTAGATTGACCTGGATATCAGGATCAACCGGCAGCAGCCGAAGATACCTGGTAAACTGGGCCAACATGAAACCAGCTGCGATATTCGCACAGTAAATGGTTGTCTTTGCAGTACAAGGGCCAACAAAAGCTTCATCAGAGTTGAATAAAGTAGTCGGATAATGCTTGCGTGATTCGAAATCACAGGCTGTTAGGATTCGAACTACCTCGGCACTCATTCTACCGTCGCAAAACAGATTCACTCTGTCCTTGACAGCTTCCCATATCAACCGCCGAACATCAATGCGATCCACACAACAAAAAACGATATTGCCTATTTCCATACTCCTGCGAAATCGCTCCGGTACAGCATTAATCTGAGTTGTGGCGTTTATTCTCCAGCACAGCTCAAGTGTTGCATTAACCTTCGATTTTCCCATATCGCCTTCCAGATATCCCTGGCTTGACAGATTGCTCCATTCGACTTTGTCGTGGTCAATCAGTTGCAGCCACGGAATCCCCATGGCGCTGAGCTGCAGGGCAACCTGCCTGCCGATGGAACCAACACCAATAACAGTAGCTTTGCAATCTGCAATTCTTTCAGGAGGGACAATATCACGCTGGCGACTAAACCTTTCGTTTGGTTGAACTTTACTCATAAGCTCATCACCTCCTCCTCATTCCATAACTCAGGTCTTTCAGCTAATTCGTCCATAACGAACTGACGTTCTTCTGGCTCCATACTTTCAAACTCCTCGATGAAATCGTACGGCAAAGCATAACCACTCAGATCATGGTTGGCTGAGTTGTCTTGCTTTCTGGTTCGGCTACTTAACCATTCAGCGGCATTGATATTTGCGGTGTACTCGGTATCCCAAAGTTCCCGGTTACTTGGCCCAAAATCTCGGGAATAATCGATTCCAACTGGAATCAATACCTGGCCACCCGGACCGACATTGAAGCTCAACTTGGCATAGGTCTTATTGTCTTGAGCCACGACAAACAGCACGGCCCATTGACAATTACCGAAGACTCTTTCAAATGTTTCTTCATCAATAATACTCGGCTCAGGTGAAAAGCCCGGATGGCTATGCAACCAGATTCTCGCGAATTGCTCTGGTTTTCTGCCAAGGTCAACCTGGTCTTCAAAAAAATTGGCGACTGACTCATCATCAAACTTGACACTGACTGCAGTAACTTCCTGCTTGACCGTAACAAACTCTTTCACAAAGAGCAGGTCATCGGGTTCAGTAATACCAAATCCACCGACTTCGTTGTCGGATTTATCCCTGCAGTAGAGCAGCTTAGCCCATGCAGTTGGACTGAATCTTAATGTGAGTCTTCTATTATTTTCAGTTTCCTTTTCAACTTGCCAGCTTGATTTGTGTTTCGCCTGTTTCAGGTTGGCTCGGATTACTGTTTTGTTTGGTTTCTGAGATTTTAGATTCTTGTTCTTCATTATCTTTCTCCATTTCTTCTTTACAGTTTGGACAAACATTTTCTTCAAGACATGAACTGCAATACGATGAGTTACATTCAACGCATTCCTGCATACAATTCATACAGACCTGTTCTTCACAGTGGGGACATTGTTCGGCACAACCAACACAACAGCTTCCATCGCAGCAACGGCAGTACGTAGAACATTGCGAACAAAATTCATGATCACAGTAGCTGCAATAATAGGTGTCATCTCTACTCGTAACATATCCGCAATCGTAGCAGGGCTCACCGGACCAATCATCCAGTGATACATATGGACTGTCCGGGTTGTAGGTTGTCAGGATGCTTCTAACCATCGTAAAAAAATCACAAAGCCGTCCCTGCTCAAGAGAAGCTCTTATTGTGACACAACCATCACCTTCACACAGTTTATTACCACTAACATGAGGGTGAGTTACCTCTTCATCTGTTGCTGCCGGATTAGGCTCAAGAGCGATTACACAGTAGGGATTTGCCGTGTATAGCTCGCTGAAATTCTTCAACTCCAGTTGAATTTTGAATGGCCCGAGATAAATATCATCCAGAGTGATTGATTCTGTTATGACAGAGATGGTGCTTTCAGCATTATCAAGCTCTAAGCTGCCGAATTCCTGTTGGACCTGGTTCAATTCATCAACTAACGAAGATAGTTTAGGCAATTCTTTTTGCGGGGCGTTAGTGAGTTGTCGTATCCTCGAGACAGAATGAGGTATATCGCTGAGTTGTGTACTGACGCCCTTGCAGCACCGTTCTGCGGCCGAAAACCAACCATTCGCTAATGATGCTCCCATCTTCCTCGATTTGGCCGTAAGTTCCTGAAGCTGACCGGAAAATGTTGTCAACTGCCTCATTAACTCCAGGTAGCGACTGTGTTTTAGTCTTATCAACTCTTCCTGAATCTTATCTGCCATTCGGATCAGATTCTTTTTGTCTTCCATACCAAATTCCTTCCAATAAAAAATGGGCATCTGTTCATCGCCAAGAAGAACAGATGCCCTGGTGACATTTTGAAACTGCTGAAGCCTATATTGCGGCGCCCTCAATTTTTGTTGGCGTTACGGTGATGCGGTCCCCTTCTTTGAGAACGTATTCACATGGCACTGGCTGACGGTTGACACGAATCAGAAAGTCGTCCGGCTTACTACCCAGCATCTTGTCTTTGAAGAACTGCTCAACCGTTATACCTTCGGCGACATCAACATAATCTGCAAAGCCCCCGCCATCGTTATTTATGTAGAGTAATCTCATCTTGAATTCCTTTCGATTTGAATGGTTTACACTTAAATTTCTTTGACATAGTGACATTACTACACAGCCTTTTTTCTTGGCGGACTGCGCGCGCAGGTTCTATTGTTTCGCATAAGACTTCCTTTCAATTTGAAGTATTTAGGGATTTACTAAGGATTGGACTTGTTAAAGTGGTGGGATCGAATGATAGGTGGCTGTCAGGTCTGCGGATTGTCAATAAAGACATCCGAGAGGGTAAACTCTTCGGTTATTTCGCTTCCGCACTTATTGCAGATGTAATGCACGTGTATTGCTTCAATGTCAATGAAGACCCTCTCTTTGAGTTGCCGCTCGGCATGGCCGGCCCTGCATTTTGGGCATCTGTCATCGATGACGGGCACATTCTGATTGAGAGCCTCGTTCAGCATCTTACGAAAAGCCTCTCGGTTCTCCAATTGCGTTGTCAGCCCGGTTTCCGGCAGGCTGTCTAAGAACTTCAATCCTGCTCGACATGCATTTCGCAGCTTCGTATTATATGTTCTGGCAGAGTTATATCCGGCAATAGCCGCTTTTGCCTGCTGTATCTCCTCAATATCATCAAGGTTGATCTGGTCGTCTAATTTGTAGAGCAAATCCACTGTATAAGAGGTTAATACCTTGCAGGCTTCCAGTAAGTCTACTGCCGAACCAGCAATTCGGGTTGTTATCAATTCATCCGGTAGCTCTGAAATACTGTGTAGCGTAATTCGTGTTCTTATCCACTCATTGAGCGTGGTTTCCTGTACGCTCTTAATCTTCAGCCTGATACAGCCACATACAAATTCAAACTCATCAGGATTATCAGTATTATGATCTTCCGGCTCATCACCATCATCATACCACTTCCTGAAATAATCTCTGGCTGTCTGCCAGGCCTGGTCGATGTTCTCAGCGGCAAACAGTTTACTCTGAGAGTATTCCTGCTCGCCGTTGTATTCAGTTGCTTGTACTTCAAATAGCTTCATGATTGATCTCCCAATTCATTTCAAAGAATATCCCCCAGGGTTTATTCCAGATTCCGCTCGCTGTCTTTGGCCAATTCTCTGAGCTTTATCATCTGGTTGTAGCCAAGTTCCACTGTGAACAGCCTTTCGTTTTCATCATTTTGTGCAATAAGCATAATTCACCTCGCTTTCCATTTACTAAATCATATTGTCTTGATTGACACTTGCGGAGTGTAAGGCCTGTAATACCGCCTCAACATCTTCTCTGGCTTGCTCCATGACCCGGATCGCTCCATTGAGAGTACTTTCTCCACCCTCGATGATCTCAACTACCATAAACTTAAACAAACCGTCTCCAATACTTTTACTGTTAACTTTTGCAAGCAAGGTTTGCAGACTGCCGCAGTCTTGTTCAGGGTCAATAGGCAGCAGGTCCGCATGTGGGTACGCATCATAGATAATCCTGGCGATATTAATTTCTTTTTTGGTCATAATCTTATTCCTTTCGCTTAACTATGGTTTTGCTCGAAACGAGCGTGCAGGTTGATTTGAAAAGCATATATTTGCTATCTTGCGGACTACTTACTGTCTTGAACTTCGAAGTCTGTGATCTCGGTGTCTAAAATATCAGCTGAGGTGGTAGTGTCATTTATCTGGTAGTCTAATTCGTTAACTACATCTGAAATTTCAACGCCTTCATCTACTGACATAACAACATTCATTTCTAATTTTACTGTTACTTTTCTCATTCTATCTCCTGAAAAAAAGTTCGATTGGTTTTCATGTTGTTATTCATTTTTATATCTTTGACCTCACTTTCTTTTTGAAATTTGGATTTATGGTTTGGTGCTGATTAGGGGCGGGATTAAAAGAAGTGGAGATTGTGCGTACTACGCCACTTCTTCTTTTAACTGCAAATGCGTGTTCAGAATTTCGTCCAGTACCTTGCCGACTGTATTTATTACCGCAAGACAGGCCCGCTCGATACTTTTTCTGGACTTTTTGGCGTACGATTTGACATACTCATACGAAAATCCAAGATTCGCTTCGGGACAATACAGCCTGCTTAAGGTTGCCGCGGTAAGTTCAGCAATGATCTCCTGACTCGGAACCTGACCGCCTTTGAGTTTGCCTGCAATACGATGATGTGCGGCATGGGCAAGTTCATGGAAAAATACCTGTGCCTCATGGGTTGCAAGTACTATTCTTTTGGACTTACCCTGGTAATAACCGTAGTGCCCGCTGGCAAAAGTTTGATAACTTACAGACAGACCAAACTCCTCTGCAACATCTGCCAATGGCGGAGGACTCGCCGGTTCATAAGGCAGGGGTTCGCCATCCGTATCCTCTGCTCTAAATACAGCAATGGCGAAAAATCCTGTTAGTATAACCTTCTCAGTTTTCTGGCCATTCTCATCGGTCTCTTTAATCGTCCTGGCCTTTGGCCCTAAGATATGAAAGGCCTTAGCTCCCTTGTTGACCTTACGGCAGGCTTGCTCCCATTGGCGAAAACCCCTGGCATCAGACGTATCTGCTAAAAATTGCAGTACCTTATTACCCCAACTCCATTTCGCAGATGGAATGTCAGCCTGCGGCGGTATTGTCGCAATCGCTAACGCTTTCGGAATATCGCCTTCCTTGAACAGATTGACAATTCGTTGCAGACATACTTTTGCTTTCTTTGAATCGTTCATTATTTATCTCCTCAAAAAGATGGGTATCTGCTTGGTATTCGGACAAACAGATACCTTGGTTAACATTTGTGATTTAGTACTGCCTCAACCGGCTTTCTTATTTTGGGCTAATCGCTGACATTTTTTACAAGGCCTTTTTGCATAACTGAAATATTTAACCGGCAGGCAATACTCGCCTTTTATTCGACCGCATAAGGTACTGAGCCTGTTGTCCGGCAATGTGCAGTGTGCTGTCTTTATCTTGCCCTTTACCTTTGTATTGCCTCGTTCGGCAAAGATTTCTTTGAGTCTTTTTTTGACAGCCCGGGCACCTTTACTGTTAAGCAGCTCAAGTGCCTCTTTGATTGCTTCTTTTCTTGTAGATAACCGCTTGCCTATGACTGTACAGCCGCTCTGGAGCTCTACAACACTCCAGTTACTGGAAGAGGCCGCCCGGTCTCTGGTCAGGCCGAAAGATAAATCTTCCCATGTGAACAAATAACCCTGGTATTTTGTTCCATCTGCTATTCTGAATTCGATTTTATCCATTTCTGTACCTCGCTTTCTGTAACGTTTTAGTCTTGTCTATGTAATCCGCTCGTAGGCATGGAGCTTTACATTTTCCGGCAGATATGCAAATTGTATTTGTCCGCCTAAATGCCGACCTTCAACAGCAACGCCGAATTGACTAAAGCCCTGTGGACTGTCGCAGTTGTCACTAAGTCCCAAAGCGTCAGATCGGCCTTCAAAGATTATCGTGTACCGGTCAAACGTCGCTCCACTATTGTCAAATACTTTTGATATCTTCATTATTCCTTCCTGAACTTACAAAGTCATATTGAATGGTTGATATTCGTAGCCTGGTGGCTCAATGGGATTACCCTCGGCATCTTCGTAGTCGCACTGCTCGCCGGCAATGAACTCCTGGGCGGTACAAACAAACCGGCCCTTATCGTTTTTCTCAAAGATTTGCGTGACAAAGCCAATTGTTATTTTGGTAAATCTTTCCATAGCTTCTCCCTTCAATATTCTTCGCTTAAATCAATATCTACTCGTTTCCCACCCTCATCAATAACGTGGAGAACCGGCGGCAATGAATCAGGGTCTGTCATAATCTGATGTGTGAATCCGGCCGCCCTTTTCGGATCGGCTGCGTTTACGTCAATAATATAGACAACCCTGTAAAGTTTTTCCGGGCCGCTCTCTTCAGGTGGCGGCTCAATAGTAAATTCCTGTTTTTCCATAAGTATCACCTCGCATTAAATTCCTACTTTAACTTCAGATTCAGGGCATCGAGGGCATCTTGGCAGTTGCAGCCAAGTCCAAAGACCACGGGCTCAGCCGACTGGAAGTCCAGCAGACCTTTGTATGCCCACGCCTCGAATGATACATTGGGATCGCGGGTCTGAGGGTTTTTGGTCAGGATAGCAAAGGCGCATTGGTGCAGGAAGTCGTTTACATGGGCCAAGTCTGTTTTATTGTCGCCCCCTATATCCTCCAGTTTTGTGAATTTGACTTCCTGTGAGATGATCTCAACAGTCAGACGCTCATCGTGTTCGGCAAGCCATAGATATGCAAGATTGATGTCTTCTAAAAAATTGCAGTTCTCGTACTCACGCAGGTACTCAACCATGCCTTTTTCGGCCTCGGCTTTGCTGTTATACACACAGATGTGGGCTATTATGCCCCTGTCAGCTACAGCCAATATCCAAAACATCCCCTGCCAGGCGATCATCTTGCCGTGCTGTACGCCCCAGGTGTAGGCCTCTTCACAACTCGCACAAAGTGCCCTGACCTGGTCAGCCGGTGTTATCACAGATACAGGTACTTCTTTAACAGCCGTGTTCTCACACAGCGGATTTTGACAATATGTTTCCATACGAATGCTCCTTTCGTTTAAATAGAATTATTATTTGCGAATGCACGTTAGTAATCACTCGGCAGCAAGCAGGTGACATGTGTCACATCATCTATGAACCACAGCTTTTCACCATCAACGTCAAAGACCTGCAAATAATCCAGGCCAACTTTATGCTTGATTTCTTTTAACAGTGTAATATGGGCTGCAATAATGACAGCTTCTCCGAACTTCTCTATTGCTGCACGAGTGGCAACGAATCTACCTGAAAATTGGTATTGACCTTCTTTTTCCTGTGGAAGAAGTTTTATAGTCTTTTTATGTGCTGGTTGTTTGAGTGGAGCAATCATAGTTTTGTCCTCCAATATAGCGATGATTAGGGGTGGGAAATTTAGTTTCTCTGCTAAGGCTTAGGGACAGAAATTCATACAGGCTTTCCTCGTTAGCGGATCTTTGCTCCTCAAATGTCCCTGTGGAAGTTACCTTCCAAGTCAAAGGTCACTTTCCCTTGCACCGTGTTGTCAAGCTCGCCAGATATCAAATACTCTGTTGGTCTAAAAGCCATTTTAATTACCTCCATTTCTTTTAAGTAAAATGGCACGCTCTCTACTATTATTGAGCGTGCCATCTGGTTAAATTGATGAATTTGAATTAAAGACTTTACGTCAAAAAACTTATTGGTTTGAAACTAAACGATGGCGGGATTACTGCCTTAAGATTTGAACAACTTTTCCGTCCCATCTTTATATAGAATTGAAATAGTTTCGTCCGCCTCGATGGTTATTTTCTGCCAATCCTTAACGACACCGAAAAGACACTGGCGTATCTTCGAACGCAGATACTCCCCGGGGCCGATGACGGCTGCCCAGAATTGCTCCAGATCCTCTTCGAATTGATACAACTGCGTATCCCAGGTGTCTCCCTCATCACTCCAGCCTCCGCAGTGATACCATATATCGGTGGAACTCAACTGAGTCCTGGCCTCAAGCGTGACATATACATTCATACAGTTCCAGATTCTTTTGTCTGCCGGTTGTTCAAGCACCGCCATAAGTACATCAGACTCGAATACCTTGTTATCGCTCGTATGCACCGCTATTTGCAGTGAATCGACGGCAATAAGCATTTCATTCCAAATGTTTTTCCAGCCGATTTCCTTACCCACAGTTACATCAACCTTACCTATCGTAGGCAGGTCTGCCCAGCTATATCCATCATAGGAATGCGAAATGCTTACCGGCACAAAAGGCTCTTTGAATTTGCCCGTTGCAGCCAGCAAATGTACATTAGCTTCATCAGTTTCACAACCGTCCTCGCAATCATTGCTCATTCTGTAACATTTGCTCAGAGGCAAATCTTCGGGCATCGGTACTTCTATAGGCTCAGGCGTATCACCGCTTAGAAGACCCACATCAAATACAGGCTCAGACTCCGGCAGCTTGACACCGAGCTCTTCGGCACGCTTGTATTCCTTAAAGGGAAGTTTATGCGAACCTCGCCTCTGTATGAAACGATAGGCCTCGACTTCAATAGCGGCCTTAAGTTCCTCAAAGGCCTTATCCTCAACAAGCCTGGTCCTTGCCGGCAGCATCAGCCGGATTTCTGTAGCTTCTCCGGTCATATCCACCAGAAATGTAAGCTCCGAATAACTTACCGGCGAATCCGTAAAAGAGATCACCTGGCCGTGGAAGTTGACCAGAACATCGTTGGAATAGTACCCATGCCTGAAATGTGTATGCCACTTATTGAGGGTCTTCTTTAGTCGTACTTCGATCTTGCAGCCCAATGCAGGATGATCGGCAGCATCCTCAGAGCAGAACTGTTCTTTTGCACATTGCTGTTCATCCACTGTAACTGTCAGACCGCTGAAAACCGCATGTTTTTCAACCGTCTCAAATTTCCACGGCTCATCTTTGAATGCAAGAACTGTGCCTTTTATGGAATCAGTATTTTCCAGAATCGGAACCGGCTCGCCTGTCCAGGCATTCTCAGCTATACACACCTTCCTGCTGCCGCTGTAAATTGTTACTTCCCGCGGTGCCAGGCAAAAGATACCGACTCCGGCAGGGTCTTCTGACTTCTCCATTGCATCGTCCCAGTCCGAATCTCCGAGATCGAGCAGTTTTGAAAAATCATCAATCCCGCTGCCATTGTCCCGGACTGTAACGAGTCCTTTTTCGCTTGTGATCGTTACTTGCGTTGCACCGGCGCGTCTGGCGTTCTGCAGAATCTCGATTATTCTGCCGTCCAGTGTGCCTGTAAAAAGCCTGTCGGCTTTTGATAACAGTCTCTTACTAACTTTCGCACAAATAGTCTGATGCATAGTACACCGTCCTTTCTCTTAAATTGATATTGGAATTGAAAACAGACACCTCCGTCGAATGGGAAGTGCCTGACGATGGGTTCTGTTGTTAAAAATGTTGTATGTTTGTGAGGAACAGCCTATAGAAGGGTTTATATAATGTTGTATCCATTGATATAATGTGGAAACAAAACAGATATTACGATTCCCAAGACTTGACACCATCCTAATGGTAGAGGACGCAGTAAAAAAACATGATGGAGAATTCAAGAAAACAGCTTTGTGGAAGACGCTTCCCAAAAAGATGATGTATCAGACCTATTGTGTCATTATCGACTACCTGTCTTACTCGGGGAAAATATCGGTCGATTCGGAAGGGAAGATTGGATGGATATATTATCCGGAGAAAGTAAATTCTCTCATGAAAGACAAGACGTTATTCTGGAGAAAATGAAGCTTGCCTCAAAAGTCAAATTCACTGATAAGAAGATTCATAAGGCATTTGAAGAATTGCGGAACGGAAATGCGGATGAAAGAAAGATGTATGATTGGCTGTTCAGAGCATTTAAGGATATCGAGGCAAATGCTTTTTGCGGCATGCAAATTCCAACACGACTGATTCCGAAGGTATATCTGAAGAAACATAACATCAAGAATCTTTGGAAGTATAATCTGCCGAATGCCTGGAGGCTATTGTACTCGGTAGAGAACAACAGGATCCTTGTAGTTTCCATTATCCTGGAATGGATGAATCACAAAAACTACGAACGGCGATTTAATTATTAATAGTAAGGCGCTCAAATTCCATAAATAAAACTGCCCGGCGTCGCCGTGGCAAGGCTTGGGAACATATTGGCAACATAACACATCTATTCTTTATAAACTCTCCCCTGTCGAAAAGTTTATAAAGTTATACACATTGATATAACCATGCCACAAGCAGCATTACAGAAGAACATCCTGCATTACCCGCAATTGGATACGATCTTACGAGTCGAGAGATTCATAAAAGAAAATTCCGGGGAATATAAGAAGAAATCCCTTTGGCAAAATCTCTCCAAAAAAACGATCTATCAGACATTCTGCGTAATATTTGATTATCTTTTAGAATCAGGGAAAATCGCGCAGGACAAAGAAGGGTGGGTTGTCTGGATATGGAATCCGGAATTAGCCAGAAGATACCTATCTAAACCACATCTCAGCTGGAGGAAATGAAACTGCCCAGCGTCGCCGTGGCAAGGCTGGGGAATATATTAATAACATAATAAATTTATTCTTTATAAATCCTTCTCTTGCCGGGATTCTGTCCAGAGTCAATGAAAATCCAAACTAAAATAAAAAATCGTCCCCGATTTTCACCTCTCTCACTCATACCCAAACCTTCTTCCATAGTCTTTATGACGCGTAAACCATTCTAAAATAATCGCAACAATTTCAATCTCCGAAAATGACTTCAAAGAATAAATCAGCCGCCAGCCCTTCCCCTTACTTAACTCAACCCAGAAAGCATTATCAACCCCTTTTTTCTTGTATTCTTTTGGGATGAGTCGTTTAGCGATTGGCTGACCAAATATGGGTTTTTCTCTGATTCTTTCAATAACAGAATCAATCTTTTTCCTGAGGGGGTCTGTTTCCGGAAGTTTCTCGTACGCTTCTTTCAGTTTTTCGTTTTCAAAAACAACTTTAACTTTTGCATTTTTCTTTGACGTCATCATAATGGAGATGTTTTTTCACAAGATACTTTTTTGCCAACTCGGGATCCCAGATATATGTGATGACGCCGTTGCCTGAAATAACGATTCGGTTTATTTCTTCTAAATACTCTAAAATGATAAGATAGGTGGGCCACATGACTTTTTTTGGGAGCTTTTGCCAGAGTTGCGTTTTTTTGAATTCCCCGCTGTATTTATCGATGGTTTTTTCGACCATTTTTACGGTTTCTAAAGTCGGCGATCTGAACATCCGGACTTCATGATTCTCTGTATTGCTTGCTAATTGCTGTTCCACAGATACATATCAATTGATAAGTATATAAACATTGTGGTTTTCAGGGGGAGAGTACTGTCAAGTATTTAAGGAGGATCAAAAAGTTCATTAAGATACCAATGGGCAGATATGTGTTCTTTCAATTATTCTGGAATGGATGGATCGCAAGAATTATGAGAGACGTTTTAATTATTGAAGCTGCAATGAGATTTTCCGCGGGCTATTTCAGTTT
The DNA here is from genome assembly GCA_019456195.1 of Planctomycetota bacterium. GTDB lineage: Bacteria > Planctomycetota > Phycisphaerae > Sedimentisphaerales > Anaerobacaceae > NIOZ-UU13. Next base: position 60,191 of record VRUK01000013.1, on the reverse strand, counting down.
GTGATAAAGGTATTCCGTCGAGGGGAACGGTATTTCACCACGGAAATCTTTCGGAAAAGCATGGATTCAAAAAGAGTTCCAACTATAAAGATTATTCCCATGATACCCGTTAGGGATGGGTCCTTTTTTGCGAAACAGCTTATTTCCTAACCTGTTCCAATGTCTTTGAATCGCAGTTTCTGGAGTGTCGCTTTTTAACATATATTCTTGGCAAGCATATGGGCGTAGTTGGTGGGTCAAGAGCACTAAATGTGCTGATGCGATTTTTGGCAAAGAGCCAGTTGTTGTTCAAAGTGATAAATTGCCAAGAGAAACTTGCTATATAAAAAATCAACCGATTTGCCCTACGATGTACTAAACAGTTGAATTCTTTAAAACGGCGGATGCCAGGTTTGTTGATATGGAGCAGAAATCACCGATTAAAGAAGAGAGCTTGGGAGAAGTGATTGATATGGTAAAGGATTTAATTGGCCGAGTGGATGACAAGATAAATGGGCTTTGCTAAAACGCAATTGAAGTCAAACCGGCGATAATGTTGAAAAGAGCTATCGAGCCTCGAGTGCATTACGTTACCAGCCCTCTAAGGGGTCGAACCGTTAGGCTCGGTAGCACCGTAGTGGCCCCCGAAAAAAAAAATAAAAAGAAGCTTAATTTAGATTCCCAAAGTGCTATAATAGTATCGGTTCGTAGTCAAAAGCTTCATATTTCTGATGAAATATGAAGCTTTTTTTGCTTAAGAAAATCTTTCGAAAAATAACAAGTCCTTCGTTTTTTCACTCCTAACCACGACGATACATCCATTTTCGTCCCACTTTCCTCAAAACAGACTATCATGAAGTAACATTTATAAAGTACCAACTGTTTCTCATCCCATGTTGCAAGTCATTTATCGACGGTTAGATACGTCAATTAGCTTCTTTCAAAGCTTCATATTTCATCAGTTGTGCGAACCTTTTCTTGTTGGGAGGTCGCATATGCAAAAGAAAACCAAACTCAACTGGGTGTTAGATCCTGGGAAATGCCTCTCCATAAGGGATGCAAGAAAACTAATCAGGACAGCAAAGCTCTCAGCGGAAAAAGCAATAAACAAAGGACAAAGGATTGCTTACCGAGACTACTTTATCATCAACCTTGCTATTTCAACCGGCCTGCGTGTTATGGAAATGGCTCAACTGAACTGTGGAGACCTTTATCTCGACGGGAAAGCCTTCTTTGTCCTCGTAAGAAAAGGCAAAGGCAACAGAGCACGACTTGTCCAGATCAATCACGAATTCAAAAAACACTGTCAAGAATATTTGATGTGGAAACAGGCTATTGGGGAACCAACCGATTCCATGGCTCCACTCATCTTGTCGAGCAACACAAAGCACTACATGACAACAAGGGCTCTGCAAAACGTTTTCAAGAAAATAGCAGCCCGAGGAAACTTGTCTCCACACTACTCTATCCACTGCCTTCGCCACACTTACGCTTGCCTGCTCTACAAAGCCAGCAATTACAATCTTCGCCTTGTCCAAAAACAACTCGGCCACGCCAGTATCAAAACAACCCAAGTCTATGCCGATGTAATAGCCCCTGATGCCACAAGAGCGGTAGAAAAGTTGTGGGGCTGAATGTTTCGCAAATGAATTCCACGGTGGCTATTTTGACAACCAATATTGAGAATCAGATTAATAACGATGAAGGAGATATTTTTTATGAAATCGAGAATTGTTTCAAGAAGAGAGTTTTTGACCGATACAGCATTGGCAGCACTTGCGATTAGCCTTTATGGCTGTACGAAGTCGGTGACGAAATACCGTGCAGACGGCACTCCCTATACTGAGAAAGAGGATGATTGGGTGGGGACACTTGCAGCTGTCGTTCTCTTTTTTGTTGTTCTTGCGGCATTGGCTGCATCCAATAGCGATTCATCAAGTTTAAATGACGAAGGTGAGTGGCAAGATCCGCAAGGAGACGAAGGAAAGATTCGGCTTGCAAGTATGGACTCCAAACGTACTCTGCCCATCGGTGGGGCAGCGGAGAAAGTCTCAGTCACAAATTGTTCAGGAAAGTTGCTGGTTACAGTTGATGCGTTTGAACATGTTGAGCATAAAGATCTGGAAGCAGCAGAATTTCTCCTGGCCTCAGCACAGATATCTGATCTACAAAAACCGATTCTAATCCGCTTGAAGCAAGACAAGCCAAACCTGTATCGGATTGAGTATGTCCGTTCCCTCAAGAAACCATCAGGCGGCAAATGCAGGGTGGTTAATCGAAAGATTGATGGGAAGCTCTATAATGTCAAGGTGTTCACTTACTTAGGCAATATTGTTGATATAGAGATTGTGCGGCAAGTCTTTGGTAGCCAAAGTGTGGCATGAGAAATTGGAGATTGCTTGGAAGGCTCTATCTAAAAGTATTGCATAGAAACTTGAAGCCCTTGTGGTTATCTTGTTCTTTCACTCCTTAATGTATCCACAGGGGCTTTTTAATTGTAACACTAATTTTAAGAAAAGAATTTCTATGAAACAAAACACATTGTCTGGATAAGTCTATTATTATTTGCACTGTTTTCTCAAGGATGTGGAAGGTTTATGGGGATATCGACACACGAAGGAGGTAAAAGGTTTTTCATTGAGCAAGGCTAAGGCAATTCGGCCATAGAAAAGAAAAGCCCAGAGTGTTGCGAAACCTGAGGGGAACAAATGACCGTACATCGGACTATCGCGTGGATCTTATCGTGACACACAAAAAGGTTCAGAAATCACATCAATTCTGAACCTTTGAACAACACTAATAACAATATCAAAAAGGGCTTTTCCTGTCAACAAAAACCTATACCATCACTCATGATTCTCGATGTTTTTTCCCCAATTTTGAAAAATCGAAGTAAAACAATCAACATTTTGGGATTCAGAACCACTTTAAGAGTAGATGACTTATTACAGGAGAGTATCTCAGAGGATATAAGAGATTGCCCCGTTCAAAGGCAATTGACCAGATGTCCGGCAATGAACCTATTTTCCACAATGGTGTTCATTCCGAGTGCCCTTGAACAACTCAAGGAACTCAACGCCGAACTCAATTCCAGGGAGTATTAGCATCTCTGTTGAACTTCAAATAAAAACCGTATTTTTTAATAACCGATATCTTTTTTCGGGATAACCATGTAAACCACAGGGTTTTTTGTCTATGAATGTAATTCTATACGATTGAAACAACACAATGGGAATGCAAATTGTAAAAACTTGTTTTCAAATCTTTTTTTACGATAGATATTTAATATACTTTTACTTTTTTATCTGTAGTTCTTTGTATATGCTTTACGAACGAAAAGTTGCCCGTAAAAAAGTGAACCGGCCGTGTTTTGGAATTAAATGAGTCTGGTATGAATATTCACAACAACTACCCTATCAGGCCAAATTGGAATGTTGTCAAGATAATATTAACCACACTTCTTGCATTTTCTTTTCTGGCATCTAATATATGTTCCAGTTCATCAGAGCATATTGCGACCGAAGATCAACTTGTAATTACGGGCTCGGAATTTCATCAGCGTAGTCAATTCGATGAAGGTGAGTTCCGGCTTTTTCTTAAAAATATAAACAAAGAGCCTATGTCAATTAGTCAACTCAAGCTCTTTAGACTTATATTAGATGTTAAAGATGGAAAATCATATAAAGAAGATGGTGCAGAAGTAAACTATTTATGTTCAAAATTATCCCCGCCTGTTTTAATGCCGGGGCAAAATGGAGAACTTCTGGTTAAACTACTGGAAACTCCACCAGATAACAGCAAGTTTAAATGTTTCATTTATGGCAAGACAGGCCGGATTTCAGAGACGTTACTTTCTATAAAACATGCACCTGTCTGGATTTCGTATGTAGGTTTTTCTGAAGATCTTGACAAAGTTTATGTGTACGGCCAAAATAATACACAAACGCCTTTGAGTATTCGACTTTTGGAGGTAGCAGGAGTTAATGTTGGCGACAATTATCAGTCAATAAATAATAACCTGATTCCAGGTGACAAAGGTTGTCTGGTATTTAAAATGTTGAGACGTCCAGTTCTCGGAGAATACGTTCATATAGCTATATCCGCAGAATCAAATGAGCAGGAATTTCGGACGCATAGAATAGTAAAGGCATCAAACAAATTTACTTTATTATCAGAGGGTGGTTTTCCTAATCCCAAACTTGGATTAGATTCGAAAAGTTTCTTTGTCCAGATCATGAGTTGTCCTGCCCATGAATATGGCACCCACGAAGAGGCAGCCATGAAATTTGTAGACGACTACTACAATAGATTTTCACAAAATCCACATCTTCTACTACAAATGTGGATATGCCGTGCCGGTAAACCTCAAACATGGTATAAATTTGGTCCACTTCCTGATGTTGCTGTTATGAATCCTGTCATGTTGGCGCAACAAGCATATGAATCCGACACAAAGGCTTCTGAACGATTTTGTCCATTTTTCTGGCTTGCCGCTAATGCAAAAAAGGCAGTTGCACCAAATAGATATCTTGCTTGTATCCCCATTAATTCCAAGGAGACTTCTATATTTTTACGAAGTAATCGAACTCCTGAGGAGATCAAGTTCCTGGTTTACTGTGCCATTGCTGCCGGTGCCAAAGGGATATTATATAGGGGGACACTCTCATCTGACCGGTTAAGTCAAGATGCATTTGTGCGGCTGAATAGAGAATTGCAGCAACTTAAACCATTGTTAATAATAGGAGAACCTGTCAACTGGGCGTCAACAGCAGATAATAATTACGTGGCCAAAAGTCTGTTATGCGGCGATGAAGCTATACTAATAATAGTCTTCGACAATCGATATTTTAACGAGCAGCAGAATAACAAGTTGTATACACCTGCATTCGGAAAAGCCTTAAGGCCGGTGAAAATTGAAGTCAAAGCTCCCAAGGACTTTTCGATTTCTGAATTGAAATCCATGTATGCCCCACTTTCAAAAAAACTCTGGAGTTGCGAAAAAGGCCAACTGGATTTTACGGCCAATATGGTTGATTCAGTTCAGGTGTATAAGGCTGCTCTTATACGCACAAGTTCCGTATCGAGTTTGGAGCAATAGCAAAGCCATGCAAAAACAAAAGTGTGTATTGATAATTATTGTATTGATTTTGTTATCAATTTATTCTGGGCAAGGTAAATACTGTAATGCACAGATAGAGCAAGATAACCAGTATATTGAATTTGAGCAATTAGTGCAGAACAAGCGAAACGCCAAAGCGATAGAAATCGGGGATGGTTTATTCGAAATGCTTGTTTCCAAATACTCTGGAAATGCCTTTCTACATGATTTGCAAGGAAGGTTGAAAGTCGCTCATGATTTTGTCGAATTGCTAAATAAGGGTCTTGAATCCAGACAAAAAAAGTCGCTTGAGGATATTGTCAGCCTCGATATACTGCCGGAACTCCCTCCCATTGGAAAGTGCGAAGGGGAACTCGATTACCTTCTTCCACCTGCTGAGCAGTTGTACTGGACTTACCACGAATCCTTTTCACATAAACTGAACATTCAAAAAGTGTCTGCTGCAGAGTCAATATTTCTATTGGGATACTATGACTTAAGGATGCAAAGCAGGATTATGGAAATTGCTAATATTATTACTCAACTGATTATCACTAATCCTGAGTCTTCAAACCTATCTTATTATAGTTTTGTACTGCCCTTGTTATATCTTTGCGAGGACGATGCTGGCTGGAACAAGTCAGAGTCTTTGTTCGCCCAAGTAGGATCGAGCAACCTTGATGTAATGTCGGATTTTTGCTTGTTACGGGTGGACCGGCCTAAAATGGCTTTTGCAATAGCTAAATACAAAGCCAAGTCTCAGGATAAAAACTTTCCTGTGGTTGACTGGACTCTTGCAGCAAGCACAAAGTGCATTAAAAACCAACGGCCGGACTTAGCTGAGAGATTGTTGACCGGAGTCATTGATATTCTTGATGATAAAGAAAAGGTCGTCGAGCTAAGATTAAAGGTCGCGGAAGGTTATGGCAAGTGCGGTGACGATGTGACCGCCGCAAAAAAATGCAGACAGATTGCAAAAGATTTTCCGGGTAGTTTACTTTACGGCAAACTAATGTCCTCTTATTTTGCATATCTGGCGAAACTGTCAAAACCAAGGCAAATATTGGCAGAAATTGACTCAGCATTACAGTCTCGTCAATGTCAAAGGTATTTACCACAATTGATGTATCTCAAATGGTGGGCACTTCGTAAAACAAACCAGCAGATTCTTGCAAAAATAATTGGCGAACAACTAATTGAAGACCATGGAAGCAGTCCATGTATCGCACCGGTATTATTGGCTCATGGAACCGATGCGCTTTCAAATCAGCAGTATGAGAAATGTCGAAAGTTGCTCGTTCAGCTTACAAGGAATTTCCCACAAACAAATTCTGCAAAGCAAGCTCAAAAAATCCTGGTTCGTCTGGACAACAAATGAGCTACGATAACATATATCTACCGAGACAATGCTTTCCGTTCAGTTCAGCAAGCAAAATAATCCCTAATACACTGGTTAGGCACTCTATGATTTACAATTCTTTTACTTTATTTAAGGTAATTGGTGCGTTATCTATTTTGTTATGAGTTTTAGAAAACATCCAAACTACGGAAGTCGAAACAAGGAGAATTGTGGCTGTGTTTATTATTAAAGGTGGAAACTATGTATTCTTCAGCTAATACAATACTGAACATTGTTTTAAGTCTATTGTGGTATGTTTCAGGTAACCTGCATCAACAGGTTGCAAGCTATATAGACCCAAATACTATGCAACATGTTTTTACATTTCTGGGCCCTATACTGGCGTTTTTCGCTGCGGCGGCGGGCCTTATTATTTCGGTTGTCTTTTTTCTTCGCCATCATCTGGTTAATTGGTTTAGAAAGACATCTGGTATGAAATTAGTCATAGTATGCTTGGTATTTGCGTCAATAGCGACTTGTGCCATCATAGTTGCTTACAAACTCATCCTGCAATAGACAACACACTGAAACCGGTAAAAATAACTTCTTTATGAAGATTAGGTACTAAAAAGTGAAAATGGCGCGTAGAAAATTTCTGAAACAAACCACATCTGTTGGTACTGCTCTTACTTTATGTCGTTTTTCAAATACCTCTTTCGGTTGGGAAAAGATGAATAAAAAGAAAAAACACAGTTATAAACGCTATATCATTTTGGGTATGGACGGGCTGGACCCACGAATACTAACCGAATTGATAAAAGATAATATGCTTCCTAATTTTGCCAGGCTTGCTGAGGAAGGAACATTTGTACCGTTATCTACGAGCAATCCTGCCATGAGTCCTGTGGCTTGGTCGGATATAGCTACAGGTGCTCGGCCCGGATATCATGGCATTTTCGATTTTTTGCACAGAGATCCGGATAACTATATGCCTTATATTTCCCTGAGAAATAGTTCCACCGGTATATTTGGTACCAGGTACAAAAAAGCTCGTCAATGTGATGGTTTCTGGAGATATACTAGTGACGCAGGGATACCGACTACAGTGATGCGCTGGCCGGTTACTTTCCCACCGGAAAGAGTAACCGGTAGATTTCTATCAGGACTCGGTGTGCCTGATCTTCTGGGAAGCGAAGGTCAATACCTTTACTATACGACAGAGACGGTTCCAAAAAACGATCCAAGCCCTCACAGTGTAATTCAAGTAGCTTGGGAAAAGGGAAGGGTTATCCGGACATCTTTAAAGGGACCTATGATAGGCCGCCGCAAACAGACAGAACTACCTTTGGTCATAAAAAGGAAAAATTCAAATACCGTGACTATTGATCTGGCAGATGTACCAATTATTGAGGCACGTTGTGGTAGGTGGACGCAATGGATAAAAATAGCTTTTAAAGTTGGGCTGCGGCACATTCGAGGGATGGTAAAGTTTTTATTGCTTGAGTCTGAATCCCACCTGAAGCTTTTTGTCTATCCGATAAATATTGACCCGGCCAACCAGGCTTTTTCGATAACCTATCCGGTGGAGTTTGGACAACGGTTAGAAGATACAATAGGGACATTTCATACATTAGGGATGCCGGTGATGGTACATCCGCTCAGCCACAAACGGTATGGATTTGCAGAGCTTCTGTCTCAGATTGAAACTATCTCGAACGAACGGACAAAGATGTTTTTGAACGAATTAGATCGTTTCGACAAGGGCTTACTTGCTTTTGTTTTCGATCATACCGACCGCGTGCAGCATGCCTTCTGGGCTACGAGGGACCCGCAGCATCCCGCTTATGATGAAAAGGAGGTCAGACCGTACCGCAATGTGATTAACGAGATGTATCTGCAAATGGATAATATTCTCTGCAAGGCCCTTGAAAGAGTAGATAACCAAACCACCCTTTTCGTTGTATCGGATCATGGCTTTGCTGGCTTCAGACGTCAGGTGCATCTTAACCGGTGGCTGATTGAAAACGGATATATGCATTTGAAAAAATCCGATGACAGAGAAGGTTCCGGATTATTTCAAGACGTTGACTGGCAAAAGACCAGGGCTTATGCAGTTGGATTTGCCAGTATATACATAAACATAGCCAGCCGGGAAGGCAGTGGCATTGTCAAACGCGGTGCCCAATACGACAAACTTTGCAGGGAAATAGCTGCAAGGCTCGAACCGCTTGTTGACCCTGAGAATGGAAGCCCAGTTGTTCACAGGGTTTACCGTGGTCAGAAAATCTATGATGGCGGGCCACTGACGGATAAAGGTCCGGACTTGATAGCCGGGCTAAAACCCGGGTATCGCTTTAGCTGGCAAACCGCTCTCGGTGGGGCGCCAATTAAGCTGATTGAGGATAATACTTCAAGCTGGTCTGGAGACCATATTTTTGATCCGTCTTTTATGCCGGGTGTTTTGTTAAGTAATTCCAAAATCAATACTAAGAAGCCTCGTGGGATTGATATCGCACCTACAGTACTGGATTGTTTTGGCTTGACCCGGCCGGGGCATATGACGGGAAAAAGTCTTTTGTAAACGTAGTTGATTCCTGAACATTTGAAATTGGGTTTGTTTGGCTTTGAAATTGGCTTTAATTGGGTTTGTTTTGGGTTAAATTGGGTTTGAATTGGGTTTGTTTTGGCTTTGTTTGTCTGAATAACCAAATGTCCAAAATTTCGTATCTCATTGTTACGTAAGTGTTTATGTTGATTTAGGGGTACTTGACTTTGGGTTTGTTTTGCATAATAAGGTCTGATTTGTAGAGAGTTCTCTACAGTTGTAGAGAGAAAATGAGTGAAAAGTGGGCTAAAGTGCCTAAAGTGAGCTAAAGTTTGGGATATCATATCTCTTATCTCAGATTTCATATTGTCGGCTTAGGCCCCCTGTTGTAGGTCAAGTGAGTAGTTCTTCCCCTGTTGCGCGTCAAGTTAGCAGCACTCGGGGGTAAACTCGGGTAAACTAAGGGAGTAAAAAAATACTCCCTCTATAATTAGACGAGTGTGCAGTTTTGATTCGAAAATTTTGCTATATTTCGTGGCTTGTTGCTCGTAAGTTGTTTTTAGAAAAGGAGATAAAAAATTTTGAAAATTTATATTTTTGTTTTTGAGTGTGAGCGTTTTTGACTGAAAACACCTTTAAATGGTGGTAAATTCCGCGTGTAAACTATCCACGATCATTGTAAAGCTACTTAGCCGCGATTATGAGATATATAGCATTTCTACCAGAGGCCAGCATGAGGAACATACAGAATACGGAAGTCCCGTGAGGGACGTAGTAAAAAAAATAGTGCCGAACCGCAGGCAGCACAACACTCGTGCATCATGCAATCCGGGATTCTCGATGCTCGAATTCAGCCTTCTCTCTCCAGCAATTAATAAGTTGATGTTTTTGGTTTTTCCTTGTTTTTCCAATTGGACGGATAGACCAAAAAGACTTGACTTTTCGAGATTTTGGGATTGACAAGGAAGCTCTTAGGTCAATAATGAGGTTAATTTTGATTGTGAAGATGAGAAGAAAAAAGAAACTATGCTGGAACGGCCCACTTTCGGTTTCACTCGCGGTATGCTCTGAGTGATAAGGGTATGGCTTGTTTCCGAATCGACAAGACCGAACAAGCAGTTATGTGGTACAGCCCCAAAGATTCCGCACGAGAAAGAGAGTTGCGAACGTGTCCTTCCACTTAAAAAAATATTTATTATTAACTTGAATTGCAACCTTGAATGTGTCATAAAGTAAAATGAAATTTAAGAGTGGATATTTGATGTTGGTTGTGTTGCCCAAAACTACAAAAATACACGTGAGCGGTTACCAATGGAGAAGTGAAACATGACAAAAGAAATTGATTTCAAAAAAGAACAGTTGAAACATATATACGACAGCACTGACAAAAATTCTAACAACGTGAAAATGGTTCAAGATATTTTGACAAAAGTTGCACTTCGTGTAAGGCACATGAAGAGGATTATAATATTTGCCTGGATTACTTTCGCGTTACTTTTTATCTTTGGAAGCCTTGTTTTACATTTTATGCATGTTGAGGGCAGTGCATTAAATCCAAGTGTTGTAGTGCCTAGTTTTCGCGATACTGAATTTACACGCAGTTTGATCCCAGCCAGTCAACTCTTACGCAATACTACAGGGGAGACATGGGCACCGCTCATAGCGGTGACTTTGCGACTATTGCTAGTGATTGTTAGTGTTCTCACCATTTTTTTGTACATCAGATCAAAAACTCTGAGCATGAGAAAGGTTTACATATAATTATCTGTGATCGAGAAAGCAATTCTAAAAATGTCTGCGGAAGACTGATCTTATCTTATTCAAAGGTTCCGTTCGGTTCAGGTTAAATAATCATAACGGGAACGACCACAACATAACTACCTGTTTGACCGCAGCTTACTTCGATTCTCAATTTTGTTCGAAGTATATCTCCCTTATTTGTGTCAGACTTCTGAGCTACCATGATTTTAGGATAGGACGTTCCATTATCAATGATTTTATACGATAAACAACCTTTTTCTTCACAAGAAATATTTGTAACTGTCATTTTGGCTTTGCCAACAGCATCAAGTGAAAGTGTAATGTTCTTGCTGTAATTATTTTTATTCCAAAATATCATATTGGGACTACTCTCGACAAAACTCCCTATACCCCCAATAATATTAAGAGCTAACCAGTGTTTTTTCCCCTTATATTTAATTGGAAATTTTATTTCTGTATCAATTATTTCCCCTATCTTCTCTCTGGGAGGCAATTTATTTGAATCGATAACAATATCCCCACCCCAGATATTGTTTTTTTTAGAACCAGATAACCTGACAAAATTATTATCTAAGTGTTCCTGATGGTTCTCCCAGTGAATTGCTTTTTTATTTAGATCAAAAGATGAATTTAACATTATTTGAAATTCATTCGTGATTATACCATGTCCAGGTCGAACTTTGCCAACAATTATTGTTGTTGGGAATATGCCTTCATTTGGGTCTATTTGTCCCAGCACCTCTAATTTTTTTATAACGCTTGCTTTAGGGATGTTGTTACTTGATACGTCTGTTATCTCGAATGAAACCATTGCTTCGAATCGGCCTTTTTTCCATTTTCTTGAGGTATTTAAGTGTACCGATATATATGTTTCTTCTCCCGGATTAAGATTTTCGGTTTCAAGTATGGCTTCCGCACAGCCGCAGGAAGTACTGGCTATTCGTAACTGTAATTTTCTATTTGAGACATTCTTGATGGGTACTTTTTCAATAATAATTTCTCCGGACAAGACTTTTCCAACATCTCGTGAAAGGTTTGCAGATATAAGGTCTGTTTTCGAAGAAGTGTTTATTGTGGAGTCATGATTCACATATCGGCTTTCTCGGGAATTAGCATATAAATAGAAACACAATGAAGAAAAGAAAAACAAGGCGACACTTAACATTAAAAATATATTTCGTTTTCGCATCATAATAGTACTCCTCGGTATTTAGATAAAGACACTCTCTAAGATAATAGAAACTTGTCCTTATGCAATTTCTTGAAACGGTTCAATACTTTTTCTGATCACTCTACTTTCGTAGAAAACTTCGTGTACATAAAAAAAGCCACTATAATTAAAAGTATTACGGCAATACAGCCAAGCAAGGTATAACTACTTTTATTCTGAAGCTTATCAGCGGTAGAATTGCTGGCTAATATTTCAGGTTTTTGATCTGACTGGGCCATGCTCTTGTCTTTGTAAGCGGTCAACTTAGGAGCACTATTATCTATTTCTTCATTACTCGATCCTGTTAGATAATTCTCCGACTCAAACTCATTTCCGGGTATTTGATACGTCAAATCTATGACTGAATCATGTATTGTTGTATTTGGTGGAAATGTGATTCGAAACATGCTGCGCTCAGTGGGTAAATTGATACGAGTTTTATCCGATTCAATTTTTTTCGATATGGTCATTTTCTCACCTTTTATCAACTTCGTATATTCAAATGACACCGGAAGCCAAAATCTATTACCCTTCTCATTATCAAATTCCTTTATGTCAGTGATTTTTTGGTCAAAACGTATATCTCCAGTAGCTCCATACATTACTGATCGCAAAGGCATGACTCCTCTTTCAATATCCAACCATACGGTTGCATATCGGATACCATTGAATTCGGCATCCACAACGTAGGTCTCACGGCCGTCTACAGTTTCCGTCTTTTTACGAAGAGTTCCATGCTTAAGTAAACTAACCATGCTCCCATCATCAACGCCAATCCCGTCATTTTTAGGAGGGTACATCAACGCGGCAATAAGTGGTGGTATCTTCACCATCAACGCTTTTTTAAGATTTTTTTTGTCAATTTCTTGTTCTTCAATCCCTCCAATTTCTTTTTCAGGTAGAAATATCATTCTATTTTGACCATCATATGTCTCTATTGCTTTTGTTTCTTTTTCTCGGGAATTATATCTCTTGATTGACCTCTCCTCATAAAAAAAGATGCTATTTAAATCAACCAAAAGTCTACGTTTAATATCGCTGGGAGCATTAATTATTCCTTTTTCCCTCAGGCTTTCTGGCATGGTTTGATTAATTTCATAAGTTATATCGATGCTGGTTATTTCTTCTCTTGAAGCAGCGGCCATTTGTATTAAATCTTCTATTTGTAAACGAATATTTTGTGTGCCTTTTGCTTCTACGGAGAGTGAAATACAAAAAAAACAGATTAAAACTGAAAATACATTTAAATTCTCGAGGTATTTGTAGTGCATTGTCTTTATCTCCTTTTTACTTTCAACTTAAATAATTACGGTGTGCCTGAAATTCAGGCACACCGTAATCAACTCATTCTATCAGATCACAATCAAATGTCCATGAACCGCTTTCCAAACAATCTACTTCACTTCCATCCCAAATATTACAAGTGCATGAATATAGACATCCAAACACACTTATCGTGGAAGAATAATCGCTGCAGTTTATTGTAAGTTCTGAACAATATGTGTAATTTGATCCTGTTCCATATAGGCATTTCTTTTTAGGCATGGCAGGTGCAGTGCCACAGGAAAACCATGTACAATCTTCCCCGGAACACTTCGTGGGAAAACAATCAATAGTCGATGTATAAGCTGAATCGGTATCACATTGATAGGTTCCGTTTGAAGGACAAGTCCAAGAACCGCAGCCCAATGCCGTAGAAAACAGGTAAGAACCTGAAATCAAGAAGGCTGCCAATGATATAGAAAATATCAATTGTTTCGTTTTTTTGTTTTTCATTGTATTTCTCCTTGTTCTAATTTAATAAAATCCCATATTTACATTCTTTAATAATAGTTTTTCCCTGATAAAAATTCTCACCAATCATCCATGACTTCCATCATTCTCACCCCCTTTCATTATCGCAAATGTTTTAAGTTGTTTGTTGATGAAAAAAATCGCGATTTTTCCGAATTTTTCTGTTTTTTTGCTATTTGTTGGATAATTGTGTCTAAATCCGGTGCTTTTTCTTCCCAGGCGGATGTAACTTTGCCATCTGTTAGTAAGGCGACGGCGGGTGTTGTAACGAACCATTCTTTTGTCTCGGCCAGTTGGCCGAGGGTGCAGGGTGAATTTTCGCTTGCCGGGCCCTGGCCGTACGGCGGAACCGCTATCAGGGCTATTCGTAGGAAATCTTCGTTGCCAGCCAGATCTCTGGCTATTTGTTCATATTTTGGGATTGCTGTGCCACAATCGGGGCAGTCGTAGTGATAGAGCAAAACGAGCCATGTGCCTTTTCTTAGAGATTCGGCAATGTCGATATGTTCGAGAATAGGGAGTTCTTTGCCGATCCAGGTTTTGGGTTCGAGTATCTCGTACGAAGAGGTAACCTGAGGCGGCTCATTTAAGGCTAAAATTGGTGCGGAGATGCCGAGGATTGAAATAGTTAAGAAAGCGGTCATTGCGAAGCGCGGTGCAGACGGCAGCGGCGCAAGGAATTCTTTGAGAAGGTTCTTAATAGATTTCTGCTTACGCAGGAATGACAGAGCGGGCGGTAATGACAATCCCGGCCGGAATATTAATAGGGCCATTACTGCGGGCAGGTCGATAATAAGAAGGGTAATCCAGGGATTTATATGTACTGAGCCGAAGCAGCCGCAGGAGTCGGCGCCGGTGAGGGCCTTATAGAGCGTTACAACTGAAAAAGCGGAAAAACACAACAAGCCGGCCAGCCAGGCGGCTTTTTTGAACAGGCCGGACAGCAGCCATATAGCTAAGGCAAGCTCAAATTCGACCGTTAGAATCAGGAACGGCCTGTATGACCAGATATCATTATTAGCAACCGGCTCGGTAAGCAATTGCCAACCTTTTAGAACTGCTGCCGCCAAGAGGACTATTGCCAATATCTTTACCACGATATTCGATGCCTTTTTCATATTTTGGGTTCCAACAATCATTTTTAAGCCTACTAAAAACGCTTCTTTTAAGGGCTCTGAACATTAAGCTTCTGTTACTTAATGAGAGAAATGCACAAAATCTCTTATGGAAAATTTGGATTTTTTAAACTTTTTTTCGAGTAATTCCATAAGTTCAGATATTGCAGTTGGTTACAGATGAAAAAAAAATTACTTAACAACACCGCCTCCGGTTATTCTGCCATTCTGTACTATAGCGAACCTTCCCAGCTCAGGGAGTTTGTCAAATGGATCCACGCACACAGGAGAATCGAGCTTAATTTTCACACTTGCGACTTGTGAGTCCTGAAGCTCATCGGCGTCAGTACAGATGACCTCCAGATTAACGGGGGAGATTATTTTTGAGATATTCTCTACCTGTGCCGAACAACGCCGGGTTCCACATAAGAAATCTATTTTGCGGCCGGTTCTTAATGGCTCAGTGCCGATCCAGAAAACATCTGCAGTCAGATAATCTGTAATTAACGGAGGGTGGCGAATGTCAAAACCCACCTGCCCCCTTTCGATATTGGTCGTGTTTTCCAGAACAATGGCGACGGATTCTCCGGATTCGGCAGTTGCCCTTTCTTGACCTGATACTTCTATAGCGAGGACCTTTGCGGTGAAGTGGGTTGGGCCAAAGGTAAGTTGATGGTTCTTAAGCAGCTTGCCGGAGGTGACTTTGCCTAAAATGGTGGTTTCGCCATTGGTAACATAAGGACATTGAACTATGAGTCGCAGTGGCAGTTGGGGCGGATTTTTTAGACTGGAGAAATAATCTAATGATTTCATTAACGTGGGTGATTTATTCCACTGCATTTTGTAGCTTTTTTCTGTTATATTTTCGCCATGTTGTGCTGAAACGGGAACAATAGCGATAATTTCCATGTTAAGTTTTTTAAGAAAGTCAGTTATTTCTTCAGATCGTTCCCGGAACACAGGTTTACTGTAAAGTTTTATATCCATTTTATTTATAACAACAAGAATCTGTCTTATTCCGAGCATGGCTATCAAGTATGCGTGCTGATAGGTCTGAACAAGAGGTCCTTGTGATGCATCAATGAGCAATATTGCGGCATCTGCTCTTGTTGTTCCTGTGACCATATTCTTTAGAAATTCCTTGTGGCCTGGCGTATCGATAAGGGTATAGCTTCTTTTGGCGGTCTTAAACTCGACCTGAGTGGTATCTATCGTAATGCCTCCGGCCTGCTCTTCTTCCAATTGATCCGTAACGAATGCAAATCTTTCTTTGCAACCGAGTGCTTCGGATTTCTCAATATTTTCTATGACGTTTTGAGGCAGACAGTTAGTCTCGTAGAGTAGCCGCCCGATAAGGGTACTTTTGCCATGATCTATGTGGCCTGCGACTACGATTCTCAGATTTTCCATAGTATGTTCTTTTTACATATATCCAAGGGCTCTTAATTGCTGCATAGCGTGAGCAGCTTCTTTATCCTGGGCCCTGCCCTGGCGTTCCGCAATTTTTGTGTTTCTGAGTTCGAGTATAATCTCATCGATGTTGCGAGCGTCTGATTCCATAGGCTCGCAACACGGAGCACACCCGATGCTTCTGTATCTTTTGCCTTGTTTTGAAAAGTAAAGCTCTATGGTCGGAATATTTTCTCTTTTGATATATTGCCAGATATCCAGTTCTGTCCAGTCAAGCAAAGGATGAATTCTAATATGTGTATTCTGCTCTGTTTTCGATTCAAAAAAATCCCACAGCTCGGGCGGCTGGTCCTGGTAATTCCACCTGAAATTATTATCACGAGGCGAAAAGTGTCGTTCTTTGGCACGAATGCCGTGCTCATCACGACGTATTGCCAGCATAATTGCATCGAAATTATGCCGGCTTATAACCTGCTTTAAAGCTTCTGTCTTGAGCAGGCTGCAACAGGATAATTTATCGGTATGGTTTATTTTTTTCGCAGCCGTAGAGGTGTTTTTTGTTACAACCAGGTTGAGGTTCCACAGTTTGGTCCATTTTTCACGAAAGGCATACATGCACTCAAATTTTCTACCAGTGTCAATATGGATTACGGGAAAAGGAATTATTCCCGGGAAAGCCTTTCGGCACAACGCCAGAAGTACAGTGGAATCTTTGCCCATTGACCATAGGGCAGCTTTATTTTCGAATTGGCTGTAAGCTTCACGAATAATATATATGCTTCGATTTTCAAGCTCATCAAGTCTATTCATTTCACCGGTTCCCAAGTTGATTTTTTTACAAAAAACAGTATGTCAGCAAATCTTGTCTTATAAAAGTAAAACAATAGTAAATGATGCAGCAAGACCATCTATCGGTATTGAGGCAAGCTATTAGGACCAAACAACTGGTTCAGGAAGTGTTGTAAACGATACAATTATACCAACGGGATTGATTGCCCCCAATCCAACCATGACTTGTCAAACTATAACGGAGGGGAAGGCGGCCTTATCATTTTTGGGGGGAACGTAATTCATGAATTTGAACATCCATTGATCTTTGAGGTTTGATAACAAACTCGTTTGCCATTTCTTGTGGGTCTTTGTTTAAAGATTCTTCATAGATTTTGCATACTTCAAGAAAGACACAATCGACTGAGATTCTCTGCATACATATGTTGTTTCGACATTTTGTTTGACGATTATTGAATGCACTAACGCAGGGACTGCACGCTAAGGCTTTCCAAACCACATGAACTTGTGGCCCTTTTGGGGCAAATAAAGTGGGCGTCTCAGGGCCAAAGAGTACTATTACACGGATGTTAGTCAATGTGGCGAAATGCGCAGGCCCACTGTCATTTGTTAGAAGCAAGTTTCCCATTGTGAAAAGTACCATAAGTTGGCGGAAGGTTATCTTTCCAGCAAGAGATATGCACCTATCTGAACCTACCTTTTCTGCTAACTGATCTGCAACTTCTGCTTCACCTGGAGCACCTGTAAACACTATACAAAGTTTGGGATACTTATTAACGAGCTGCCGGCCAAGCTCAATGTAATTTTTGACTGGCCAGCGTCTGACGGGTAGAAGATCACTGGCATTAGCATTCAGAATAATAGTCGAAGAGAGTTCATCCCGTCCGGTCTCTTTGTGAAGGAGGTTCCTGAGCACCACCACCTCTTCTTGTTTAGGGCGAAATCGTTTCAAGTGAGGCTTACCAAACCGTTTTGGTATATCGAGTGCAGGAAGTTCCGAGGTACACACATCCATCGCTCTGACCAGAATCAGGAAAGTCTCTCTAGTATGAAGATGACAATTGTACGGTATAGGATG
>VRUK01000013.1:0-42063 GCA_019456195.1 Planctomycetota bacterium | reverse complement strand
CTCTTCCGATCTTGAGGTTTCCTCGATAGGGAGCTTCACCGGCAAATGAGTGAAGACCAACTCGCCTTTTTGCCCCAGTGAGAAAGCATATCAGGGCCGATGATCGCGCAAAGAACTCCAGGTCAACGGCAGTATCGATCCGCTCTTTTCTCAGTTGCAGAATTGCCCTGAAAAGGCTTATGAGAGTGGGGAATAGACTTCCGGTCGATACTATAAGGATATTCTCTAAAGGCACAACGTCCATGATCTCCAAAATGAAATGATTTCCCTCAAAGACAATGAAGTATACGTTCTCACGCCCAACCCTCTCCGTAGCCTCCAGAATAGCAGAGTATGCAACAACGGTTGCCCCTTGCTCAGCAAGCTTGACAAAAAGAATTTTCTTTATCTGACCGGGAACTACATTGTGGAACCTTCGAAAAATCATATGAATTCCGCTAAAAAGCAAACACAAAGGTATACCAAGCCAACGATCTATCTTTCGCATAGTATTTGTGTTCATTTGATATCCGGCCTTTTAAACGAATTACTTAAGTAAAATTCTGACATAGAATAAGTTGTTAATCTTTTATTTAGCGAGTTTTCTTACTTCATTTGATCCAATGACTCCCTTGGTTTTTACCCATTGACCATATGGCAGCTATTTTTTCGAATTGGTTGTAAGCTTCACAAATAATATATATGCTTCGATTTTCAAGCTCATCAAGTCTGTTCATTTTGCCGGCTCCCAAGTTGCTTTTCTTCACAAAAAATAGTATGTCAGCAAATCTGGTTTGGTAAAAGTAAAACAATAGTAAATGATGTGGCAAAACTGAGTAAGTGCATCTGTGTTTCGCCGATATGCTCGAATGTGGTGACATCACCAATGGTTTCTACTAAGACTGCAGCGAGATTTCACATTTTGCTTGTATGTCTGTATTCGATGTCTCTCCAGTCATAGAAATACAAAATTTTCCATAAAGAAAAAGTCTCTAATAAAGAGTATTTTGTCAACGATAACATAAAAAAAGGACAAAACTTCCTGTTGTATCTAAGGGTCATAAAAGACTGGTGAATCGAGTTTTCTGCTGTGTCCGAATAGACCAGCAGGCTGTTTCAGTAGCCACAAGTCTACAAATAGTCTCCTTCCAAAGTGCTTCTTCTTAACCTTTATAAAGCCGTGTCTGGTCAAGTCCCTTTCAAACCTGCCATCTTTCCCTAAGTTCATGATCCATAGGCGCATATATTTGGCCAAGTGCCCATCATAGTAATCTCCTCCGGAGATATAGGCCAAACCCTCATAATAGGGGATGTCTCGATTTGGATTATAAATATAACTGGGAAAATCTGAATAATATTTAAAACTATGAAATGTGGATGCATGTGGATGCAGAATGATATCAGTTGCAGGATCGAATTCAATATACTTTAGTGCCTTTTGATATTCCGCTTTAAAGGCATTCTGGGCGATATTATTCAAATAGAATACGAGGTTTGAAGTGATGAATATCGCCGTAAGTATTATCGCTGACTTTCTGCCAAAAAGGGTAAGAAAGTCTCTGATTCCATAAGACAGAAGTGTCAACAATATCGGCACTACAAAGATCATATAGCGTACATAATAGAATGGAGTCTTAAATGAGATCAGGAATACAATACCCAACATGAGAAGCACTAACAATGAGAGCTTTAGCAAAGACCTGGTGCTGTTTCCCAACTCCAAAATAATACCGCCTATGCTCAGCCAAATGGCGAATAGCCGGATGAAACCGTACGCGAACCAGTCCAGCACAGTTAAGCTGCTATTGTAATGTCGTGATGTAAAGAACCAACCGTAGTTTTCAATCAAACCCTTGATGGGATGGAAGGGTAGCCAAAAATCACTGCTTACTACCTTGCCATACTGCTGTACCATTATTATAAACCAAGGGAGATAACAGATCGATATACAGATATAGGATAATGCTGCATATTTGAAGTCGCAATGTTGGAAAGCAAGGCCATTTTTTTTGTGGTGTAAGGCAGAATACAAGATGCCTATAAATAAGGCGATCATTATGGCGGCCATGACTACTGTGAAAATGTTATGTGTATAAAGACCTAAGAGAGAAAAAAGAATGAAATATAAGTATACGTCTAATCGAGCATTTCTATTCATTCTGCAGGCAAAGTAAATCGTGGCAACTGCGAATGTGACTAACATCGAATAGGCTCTGGCTTCTTGAGAGTATACAATTAGCAGAGGATTGATTGATGCAAACAGTGCAGTTAATAATCTGTAGGTTGCATTGCTAAAGATAAGGGTCGAAAGTAAATATGTGAAGTAGATAGTCAGCATGCCAAAAGTCAAGGAGAGCATTCTCACCGAAATGGCACTCTTGCCGAATACCTTCATCCAGAGATTAAGAAGAAGTTGATGCAGGGGGGGATTGGTATCATTGATAGAGATGTCAACAATCATTTGTGCTGGTTGCAAGGCGGCGTTTATCGAAGCGGCCTCATCCCTCCAAATATCTTGAAAGTCTATATGATATAGGCGAAGAGCAAATCCCAGGATGAATATGAGAATCAGTAAGAGCTGACATTTACATTTAGGTCGCAATACTCTGTTCATATGTGGCTTTCAATGCTCCTTCTGTTTAACCTTTGCGGTAATTAGGTGAACACTGGCGATTGACAGACGAATCCAGCATCGGTCGGTAAAGGAATTAGACTTGGATCATGCTGGCCATCGGCATCCATTTGGAAAATAATGTCCGGCGATAGGCTTTTCATAGCATCGTCAATTCCTCGTTTGTAGGCTTCACCTAAACCCCTTTTCGGTCCGGTGGTCAGATGTAAGTTTTGAAATCGCTCCATCAAGATACAGATGACATGTTGAGTTCCGTCTGGCGAGCTGTCATCGACCACAAGAACATGAAGATCATGCGTAGGTATTGCTGGGGCTTGCTTGAAGATATTAGGAATAACATCGTAGACGTTTTCAACCTCATTGTACGTCGGGAGAATCACACATACTTTAGGTCGCATCATTAACCCCACTTTCCAGTTAAAGCGAACTGCTTGATATAATTAGCACGAAATAGACAATTCAGGCTGACAGTAATTGGATACTTTACAACTGGAATTCTCCAATTCTACAATCCAGTCAGTTGGACTTTGAACTCCTGAGAGGTTCCTTAATCAACCTCCATATATTCAATGACAAACCGGCGAGTTTGACTGAGGCTTTCATGCAGTACGCGCATACAGGCCTATCCAATCTTCATCAGATGTTTCGAACTCCGATTGACAATCTCAAGAAGACCGTCGATTAAAAGTAAAGAAACAATAATATTCGTGTAACGTGAAGCACCCGATTTGACCAGTAAAAGAAGATTAAAACCTGATATTTTGTGCTGAGTTCAGAATTATGTGGTCTCAAGAAGATGAGTGCTTAGATTGATGGATTGCTGCCCAGGCTTTGTATTTGGTCTACATTTGCGGACTCAGCACAAGTCGGATACCCGCCTCGGGTTGTTGTGGTGTCGTATCGGGCAGGTGTGGTACTACAGGGCTTAGAATTTATGCAATTCTACATCACGAGAATTTACAATTCTTTTACTTTACTTGTAATGAATTTTGTATTATTCGTTTTTGTTATTATTTTCTGAGAACTACAGCAGTTGAAATTCGAAGAATGAAGAATATTTTACTGTCTTTCTTTTTCAAGAAAGCAATTATGGGCGAGTTATGATGACCCTTATGCGAGTTCGCTTGACAAAGACTTTTTGTCGTATTCTATCTGTAGTATTAGCCATGTTCTTTCTTCATGGATTTTGTTGTGCTGAATTGGTATGCCTGCCAGGACAAGGGCCGGATTTGAGCACACATGAAAAAAATCCGCTACTAGTAAAAATCGATATAACCCAGCAGAAACAGACGATTCATAGCTTTGGCGCTTCTGACTGCTGGACAGTTCAGTTCATAGGTGAGTGGCCCTTGAAGAAACGTGAGGCAATCGCTGATCTGTTGTTTGAGACAGGTCTGGATCCCAAAAATAATCCAAAAGGCATAGGACTGTCTATTTGGCGATTTAATCTTGGAGCCGGCAGCAATTGGCGTGAGAACATTCCTTCGGCCTGGCGGAGGGCCGACACCTTTTTGTCAGAGGATTTCAAGTATTATGATTGGTCTCGCCTGCCGGGCCAGCGATGGTTTTTGAAGGCCGCAAAGCAACGGGGTGTGGGTCAGTTTGTACTTTTTGTTAATAGCCCGCCGATTCACATGACGAAGAACGGCAAGGCCTTCTGCGACAATAGTTCGGGCAGCACTAATTTATCGGATGACAAATTCAATGCCTTCGCTTCCTATTTGGCGGATGTTCTCAAACACTTCCAAGAGGAGGGGTTATCTTTTGCCTATGTTAGTCCTATCAATGAGCCTGAGTGGGACTGGGTTAATCCCATACAGGAAAGATGTCAGTACGGCAATCGGGATATGCTTTTGCTTGTGCATATGCTATATAGAGAAATCCATCATCATGGCCTGCGTACACGGATATTATTTCCAGAAGCCGGTGCGAT
This sequence comes from Planctomycetota bacterium, assembly GCA_019456195.1. Taxonomy (GTDB): domain Bacteria; phylum Planctomycetota; class Phycisphaerae; order Sedimentisphaerales; family Anaerobacaceae; genus NIOZ-UU13. The sequence goes on along the minus strand of VRUK01000013.1, from coordinate 37,519 downwards.
TGACTACCTTTATCTGAACAAACCCCGTCGCCCCAATTACATTGATTACTTTTTTGGTGCCTTTGAGGATACTACCGTCCGTGACATATTGGGTAACAGACTTTGTGGTCACAGCTACTTCTCAGATACTCCAAAAACCGGTTTAGTCGTAAAGAGAAAGGGATTGGCAGAGAAGCTCTCTCAATATCCAAATCTGGAGTACTGGATGACAGAATACTGCATTCTCGGCGATGAAGGCAAGGGCCGGGACCTCGGGATCGACCCGGCGCTGCACGTTGCCAGAGTCATCCATTACGACCTAACTCTGGCTCAGGCGAGTTCTTGGTCGTGGTGGCTGGGGATTTCAGTTTTTGACTATAAAGATGGCCTGGTATATGCGGACAAGTTCTCCAGGAACGGCAACTTCTATGATTCCAAAATACTTTGGGCGTTAGGGAACTTTAGCCGATTCATCCGGCCGGGTATGAAACGCGTGGCGGTATGGAGGTCCGATGGGGCCGGCCATAAAGATACCTTGGAAGGCCTACTCGTTTCTGCCTACTACGACAATGATAATCATAGAGTTGTGATCGTGTTTGTGAACTATCAATCACAAAATGTACCTGTCAAGCTGCAATTCACCAATACCCAGCGTGAAGATTCTGTCCGAGCACTGATTCCTTATATCACCAACTCACTGGAAAGCCTGACCGCTTGTAAAGAAGCTTCGACACAAAACATCTTGTTGATTCCTGCCCGCTCAATAGTAACGTTTGTCACAACGGGCAAAGATGAAGACGGCATGGACGTGAAGAAGTGACCGAGTGGTTTGACCGGTATGGACGTGTTTGTAAGTATGTCAGTTACCGATTATATCCTCGAAATAGTACTTACACCTGAAACGTAAATTAAAATGTGGAGATCTGCTGATCTGCTTATGGCGCATTAGACGGAGTTGTTGTAGCAATCACTCGTTTTTCAGCGGTCAACGGGGCCACTGGACCGGTTTCTTGCTTAGCAAGCACGAGACCTTCTTCAGCACGTTCGGTCTTTACATACGCAAACGGCCAACTAAGCACAAACTCATCTACAAGGCAGATCCAGCTGACACAAAACGAAAAGATGATGTATGGAATCAACAGTGGAATCAGAAGCAGATCTTCCGGTCCCGACGACGTACTTTCCTCCTCTCTGCCCAGAAACCACACCAGGATTGCTGTAATTCCAGGGGTTGTAGAGACAAATAACCAAAGTAGAGATGAGAGAGTTTCACCGAAACAGGATGTCCTGAAACCGAGAGCGGACAGTCCCCTCAGAGGAATTAATGCAACGAGCAGTCCAGGCACAACTGCACAAGTTAAGCTTATGAGTATGTCAAGTCGCTTAAAAAAAGCTGCTTTCTTCATCTTTAAGATGTGGGCAGCATGTGTACGCCAAACCTGTATCCACCCTCTGGTCCATCGCTTTCGTTGGCGAACCAGGGACCGTAGTGACGTGGGCGCTTCTTCCCAAGACTGCATCTGAGGAAGCACCGCAATCTGATATCCTGCCGCGTGAAGCTTGACAGCGAAATCAATGTCTTCTGTTAGAACATCCTCGTTAAACAGTCCGAATTCGTCAAAGACCTCTCTTCGGAAAAGTGCATGTCCGCCAGTAAAAGTGGAAAATCCGCCAATTCGCCAAGCACCATAAATGCAGAGTCGCTCAATCACGTCACGCTCAATCGCCACCAATCGTGTCACCACATTGTGTGTGCGATTGATCGTTCTGCACCACCCGCGGACGCATTTTACGCCCGGAGCTTGCAGTTGAGCAACGGCGTGACGAAGAAGATCGCTGTTAAGAGAATGATCAGCATCAAATATGCCGATAATATCACCTGTAGCAAACTGCAAACCGTAGTTAGTCACGGCGGCCTTGCCGCCTTTTCGCGTCAAACGCTGCACGGGTACGATTCGAGGATCCTGACTCGCAAAAGCCTTAATAATCTGTTCGGTCTTGTCCGTACAAGCTGATTCATACACGTAAATTAATTCCAATTTGTCTGGCGGATAGTCCAGCGATAACACAGAAGGAATAGTCCTTTCCAGTACTGCCTCCTCATTATAAGATGGGATAATCAATGAAACGCGAGGCAATACATCCGGTAATCTGTCATATGTATTCTGTTTCTTCAGCGCAAAGAACGCCAGTAGATATGACCTTGCGGAACAGAAGATGATCACGGTAAATACAGTAGTTCCTAAAACCATATGGTATCTGGGGTAAATTTGTTCCGGCAGTGAGAGCACCAGTAGATATATCGTTGCGACGAGAAGGTGATACAGGATATATCTGGAATCAGTTTCTTCAGTAGTCTTAAGCTCCATAGTTTTATCTACCCAACATCTGAAGTACGATGAAATCTAAGTCCATTGGCTAATAGGACAGCTATTTTTTCGAAATGGCTGTAAGCTTCACGAATAATATATTTGTACCGGTTTACAAGCTCATTAAGTCTATTCATTTCACCAACTCTCAAATTGATTTTCTTTAGAAAAAGAGTATGTCAGCAAATCCGGCCTCATAAAAGTAAAACAAAAGTAAATGATATGGCAAAACCATATAAGTGTATGTGCTGATGACCAAAACATGGAATGAAGGCCGAAATATCACTGATAATAATGATGCCTACGTATTTAGCCTGGCTTCTGCTATGACTCAAGAAAGCTTTATATTAAGCTTACTGAACCGACTCCATCCTCATTCGTTACTGACCCACAAAGTCTTGCCTCATCAAGAGATATGAAAATTCCATAAAAATATAAAAAACTATCAACATTTTGGGACTTTGCTTCGCCTTTATATATAGAGAGAATTAGAATTATTTTTTGAAAGTGAGATGTGCTTTTGTAAAAGCTAACCAAAAAAAGAATGATTAACATATTTCCTCAGATTTATGGCAAAATGATAGCCTGCTTATTAAGAAGCCGCGCAAAGATTTGACGCTGTTGATGTCTACAGATGGCATCGTTAGATGCGTGTTCTTTAAGACTCCACGAAGTGTCACCGGACATCTTACAGCGATTCTAATCTTACGTTTTTACTCTAAGACTCTTCTTAATGAAAGGCGAGATTTGACAAGTCGGTGTGTCCTTAAACATGTGTCACATAGGTAGATTTATACAGCAAACTATATGATAGATTAAGAATGATAACTTGAAGTGAAAGTGAGACAGTATGTTACGGAAAAAAGAGATACCCACAACGAAGTATGCAAGTTTTTACCAGAATAAAAGACCTCATAAAATAATCCAGGGATATAACAAACGACAGTTATGCAGTCCAGGAGCAGGTTATCGCTTGCTGGAAATAAAGCATCAAAAAACATTTAATAAACTTTTACTTTCGGATTTGTGTCACGTCGTATATTTAAGAGTAAGAGTATAAGAGGATATGTTGCTGAATGATACATAATTAGTAGTTATACAACATTGCAGGAATGGAGTCATAGCGATTTTAGGGAGGAAATCTTTCGAAAGAATAAAAGAATTTTGGTTCGAGAGCAAACTGAGATAGAACCATCGACTTTTATTAAGTCTTATATGGCCGGAGGATATATGGTTGAGCAATTTGCATTATATATTGGCTCTAATCATAAAAGACAACATCACCTCCACCGTAACCTTGAACTTTTGAGAATTAACCTGCACGGAGCTTCCACTGTGCACGAAGCAAGAGGACTGATGCAAAATTGTTACTATCATTTGACTATTATGCATTATGGCGCTGTGGGCAAAGAGATATTCAGGTTGTGTTCCTTTATTCGTTCCCATAATGATCACTCTATAATGATAGTCTTGATGGTCAAAGCCAGGATACATATTGAAGAACGCTTGTTCGATTGTGGCGTTAGTGATATAGTTGTTAATCCTCAAACATCAAGCCGAGTATTGACAAAACGTATACAAGCACATCTTCGTGAGATTAATCCACATTGGCACCAAAATAATACAATACGACTAAAAGATGCCATAATTGATCTCGAGCGCAGAGAGGTCCAACGTAATGGAAGTTGTCACCAACTACGAGGTCTCCTGGCTGACTTACTTAAATACTTCTTGGATAATCCTGATCGTATCATTTCCAGGGAAGAACTGCGGGAGTCTCCTATTTGGGCCGATTCGATTTGTTCATCTGCTAATGAGGGAGGCAAAACGTTTGACGTCAATATTGGCAAACTGCGAAAGATCATTGAATCTGATCCGTCCAGACCTCAAATAATACAATCTGTACGTGGAGTAGGATGGAAGCTGGCAATAACTCCTGTCCCAATGGAGAGGACTTTGCATATTGAAATGCGCTAATTTGATGCTTACAGAGCGGTTTTAGGGGAAGTGTATTATGCGTAGAAAATTGATTTATTTATTCTGTCTTATTTTGGCACTGGGCCTGGTCCTAACGAAGTCAGCCGAAGGTACTGATCCTTGTCTTGTCGGCTGGTGGAAATTTGATGAGAATTCAGGCCATACTGCTGCCGATTCGTCCGGCAATGAGAACCATGGTACCCTGTCAACGACTAATACCAAATGGACAGAGGATGGGCGGATCAACGGCGCATTGAATTTCACTGGTGGCGATAATTACGTGGTGGTTCCCGACAGCCCAACATTGAACCCAACGGAGGAGATTAGCATTACTGTCTGGCTAAAGCCGACTTGGACGGGGAACGGCAGGATCTTGCAGAAAGGATCCGGGGATAACCAATATCGCCTTTTGCGCGAATTCGGTGATAATTTTGTCTTTCATTTAGCTGGGCTCTCAAATGATAAGCCGGAGAACATTCCTTGTCCATCGGAGGGTGAGTGGACTCATGTTGCAGCCACGTACGACGGTGCAGCGATGAAAGTCTACTACAACAGTAAATTGGTTGGCGAGGTGGCGACCAGAGGTGCTATAAACACCAGCATAGGTCCTCTCTATATCGGAACGAAGTATTCAGGATCGCATGCCGGCGACGAGTACAGGGGTATAATGGACGAAGTGCGGCTTTACAGCCGGGCACTGACGGAGACCGAGGTGGCGGTGATTTATGAAGGTGGGACCATCGATGAGCGAATAGCCAGGAACCCGGACAAAGTGCTCCGGGAAGCTTATGAAGACCTGCAACATTTCGGCAACTGGCGCACAAATCCAAAGGTCAAGAAAGAGTACGCCGCTGAAATATCCGAGATGCTCTTAATTATTGGAAAAGCAAAAGAGGCCAAAGGCACGCCTTCCGAGGAAGCCCTTAAAGAATATTACAAATTAACTACGCAATTCCCCAGTTCCCCTTATGCCATAGAAGCCTTATGCGGAATCGTTATCCTGGATGAGCAAAATGGCCTTGAATATGCTATGAACTTCTTAGAAAAATCCGGTACTGCCAACAGAATAATTTCCTTTTACACAGTACTTATAAGGAGCTTAATGGTTAGATCAGATTATGCGAAGGTGGACAAATACGTAAAGCTTTTTATTGATAAATATACTTCTTCTGAAAAGGGACTGAAAATTATGGCGCAGATTATGAGCAGTCTTGGCCAGGTTCCCAAACGGAAGGAACTATATGATATTATTGAGCGCAGAGTGACACAAGACCCCAATTCTGTTATTCGTTGTGCGCTTTTTAGGCAACGTGCGTTGGCACTTTCCAGAGACAGGAATTTTGGCCTATTCTTAGAAAAGGCTGAATCAGTACGCCGAAAATTTCCCGGGACAAGGCTTGACACATGTGCTTCAGCAGTTCTGGCAGATAACCAGTATCAACAGGGTAACTTTGTTTCGGCTATTGAAGCGTTCAAACCTGGGCTTTTCACAGATGATTGCTCAGAGCCTGCTATGATCGAAGACATTAGCAATATTGTAGTGCTCTATAATGTAAATACACTGCGAATCCAGGGTATAGATTTGGGCAAGGTCTATGAGACTTTAGCAAAATATTGCTGCAGCTTAAATCGGAATGCAGTTGCAGCACATTGTTACAGGCAAAGCGCAAAAGCCAAAGGTTTTTCCCTGGACGCTTTTGAAAGTGCTGCGTCAAAGATCGCCAATTACTGTAATACTACTCCTGAGAATGAAATCTGGTTCTGGAAGGGCCTGTTTGCTGCCGAAGAAGGCGATCTAATGGCTGCTGGTTTGATGTATGAAGGATTTCTAAAAAAAGATGCTACAAGCATCCTTGCAGCAAGGGCATATTATGATACTGCCCGGGCAAGAATGGTCTTAGGCCAGTATTCTGAGGCAAGGGAAGCTATTGCAGAAGCGAAGCGTATAAGCCCGTGTGAATCAGTAATCCAACTGGAGTGGGAAATAGCTGACCCTGCTCTTTCCTTAAGAGGAAGGACAAATACCAAAATGTAAATATAGTGGACCGCCAAGGTCAAGATAGAACATAGCCAGCATATATTTAGAAAATGGTCCAAGAAGAGGAAAAGAAAGATCAAGTGAAACATTTGCAAAAAGCGATATCGAAGTTGTGTACTTTCTGCGTTTTTACGAAGGAAAGGTTGTGTTTTATGATGTGTGGAAAATTGATTTATTTATTCTGTCTTGTTTTGGCGCTGAGCCCGGTTTTAACGAATGTAGCCGAAGGTACTGATCCTTGTCTTGTCGGCTGGTGGAGGTTTGATGATGGCTCCGGCGGTACCGCCTATGACCGAAGTGGCAGCGAAAATAATGGTACTCTCAACGGTAATCCTCAGTGGGTAGCTGGGAAGATAGGTGGTGCGCTGGAATTTGATGGAAAGGATGATTACGTTGACTGCAGTAATGATGCAAGCCTGAATATTACCGATAAGGTAACGATTGCAGTATGGGTAAAGACAAATGATGCTGGTAATAGTCAACATAATCCTTACGTAACGAAAGGCGACCATAGTTATGCGATAAAGCACCATATCTCCAATAGTATAGAATTTTTCATCTACGATAAAGGAAATTGGCATTTAGTTAACTTTCCGGTAGATGGTTCGTTTAACGGTGTTTGGCACCATTTGGCCGGAACCTATGATGAAACCAACCTTAAGCTATACATAGACGGTAAATTAGAGGCTAAAACTGCTTATACAGGGTCTATAGCCAGCAGTGTTATCAGTGCTAATATAGGCAGAAATGCCCAGACTGATCAATTTTACAAAGGCGTGATAGATGACGTCCGCATCTATAACCGAGCACTGACGCAGGATGAGATAGCTACAATTTATGCCAGCGAGATAACCGGTGAGATTGCTAGTGAGATCACCGATTTGGAGATAGCCAGAGATCCTGAAAAAGCACTCCGGCAAGCTTATGAAAACATGCAACAGTTTGGCGACTGGCGTACAAATCCAACTGTCAAGACAGAACATATTAGAGAGATAGCTGGCTCGCTTTTAGTAATTGCAAAAACTAAGCAGGCCAAGGGTAACCCGATTAATGAGATTTTGTACGACTATTATGAGATAACCAAACAATTTCCTGACGCACCAGAGACCATTATCGCGCTATGCGAAATCTCGATCATGGATAAACAGAACGGATGGGGATACGCTGTCGACTTTCTGGCAAAAGATGCAACAGGAGCCAAAGCAGCTCAGTTTTACGGGACTCTAATAAAGAAATATATGACCGAAGCAAATTACGCAAATGTAGAGAAGTATGTGAAGCTTTTCATTGATAAATATATTTCGGCCAGTAACAGTTTGGAGTTAGTAGACCAGCTGATGAGCAGTATCGGGTCGCTTAGAAACCGTGAAGATTTACGCAAGATCATCGAGCAAAATGTATTACAGAATCCCGACTCGGAAATATGCTGCGCGGTTTTTGGACACCGGGCGTTGGAACTTTCCAGAGCAAATAAATTTGACCAAGTTTTGGAACTGGCAAGATGGGTTCAAACGAAGTTTCCGGAAACAAAACTGGCTGTATGTGCTACGGCTGTTCTGGCAGATAATCAGTACAAGCAGGGCAATTACATTTCCGCTCTACTTGTATTTAAGCCGAAATTTCTCACACAGAATAGGCCCGAGTCTGAGATCATCAAATATATTGATAGTACGTTAATACTTTATGAAGCAAATACATTGCAAACTCAGGGAATAGATTCGGGCAAGGTTTATGAAGTATTAGCTAAATACACTTATAGCCAAGGCTGGAATGCCGTCGCTGTACACTGTTATAGGAAAAGTGCAAGGATAAAAGGTTTTAACCTTCAAACGTTTGAGGATGCTGCATCAGAAACCACCAGGTACTCCAATAGCGTACCAGATGCGGAGGTCTGGTTTTGGAAGGGGCTGTTTGCTGCCGAGGAAGACGATTTCATGACTGCGGCGATGACATATAAGCGCTTTCTTAAAACAGATACTACAAGCATTCTTGCAGCAAGGGCGTATTACGATACTGCCCGGGCAAGAATGATCTTAGGCCAGTATTCTGAGGCGAGAGATGCTATTACGGAGGCAAAGCGCATAAGCCCCTGCGAACCAATAAACCAACTGGAACGGGAATTAAACAATGTTACCAATCACTTTAGAGGGGATTGAATTTAAGGAAGTCTATCATGCTGTTTAGGAACTCTACACACATATTGCGTTTGGCAATAATACTAATACTTTGCGCAACTGCAAGTTCTTATGGCTATGTAATTAATGCTGATCAATGGCGGAAGTTCGGCAATCAGACGTTATATTTTTTTGGTAGCGACCGGTGTCCGGCGCCGGGCTGGCTTAACCGCCGACAGCAGCTATTACATGCATTTGCTAAACCGAATATGCGTGAAAGTATTTCGGTGGTGGAGTTGTTTTTAGAACAAATATTGGAAGGCTATGAGCAGGATAGTTTTGCCTGGCAGGACCGAATAAGGCTCGATATAAATCCTCGTTGTATCTTTGGGCTGTATCTCGTGGATAAATTTCCTGGAACCAAACTGGCGGTTGTGGGCAAGCAGCAGTTTGAACAGTCTGTTGAACGTTCGTGTTTGGTAGCACTTGGAATAACAACTCCATGGCAGCAAGTGCTTGAAGCAGAATTAACAAAGCCTAACCTGGATTACCTTGCGAGTTTTCAGCCTGAGTCCTTTGACCGGTCGGAAGTGCCTTTTTTGCTGATATATCTTATTGAAAATGGCAGTTCTGAAGTTATTAAGCAAAAAGCAAGAAAGCTGCTATCGGACTGCCTATTGGAACGATATGGACTGGAACCGGCCCTGAGACAATACTGTATTTTACTTGAGCAGGGAGGTATCACTTTTGACGAGCAGACTTGTCTGGAAGTAGCTAAGCAATTGGAACAGACAGGAGCAATTTGCGATGCCAAGCAGTTGTATGAAAGAATTATTCAAAATACAGATTCAATAGACATTGCGACCGAAGCAGCCAAAAATATGGTACGAATTAAGCTTGCAAACTCTCAGCAAATACATGTCCGGGAAGTTATTGATGTTCTGCGTAGAAGATTCCCAGATATTGAGCTTAAAATCAAGGATTTGAAAGATTTCTTTCCGAATTTCCAGACCGACCACCAAGAGAGAGCGAAGCAACTTGTTGATGAACTTATAACAACACAAAAGCAAGAAGAAGCCCTGCGATTGTGCCGACTGTGCAATGACTTATGGAGCGGCCAGGAGCTTTCCATGCAATGGCAAAATGTGATTGATAGTGCAGAACCAGGTGGTCTGGCCTGCCAATTTGCCCGTTTGTATCTGGCCCGGAATCTGGTCAATAGCGGAAAAGTTAATAAGGCAAAAGATATGCTGGATGGTCTATCTGACTCAATCTATACGACCGTAAGAGCAAGGACCCTTTTGGTTCTGGCGGATTCAGCACAGAGCATGGACAGAACCTCTGAAGCGGTTACCCTTTACCTGCAGGCGGCCAGTATAGAAAGACCAACAGTTTTGCCGCAGTGGTTTAAGTCTTTTCAGATTACACAACTGGATATTAATAATATGTCGGCCAAAGAACTAAGCTATCATATCCCATTCTTGCGCGCTTACAATGAGATGATTGATGGAAACTTTGAGAGAGGAGTCGTGGACTTTTTAAAAGCAAAAGAAATTGCCTGCAAGACACGACAAAATTCCATGCTTAGCAAGATGAACAAAACAATACCAGTCATGTTGATGCTGGCCTATGTCAAAATGGGTGATTACGCGAGAGCAGAAGAATACGGGCTTGAAGCAATCAGGAATTTTGAAGAGCAAGGAGAGGAAAGCAAACAGTCTACCAGCTTCATTTACAAAATTACAAGGATTGACCACACACTGTTTGAATTGTTTCGTGAAATGCGAGCTTTGCAGCAGCCAGGCTCGAAATCACAATCCGAGCGCTACGCCCGCAATATCTATATTGCCGTCACAAAGCAAAATCTACTCGATACAGGCCCCAAATCTGCAGAAAGCAGTCTGATGTATATCTTCTGGCAGATCAAAAAACAACGTGTGGCGCGACTTTTGTTTGCAGAGTACAGCCTGGCTGACGCGCGACTCAAAGAGTCAAACGGTTTCAGGAAACTCCTTAACCTTGAGCCGGTCATATTCGCAGCTCAACTTCTTGACAAAGGTTCGTTCGAGCAAATCAGTAAGTCTCTTGTTGCTGCTGCCCAACAGGAATATACAAAAGGCCTGATATACAGGTTTGCCAAATTTTCTCAGGAGGTAGGCCAGCCTTACATGACCCGAATGGCCCTGAATGTAGCAGTCCGGCAAATAGATAATGCTGGTGGCAATGTTGAATTGTTAGAGAATATTGCGGATATGTATCTGAAGGGCAACAGCCATCAGAAGGCCATAGAGATATATGAGAGGATAGTCGAAGAGGCTTCTGATGCCAACGAAGCACAAAAGGCTCAGTTTGAAATTATAAAGGTCTATGCCGAACAGTTGAAACTATACGATAAGGCCATCCAGGAATGTCAGAAGTTCCTCAAAAATTTCTCTGGTAGCGAACAGGTAAGTCAGGTGGAATTTCTAATAGGAAAGCTGGCATACCTCAATAAGGATTATACCGGCGCAACCGGGCAGTTGGATAGTTTTCAAAGGAAATATCTGAACAGCCCTGAAGTGGGCCAGGCAATGATGCTCGCAGCGCTTGGCCGGATGTCAGAGCGGGCTACTGACGATGCAATTGACCGCTTTACAGAAATTATACAGACGTACCCTAACAGCGATATGGCCGCTCGTAGTAAGCTTCTTATAGGTCATGCATTGGTCTCAGAACAAAAATACTCCCAGGCGTTGGAGACATTTAGGCAACTTGTTGAGCAGTATCCAAAATCGCAGTATGTCGAACATGCCAAGAGTTTCATTGAACGTTTGAGCAGGATCTCTCAATGATGCAGTATTCTAACAGAGTTATACTGTCTGTCTTGTTGATATGGCTGGTTCATTTGTGGCCAAGCTCTTCAGTGGTGTATGGTCGTTCCGAAGATACCGTCTCATCAGAAACAGGTGGTCAATCGTTCACTGGTGACGGTTTTGCCATTGCGTTGGATGCTCATGAAGAACAAAGCACCAGCGGGGCGCATAAGCGGCCCAATGTTTTGCTTATTGGGGTTGAGACGCTTCGTGTTGACCATGTCGGGCACTTGGGGTATGCGAGGAATACAACACCTACACTGGATGCCATTGCGAAAGAGGGCGTGGCTTTCTCTAAGACGATGGCAACAGCGAACTGGACGATGCCTGCGGTTATGTCCGTGTTAACGTCACTTTATCCCGAAGTGCACGGCACTAATAATTATGACAAAAAGCTATCGGAAAGTGTACCCACTTTTGCGGAGGTCTTGAGAGAGAACGGCTACAAGACAGTTGCATTTGTCAGTAATCCGACTCTTGACGGACGACATGGCTTTAGCCGGGGCTTTGAATTGTACGACGATTTTTCTGTCTGGCTTGATTTTATCGGTATGGGCAAGTATGTAGCAGGCAACAATACCGTTCCGAATCCAGACGTACATCAGACTCTGACCAGCGAGCCGCTTACTCGGTCTGCTCTGCGTTGGCTTGAGCGGAATTACCAAGAGCCTTTCTTTATGTTTATGTTCTACTTCGATCCGCACTATGACTACATTCCTCCACCTCCATTCGATACTTTGTTTGATCCCGACTATGATGGTTCTATAGATGGACGTGGTATAGTTGAAGAGCCTCGTAAAAGTAATCGGCCCCCTCAGAGGGACCTGGATCACATAATTGCCCTCTATGATGGTGAGATCCGCTACACGGATACATACATCTCAAAGCTGCTAGATGCGTTCACCAAGTTTGGCATTTTGGATCAGACCCTTGTGGTTATATTTGGGGATCATGGTGATGAGTTCTATGAACATGGCAAAACTGCACATGCGCATACGCTATATAATGAACTTATCCACATCCCGTTGGTTCTTAGATGGCCATCCGGAATTCCAAAAGGCAGGCATATCGATGCATTGGTAAGCCAAGTCGATATCATGCCTACGATTTTTGACTATCTGGGAATACAACACCAACTGGCTATACAAGGCAGGAGCCTGAAGAATCTCATTGAGGGACGCGTTTCTGGGGTTCATGAGTATGTTTTTGCAGGGGATAGTAACGGCAAATGTGCCATAATAGGAAACCAGAAAAAGATGCTCCTAAACCACGGAGTTGGTGGAAAAGAATTCTACGATTTGTCGAATGACTCTCGAGAGCAGAACAACATTTATCAGACATTAGATTCTTCACCTTTGGTGGCGCCTTTTGAACGCCAGTTGAAAGAGTGGTCATCAAAGAACAAAGAGCTCACAGCCCAGTTTCCACGAGACTCAGATTCCGATCAGATTCAATTAGACGAGTATCGTTTGAAGCAGCTTAGGGCTTTAGGCTATGTCCAGTAGAAGGAGCGAATTTATGTCCACTATGATGACTCAGCATAATCTCATGGATGTTCTTTCAGCAGAACCGGAGGTGCTGAGTAAGTGTCAACTCCGAAAGATTTATGACACTGTGGCGCATAATGGTAAGAGCAGCCTGTTAGAGGGTATCATCCAGAGTGGTTTGATGTCTGAAGAGACATTGCTTGATGTGTTATCTGAGCGGTTGAACATGAAGAAAATAGATCTGGCGGACTGTGAACCGGCAAAGGAGGCCATAGATTTGGTACCGGTTGAGCTGGCGGTACGGCAATGCTGCCTGCCACTACGCATTGTTGATGGCAGTCTGGAGATAGCGGTTGATAATCCAGTTAACTGCCAGCTATTAGACGATTTACGTCTCTTGCTGCACACACGCTTCAATGGTATGTACTGTGAGCCTGTTTTTTGTCTTGCCTCTCGGGACGGCATCCTGCAGGCCATAAAGAACATCTATGGCTTGGGAGCTGAAGCCGCTGAACGACTTGTTTCCCAGCTCCCATCGTCCAATGGTCATGATAATCGTGCAGCAGAGGAAGAGGACCACATCAACATAACCATTGACGGTGAGCCTTCCATGGTCCAATTCGTCAATCTGGTCATAATTGAAGCGGTAAGAAACAGAGCAACCGATATCCACTTCGAACCTTTTGAAGGAAAGCTTCGTGTACGGCAGCGTATTGATGGAATGCTGTACGAGGTGCCGACGCCATCGTCGATGGCGGATTTTACAGCGAACATTGTCTCGCGTATCAAGGTGATGGCGCAGTTGGACATTGCGGAGAAGCGTTTGCCGCAGGATGGCCGAATTAAGATACGTATTGATGGTGATGGCTTTGACCTGCGGATTTCTGTACTGCCAAGTTCATATGGTGAAGCTGTCAATATACGAATCTTATCACAACACATGAGATTTATGCCGTTGTTTCAGTTGGGGCTTGACCAATCTGATATGCCGGCTGTCACAGATCTTATAGAACGACCAAATGGTGTGATTCTTGTAACCGGGCCAACCGGCAGCGGTAAGACCACATTTCTGTATGCGTGTCTTAGTCTAATAAACGTTATACATCGTAAAATATTGACCATTGAGGATCCTATAGAATACCGTATGGACGGCGTAGTTCAGATGCAAACTCTGGCGAAGATTGATTTTTCATTTGCCAGGGCCCTTCGCAGTATGCTCAGGCATGATCCTGACGTGATGATGATTGGTGAGATACGGGATACTGAGACTGCTCAGATTACGGTACGCAGTGCTCTCACAGGTCACCTGGTGTTTAGTACCCTGCATACAAACGATGCGGCCGGCGCTATTGCCAGATTGCTCGATATGGGGATAGAGCCGTTTTTGGCGGCATCTTCCTTATTGGCTGTGTTAGCTATCAGACTGGTAAGAGTCCTTTGTCCGCACTGCAGGCGCGAGGTACGTGTAGAACCATTTATGCTTGAGCAGCTTGGTGTAACTGAATCTGAATGTGATGTTGAGATAATATTTGAGCCTGTGGGTTGTACGCACTGCCGTCATACCGGTTTTTCGGGACGAGTTGGAATATTTGAAATACTACGCATAAACGAGCCTATTCGTGAGTTGATTCAGCGCCGTATTGCAACAGGCAATATAAAAGCTGAGGCGATAGCAGCGGGAATGAAAACACTGCGTCAGGATGGCTGGCGTAAGGTTAAAGCAGGTATAACCAGTATCAGCGAGATCTTGCGTGTAAGCCACGCCGACGAACTTATGAGAGCAGACATTTAAATGGCCACATTCCAATATATGGCAAAATCGAGTCCACAGGAAAAAGTACAGGGAACGATAGATGCAGACTCTATCAGTTCTGCCGCTCAGCGCCTAAGATTTCAAGGTCTGTTCCCTATTCGTATTGAACCAAAGTCTTTTTCCAAGAGGAGGCTTGCAGTATTTGAGCGGCTTAGCCTAAAAAGAATAGGGCCGGGTGCGCTCTCCGAGTTTACGAACCAGTTAGCGAGTCTGCTTGATGCCGGTGTGCCTCTTGAGCGTTCCTTGAGACTGCTTGAGCGTCAGATTTCATCCCCCCTTTTGAAAAGAAGCGTGTTGGAAGTCACTGACTCGTTACGCGAAGGTAAATCACTGGCCCTGGCGTTATCGGCTTATCCGAGGATATTTTCCGGAACCTATGTAAGTATGGTCAGAGTTGGCGAGGAGACTGGTCTGTTAGCTAATATGCTTAGAAGGCTTGTCAAATCACTGGATGAAGAGTACCAGTTACGCAGCAGGCTAAAGACAGCCATGGTATATCCTGTCTTTTTAAGCTGTGTGGGATTAGGTACAGTCATAGTTCTTATGGTGTGGGTAATACCGAAATTCAGCTCTTTCTTTGCCTCACTTGAGCAACAATTGCCTCTGCCAACGAGGCTCGTTATAGAGATAAGTTCCATTCTGGCCAAAGCTTGGCCGTTAATACTAATCGGAAGTGTGTTGGTTGTATTATTTGCTTTGCGGCTGCTGAAAAACAAAAGTGTTAAATTAGCGTTTGACAAGCTCTGCTTGCGCATACCTGTGGTAGGCGGACTTATTATCAAAATTCAATTGGCACAGCTTATGCGCACATCAGGAATTTTGCTCTCGCATGGTGTCAATATGATCAGTGCCCTTAGCATCACAGGCGAGACCCTGAGCAATAAGTTTATTGCCTCTCAGGTGTGTAAAGCCCGTGATGGAGTGGCCAAAGGCGAGAAACTTCACGAGTGCTTTGCTGAAAATCAGGTTTTCCCGGCAACGGTGCTTGGGGTGATGGCCATCGGACAGGAAAGTGGGAATTTACCGCAGATGCTTGTGCGGGTTAGCGAGCAATATGAACAACAGACTGAACGCCAAATAAAAGCTCTGACAAGTATGATAGAGCCTGTGATGATTCTGGTTATGGGCAGCATCGTAGGATTTATAGTGGTCTCTATGCTTATGCCGATTTTCAAAGTAAGCACCCTGGTTCATTAAGTGTTCTGGAGATTGAGATTTTGGAATGGCTTACATCGCCCGCAGGTAAAATATGAAATTTGAGCCGAGTCTGGAAGATAATAAAGGGGAAAATTGCTGTCTCCATTCCAATGGTGACGTTAAGTTGTTTGAAGTTAGTAAAAGTAGCAGGTGGTATGTAACGAAAGGGAATATTCATGAGCAGGAACAAAGTTAGAAAGGCGTTTACCTTAATGGAGCTGCTTCTTGTGGTTATCATTATAGGGGTTTTGGCTGCGATCATGCTACCAAGTTTTTCGGGACGAAGTGAAGAAGCACGAATAACACGTGCCATGACAGAGATTGAGAGCACACTGGGATTGGCACTGGACATGTTTGAATCCGATATTGGCAGTTATCCGTCGACCCAACAAGGTCTGGATGCCTTGATTAGAAAACCGGAGGGAGCTGACAACTGGCGGGGACCGTACATCAAGAAATCCAACAGGTTCGAAGATCCCTGGAGGAACGAATACAACTACCAGTTTCCCGGTCAGCACAACACATTCGGTTACGACTTGATAAGTCCAGGATCAGACGGTCAATTAGGAACAGAAGATGATATTTCAAATTTCGATGAAGAACGGCAAAACCAGCAACGATAAGTTAATTTGCGGCTTTACTCTGGTAGAGCTATTGCTGGTACTTGTTCTCATGGCGATAAGTGTGGCTACCATAGTACCTCGGATTGGCGATAGCGTATCCGGCTGGCAGGTAAGGGAAATCTCAAAAAATATGTTGGCCACAATCAAACTGTCTCGGCAACTTGCTTTAACCAGGCAGGAGGTAATATTTTTTGCACTGGATACCGATAGCACCAGTTTCACAATAAAAAAAGCCGGCCGCACTGTTGATTTGTATGGTACGGCTGAAGAATCTTTGGTTCCAAGACAATTTCTTGGTAAAGGTGCAACAATAGTCCGGCTCGAGGGATTCCAAGATATCGGCAACGAAAAGAGCCTTGTGTTTTGGCCCGACGGCAGAACGGAAAAGGCACATGTTATTTTGACTTCTGAAAAGGACAGCAAGACTGCTCAATGGCACATTTTCATTGAGAATGATGGTTCCGCCGTTCTCCGAGAGGTAGCTAACAAATGAATAAAAATTTTGCCGGTTTTACCATTATGGAAGTAACTCTTGCACTTACGTTGCTGACAGTGGGGATGCTTGGCCTGGCGGGTGTGTTTTCGCAAATCGTAACCTCTAATACTGTAATTAAGCAAAAGCAGATAGCCGCCCTTCTGGCGACCACTAAGCTGAATCAGTTGCGGACGATGGCCCTGGCCGAAATAAGCGAATTAAAAGGGACCTTTGATGAGCCGTTTCAGCTTTATAGCTGGCAAGCCGGATTTAACTATCAGATGGATAACGACAGAGTCGCTGATTTATGGTTGGAGATCAAGCACAAATCAGGTACCACTGTAAAATTATGGACCCGGATATTAATCACAAATGCTGAGTGATAAAACGAAACTTTGGAACGGATTTACGATAGTCGAGCTTACGGTAGCGCTATCGGTTTCTGCGATGGTGTTAGCGACTGGCTATGAACTATTTAAGACCTTAAGAACTGTAGGCGGCAAACAGGACGAATTTTTGGCCGAGTCAGGGCGGATAATAAATGTTCTGGATCAAATCAGAGAAGATCTGCTACATGCGGTTCCAAAGGCTTATGGGCAAGAAGCCGTATTTGTGGGTAATAATATAATCTTTGATTCCAATGACACTAAGCTGCTTCAGTTTTATTCACTTGGCGTGACGGACCGGTTTAATGAAATCTGCGGCGTGCGTCAGATTCACAGAATTGTATATGAGTCAATAAAAGAAGATGATTCGATTTGTTTGTACAGAACTGTAGCGCCGATAGTGGCCAAAGATAGTCCTTCCAGTGACCAAAAAAAGGAACCAATCTTGAATAAAATCGATGAAATTAAGATATCTTTTCACAATGGCAGCAGGCTGGAAACCTCATTTTTTTCAAAAGAGTATCTACCTGTTTACGTAAAACTCGAACTTACCGCATATGGCCAGGTCTGGCCGTTGGCGGTGAAGCTGCCTTGTGGTACGGCAAATACGGAGTAAGTCTTATGATACGACAGGAAAGCCACCGGAAAGCTCTGGTATTGATTGTGGTAGTATATATTATAGCCTCACTGAGTATGTTGGCCTTTGCTTTGGCATATAGGAGTAGAATTGCCATAAAGGGAACGAGCCTTTTAACTGAGAGACTCCAGCAGGACCAACTTGCCCTTGCTGCCTGTACACAAGCCCGCAGTATTCTGGCGGCAGATGACCGGAATGTAGATTGTCTTACCGAACCGTGGTCCGGCTGGCACAAACTCATACCGGTTGAAATAGCTTACCAGTCGGTTGATACAAACGATACTCCGTGGGAGGTGAACTGGAAATTGGTCGATGAATCTGCAAAGATTAATGTGAACCTTGCCTCGGCTGACCTGTTTTTAGAGATAGAATCCCTTGATGACGCTGCTGTTGCATCAATCCTGGACTGGATTGACCAGGACGATATACCTAATCCGGATGGTGCAGAGGATGATTATTATTCCAGCCTGGAGTCTGCTTATAAATGTAAAAATGGCCCTGTTGACAGTATGGAGGAGCTTCTGTTTATAAAGGGAATTTCATCGCAAATTTATTATGGTTCTAATATGGATCAGGGAGGCAATCTTTCGACTGAAACGAGTGCTGATTCTGCTGAATTCACAGAAGAGAATTGGCAAGATAATAATGTAGGCTTATATGATTTGCTGACAGTTTACGGTGATGGCAGGATAAACATAAATACGGCATCCAGGCAGGTTCTGGATGCCATACCATTACTTTCTGATGCTGCCGTAAGTGAAATCGTTTCCAGGCAGAAAAGTCCGGTACGAAAGTTTAGTTCAATAGCCGATATAGAGAATAGCGACAATTTCAATCTAACTGACAAACTGTTGCTGACACAGATAGCTAAATTCAATTCAAATCATTTTCAACTCATTATAAGTATCCGCAAAAAAGGAAACTCCTTTTGGTGTGAATATGTGGCAACTATTGAAAGGCAAGGAAAAAACACAAATCTCCTGAACTGGCAGCGTAAATCTCGAACGATACTTAAAGACATAATCCATTTTGGCGTTAACGATAACGAAAGTGTATCTTCACAAGGATGAAAGCAATGGCCTTTTTCAAACCGCTACTGAGGGCAAATAGAAGGACTGGTCTGGTATTTGTGCACGATAAAGGCATAGACATGCAGGTCCGTTCCTGTAAAGGCAGACGTGTTTATTGGCACCAGTTTATACATTCGGCAGATATTGAATCCGATCGTAAAATGGATCATCTTGACATACCGAGGGTGGCTAACTGGGTGCTTGTTATTCCTGCTTACCAGTGTACTACGAGATATGCTGTTTTACCATCGGTTGACTCGACAGAGATCGACAAAATGCTCGAATTTGAACTGCCGAATATAGCCCCATATAATACCCAGCCTTGGGCATGGGACTTTTCGGTTATTGGTCAGCAGGAAGATGGTGCATCAAAGATACTGATTGTCCTTTCGCCATTGTCTATAATCGACCGTCACTTAATAAATTTACTATCCTTGGGTATCAAACCCCAGGTTATCACCACCAGTGCAATGTTTCACAGCCTTCTACTGAGCGAGGGGAAAACCTTACCGGATTCGAATTCTGTGGGCTGTTTCTTTTTTGATAATGATTATATGGATTTTTTTACAATTGAAAATGGGAAGGTTGCTTTCTTGCGCGGCGTCCGGTTAAAGAAAGAATTTTGTGAAGACACAAGACTTATGGAAGCGGAAATTAAACGCTCTTTATCCACGATTAAAGAGCACGGATATATCGGCTGTCCTGACGCGTTCCTTACAATCAGCACAAATAATTCTACGATAAAATTTGTGAAAATTGTCGAAGCAGCTCTGGGCGTTTCTGTCAAGGAGATAGAACCCACCTCTTTATACAACGAACATTTATCAATAATAGATAAACTTCCGGCTCTTAGTTCAGATCACAATTTTTCATCTGCCTGTCCGAAAGCTCAGGTCAATCTACTCCCCAAGCATCTAAAGGAGAAACACCACCAGGGTAACAAACGCAGGCAGATGGCACTACACGCCTTAAAAGTATGCTTGATTCTGGTACTGGCCTTTTTATGCCTAAAGACCAATATCAGGCGTAAGAATCGCCTGCTTGAAAGGTATGAGCAAAGGCTTTCCGCCATCAGTCCTATGGCTGAAAAACTCCAATTCCTTCAGCAGCAATTGGCAATTATTGAAAACCAGCTACATGGCGGTGTTGCAACGCTCGACATCATTTCCGAGTTATACAGGGTTTTGCAGGGAGATGTAACGGTTCATTATCTTAGCATCGAACAAGATAATAAGATCGTGATAAGGGCACAGGCGAGGCTGCTTTCACAGGCCTTCGATTGCATAAGTCCGCTTGAGCAATCGGATTATTTTGCCAATGTAAAGCAAAACTATGCCAATCAACGTCAGATACAGGACAGTGTTCTAATCGATTTCGAAATTGTTGCAAATCTTCAAAATGTCAACCGCCGAAAGGATACAAAATGAATCCTCTGCAGCATATTTCTATTAGAGGCGGTAAATTTTTAATTGCAGGGCTGGTTATGCTGGGTATCAGTGTGGTTTATTTGCTATTTTTCTCCGTACCTATACGCAACTGGCTTGACCTCAACACGCGATTAGTCCTTACGAAGAATAAACTACTTAACATGGAAGAATCGCTGTATCGCCGGGAGCAGGTCGAGGCCTTATGCAAAAAATTTGAGCAGCGCATTCTTGCAACAGGTACGGATGCGGAAGAGCTTGGTTTCATGCTGAAAGAGCTGGAAGCAGTTACCCGCGCGAGAGATATTCAAGTTAAAAGTATAAGACCTCTGCCGGCACAATGGATAGGTAATTACAGGAAATTTCTTGTATTGTTGCAGGTCGAAGGCAGAGTACACAATACGCTCGAGCTTCTGTACTCTATCGACACTTCGCCGAAAATCCTGACAATTGAATCTATAAAAATCCAGGCTCTGAGAGCCGGCCCCAACCTTCTATCCGCTAATATTCTTATTTCAAGGACATCTGCAGGCAGCCAGCTCCAGCAGCAATATAAGTAGTTTCCGTTTCGTATTTACCGTACATAAGCTAAGTTTTGTCACTTAAAACATTTACTCTTCTTTTACTGGTTAAATGCCGGCATCCACTTTATTGTTAATAGTACTTTAATCTTCACAAATCCTGAATATTAAGCAGATGCAATCGCAATCGTAGTCCCAGGATAGTGTATGTTGCGGCATGTAAAAAATAGAATCTTCAAGGAAGTTCTGAAAAAAAAGAACGCATGGGTTTCATATACTGCCAGGCTGTGGCAAGGGCTTCGGCGTTTCATTCATCAGAATTCGATAACGATAACTATCGCTTTCCTTTCCATAGGCTTATGCTCACTCACCTTATATATATTGATATTTCCATTACCTGACCTGCCTGTACCAAACTTCGCAGATGAAGGACCAATAACATCCAACGATATCCAGGCCAGATTCATTGCTCCGATTGAGACTTATACGGGGCTGCTAAAAACTCGTGATCTGTTCAAACCATCGATACCGATACCGTCTGAAAAAAATATAGGCAAAACTACGGCTCAACAGCTTGCTCAGCGGCTGCAATTTTTGGGTACCAGTGGAGATGAAAATAATCTATCTGCTCTTGTATTTATTCCCGAACGAGGCCCCGGCTCATTCCAGGTGGGTGACAGAGTAGCTGAATTTATTCTAATAGACGTAAGAAAAGATAGCCTGGTTTTGGAACTCGAGAACGAACAGATAACTCTCAAGCGATAGCTGTGGGAAATGAGAAGATAAATAATTTGAAAGGAGAAAAATGAATTTCTTCAAAGTAACCGTCACAATATGCCTTTTTGCATTAATGCTGTTATCTTCACCAACTCGGTCACAGCAGCTATCTGTAGATAGCCCTTCGTTATTTGGACCGGATGCCGGGCAAAAACGCATTGACATGGATATTCTCAACATGGATGTTGAATATGTTCTCAAGATTATTTCTGACACCAGCGGCTGGACAATCATCCCCTCCCAAAAAGTACGCGGCAAAGTCAGCCTATGGAGCAAAAGCGCAACCGCTCGTCAGTTGTTGGATAAGCTGTCGCTGGTAAATAATTACATCTATCGACAAGAAGAAAATGTCATCTACCTGATGACAAAAGATGAATACGAGGAACTCTTCGGACGAACTACAAAAACTTTTTCTCTTAAGCACCAAAGGGCGGAAAACATAAAGCTGTTACTGGAGAGCAGTTTGACTAAAACGGGAAGACTTGGGATAGACACCTGGAGCAATACTATTGTTGTCAATGATACTACAGAAAACCTCAAAAAGATTGAATTGCTTGTTGCAAGACTGGACCAGGGCTTCGTTCAAAAACGTTTTCAACTCGTAAACGCCAGGGCTGCTGAGGTCGCAGAGATACTTAATAAGATTTGTTCCAAAGAGGGTCCTTTCCAAGCCGAGACAAGAACCAATTCTATCGTCGTATTCAACTCTCAGAGCAATGTTGAACGAATCGCCGGACTGATAGCCCAGCTTGACCAGGATGCGGTCACAAGGGTCTTTCAGATCAGGTTTCAGCAGGCATCTGAACTTGCCAGGCAGATATCTGGTTTTCTCAGCAGCGGCGGCAGCGCTGGCGGTAGTGCCGGCGGCACTGCCAGGGCTGCCGATTTTACCAGTCAAGTTATCGTATCTGACACAACAAATCAGATTATTGTCACTGGCAGTACCTCACAGGTTAACTTCATTGCAGGCCTCCTTGAAGAATTGGACAGTAAGGTCATTACGACAACTATTCCATTAAAACGCCTCAAAGCCTCACAAGTACTGATTCTGATATCGCATCTTGCCAGCAAGCCGGAAAATATAACGGCGGACTCGCAAGGCAACCGGCTGATTATTCGTGACAATACGCGTAATATAGAGCAGATCCGTAAGGTCATTCAGGAGCTTGATGAGGTGCTTGTTACCAGGGTATTTTCACTCGAACATGCTATCGCAGCGGATATAGAAAATGCACTTAGGCCGCTGGTTACCAACCCGGAAACACTCCGAGTAGAGCCGCGAACGAACCAAATTATAATCTGCGACAATATATCTCAGGTAGCCAGAATAGAAAACTTAATAAAAAAGCTCGATTGTGAAGATGCATACTTTACCCGAACCTATCATCTGGAACATGCATCAGCTTCTCATGTTGCCGGCATAATTGAGTCATTTCTTCCAAGACGGAGTCTTTATGGAACGTCTCCGGGTACAGTTGAGAGAAAAGAAGCTGTCGCAGGATATGAATCCGGTGAGAGAGGCCCCATACAATCTGATCGCATTACAGATGGTACGGGTTCAGAACCGCCCCGGCCTCGCGTAGGTGCCGGCTCAGCCCCGGGCCTGGCAGCCGCGCAAAGCTCAAGAAAAGAAGTAGCGACTCCTTCCTCTGCAAAACCTCCAGTCAGTCCAGGCCCTCAGGCAGTACCCGGGTCAGAAGCTATGCAGACTGCCGTAGAAAGTCTTGGCACAGCAGGCACGGTCGTAGCTGATGATCGAAGCAATACGGTTACGATTACTGAAACTCTTGCGATACTTACCAAGATAGAACAACTAATAAAGGACCTTGATGTCCCAGTTTACTCGTACAGCTATACCATTAAATATCGCCAGTTAGAATCACTGGAATTAGACACCAAGCTCGCAAATTTCCTACGGGAGGATGAAGACAGCTTCTCCATAGACAACCAGACTCACTCTATACAGTTTACCACAATACCTTCAATTGCGGAAAGAGTCATGGAAAACCTTGAAAAATGGGACAAACCTGCAAAACAGGCCCTTATTCGTGCAAGAATTCTTGCTGTAAGCACCTCCACACTAAAAGACATAGGTATTAACTTTGAATCGTTTTTCGATATCGATGGCGTTGATATTATACTTGGAGGCTCTCTGCCGTCCCAGGTAGGAGCCGATCATGCTGGCTCTCTTACTGTACGTAAACTTACAACAACAGAGTATGAGGCAATAATCAGGGCCATAGAAAGTGACAGCCAGAGTCAGATATTAGCAAATCCTCGTATCCTCGTTCTTGATGGCCGACAGGCCGAAGTTCGGATGGCCACGGATGAGCCCTTCACGGAAACGAGCATAGACTCAGATAGTGGCAGGGTTATAGAAAATATCCGATTTCTGCAGGTTGGTACAATCCTGCAGGTGCAACCCAGTATCAAGGAAGATAACACTATTGAAATGGATATCGCTCTGGATGTCAGCTCACTTATCTCGATAAGAAATGGCGTACCGGTAGTGAATCGCAATATCGCAACCTCTACCGTGTCCGTGAAGAACAATCACGTCTTGATGATAGGAGGATTAAGATTCAAGCGTGACATCAATGTCGCTGAGAAAATTCCGATTCTGGGCGATGTGCCGCTCGTTGGGGGCCTTTTCAGGTCTTACAGAAAAGAGCTTGCAGACACTGAGTTGGTGCTTTTTTTGCAGCCTTCAATAGTAGCAGCTTCACAAGGCAAAGAAGAACCATCACAGAACGACGATTATGGAGCCTCTGAGCAGTTGATGTGGGATGCCGCAACCGATGAGGAATACAACAGATAATAATGCTAATTGGGCTATTTTGGACTGACCGCTGGCTGTTTTTTACTCAAGTAAGCACTTGGCACATTGCAGGTCTAATGACGACCTTTGAGCGGATGGATTATGCAGGCCTTGATATCTACAAAGCTACCTATGAGGTTGCCTTTTTGATTCGGAAAAATGTGGTCAAAAATGGCACACAACTCAAAAATAAAGCTTGATGAAGATATGCGGTTGATGTTAAAGGCGGGCCGGGATGATAAAACTGCTTACAGCAAGCTCTACAGGAAATACTTTTCAATTGTAACCAACTATATCATGAGCCTTAATGGGCAACGCGAGCCGCCGGAAGACCTTGCACAGGAAGTATTTGTACGTGTATGGCAGAATAGAGCCAGATATCGCCCCGATGCGACTGTGAAAACCTTTCTCTTTGGTTACACGAAAAACGTATTACATGAGAAGCAATCTATAGTCTCCAGGAAAGCAGCAGTTGATATTCGCAGCTTTTCAAATTCGACCTCAAAGCTGCCTC
Organism: Planctomycetota bacterium; assembly: GCA_019456195.1. Taxonomy (GTDB): domain Bacteria; phylum Planctomycetota; class Phycisphaerae; order Sedimentisphaerales; family Anaerobacaceae; genus NIOZ-UU13. Next base: position 12,448 of record VRUK01000013.1, on the reverse strand, counting down.
AGCTTGATGCTATAACCCAAGACGATGATATTATCAAATCCATAAAAAAGCAAATTGCCAGGCTACCTGACAACCAAAGGCAAACCTTCGAAATAGTGTGTATCAGCGGTTATTCCATTGCTAAGGCAGCTGAAATTCTTCAATGTTCTTCTCGGTCTGTTTACAACAATTTGTACCAAGCACGGAAAAAATTACGCAAATTAAGAACATAAATCTTCAGGAGGAAGCCATAGATATCGGCTTGCTAAAAAAAAGTGTTTTCCTAAGTGCCTCATACACAAGAAGATATAAAAATTTTCATAAAATTTCAAAATTGCATAAGAGATTTTGGGCATTTCTCTCATTAAGTAATAGAAGTTTAATGATTTGAACGCCGGACTGTTAAAGAACTGAGAGTGTTCGATGAAAACGTTTACTTAACTTTTAATTTACTTTCGGAGCAAATGCATTAAATAAAAGAGTGATAATTATGTCGGCTCAAAAGCTGATTGTAAGGCACATAGACATGAAAACAGCGTTGGATTTTAATACTATTATGCAAAATATATCAAAAATGCAAAAAATATTGGAAAAATCGCGATTTTTTTCATCAATAAACCACTTAATACAATCGCCTTATAATGAAAGGGGGTGAAAATTATGATTAAATTGCTGGATGATTGGTGAAATTGTGAAAATAGGCGAGAGATTTAAATTGTATTATTAATTTGAGTTTAGCTCACAACAGATAATAGAAAGGGATTTTATCATGAAAGTAAAGATATTAATTTCGTTAAGCGTGTTGTTGATCGTTATGTTCTTCACCCAGAATGTCTTTGCAGGTTGTTGCTGGACCACTAGTGAGAGTCCTGAGTGCGATCTAAGTTGTTCGAGTAAGTGGGGATGTGCGGGTGGGGGTTGGTGTTGGACCGGCACATCTGCAGTTGATCAAAACTGTGGGAGCGGTAACGATTACGCGACGTGCCTTGAGTATAACTATACCGAGTGTTGGATCTATTACAACTGTGACACTGGACAACCTAATGGTTCTGTAACTTGGGCAGACGGGGCGCAGGTAACCTATAGCGATGATTGTGGTGCTAATTGAGCATTAAGCGTTCAACAGGTGTGGCCATCTATCTACTCTTGGCCACACCTGTTTCATGGTCATTATGAGCAATGTGGTTTTTTAATAGCATAGTGCTAGAGGAGAATGCAAATGACAAGTCTGGATAGAAAGTATCTTAAGTATATTATTGGGGCAATCCTGTTTTTCTGCAACTTTCCAGTTGCGACGGGAATTTGCGCAACACAAGAAGTCTCAGCCAAAACTATTCTTTCGAGAATGCAGGAATCACGTGCTCGGTTAAGAAACCTTCAATGTTTGGTAGAATACGATGATTTCCAGACTTACAGTGCCAAGTTAAGACAACTTCGCATGGCAAGAAAACATCAATCTTCGGATAAGGTAATGGAGATGCTTAATCGGGTGGAAAGCGATCTGGCAAAACTCAAGCCTGGAACTACAGAACACGGATTTCAAACACAGCAGCTAATAATGGATAGCGGAGGTAGATTCAAAGTTGATCTGAAAGCAGGGACATACGACAATTCTGGTAAAAAAGGATTCCCCAATTTCTCCAGTTTCAAGTCCGTAAGGCTCTGGAACGGTGAGACTTCAATTCAATATAGGAAAGGCAATGTTTTACCGCGCGGTAGTGCGACAATCACCAGAACAAGGCCTATGACATTTGACATATTCCGTAATCCATTGCTATCATTTGGCGGTACGTTTATGACTTCTCTTTCAAAAGCTATTGAGCAGAGAAAGGATATCGATGTTGAAAAGAATGATGAATCCGGTACATTTAAGATCACTTTCAACAACGAACAGGAGCGTAAAAACATAGGGATTGTTGACTTTGCTAAAGGATATTCACTTTGCAAGCACGAACTTTACACAGGTGAAGCACTAAGTGTACGCTGGACGGCCAACTTCGAGGAATTCGGTGAAGGGATTTGGTTTCCCGCGGAGGGAACAATTAACAGTTACTTTGATAAACCTCCATACGAGCCACAAACACTGTCAACTGTGAAGGTTTCAAATATAAAGATCAATGATCCTAATGAACTCGATATAAATTTATTTCATTTTGATTTGCCCAAAGGCACGAGGGTGATAGATGCTATTTCTGGTATCCAGTACATTGTCGGGGAGCCAATGAGTCAGAAACTTCATGGTGTTTCCGGCGTACAAAGCATTGATGAAATCGCAAAAGACACTCTTGAAGAAATTGCTAAAGAGGTAGAGCAGAAGCACGAAGAGATCGAAATATTTATTCCCAAAGTCAGCATTGCCCTTAAAAAACGTACACTATTTATTTTAGACTTTTCGGATCGTAAACTGATTAGTGCTCCAGACAAACCAGATTCGGAGAAAACCCATAAATATCTCACAAAGATTGGCGAAGGCGATATTGCATGGGACGGAACTGTAGTAGCAATTCGGGGCGCAAACATCTTAACGACTAAACAGGAATCAAACCGGCCGCTAACGCTGGCCAGGGGCAAATGGAGCGGGGCCTATAAGTTGCCTGAGAAAGTTGAACTACCCTACTCGATGCTCATAGTTACTAAAGAAGAAACGAATTATTTAATGACTGTTCGTAAAATTGAGTCCGGTGGAATAAGGGTAACTTATAGACAACTCTATCTTGAAGAATTAAGTCGATATAAACAGGAATCTAAAGATAAGTAAGGATAATAACAGAATTTTTCCGGCTTCATTTATAAGCTGACCTTATTTGTCGAAGGAAAAGAGCCAGAAGAAATCGATATCCAGACTTCTTTTTGGAGAGGAGTTTCAGATGAATAACATAAAAAAGTGGTTTATTTGCATGTTGATAGTGACATTACAGATATCCATTGTAGGCGCTGCGCAAGTGCTTAAGGCCGTTCCAGAAAAGGTGAAGTTCGGTACGTTCAATACGTTCCAAATAAAAGAGACCATCGTAACATTGAAAAACACCGGGAGAGAAACATTCTTAGTGGATAAGATTAAGGCTGACTGTAGCTGCATCAGAACAAGACTTGCCAATAAAAATATAGCTCCAGGTCAGACAGTTGAGTTACAGGTAGCTGCTATGCAGAGATTCGGAGGAAAATTTTCACATAATATATTAATCATCCCCAAAGACAGAGAGCGTTTTGAGCCTGTCAGAATTCAAGCTACTGGTAATGTAGTGCAACCTGTTTCAGCCAAAATTGGCTGGACAGGAAAAAAACCGAAGGTATTGGATCCTAATGGTCCAATGCGGCTTGGATCAGTTCATAAATTATCCGCTAAGCCAGTTATCTATATTACTGCAAAGGATGAACAATTTAACCTGAGGGACTCAGTGCCCGATGTGAATAGCGCTCGCTTTGAATTGCATGATTACAAATTTGAAAAATTGCCTGTGACTAATCCGGCAAAGCTCGGCATTAAGAAAAAAGAGCATTTAGTATTAACACTCAAACCAAAAGAAGTATTTAAGACCGGTATAACGAAAGAACTTATCAGTGTAAAACTAACGGATGACGTTAAATTAGATATACGAACTATCTTCCAAATTGTCGGCGACGTATATACGTCAGAACGAATGATTAATTTGAGTACTCTCTCTAATAGCGTTTCCAAAGAACTTTCGATACACTTCGCAAATGATACTAAGACCTGGGAAGACGTAAAATGGAATGCTAAAGGCTATCTTTCCAAGGCAATCGTTATAAAAGAAGACAGGAACAAACGTACTGACTCTTGCATTAGGCTAACTGTAAGTATCGACCAATCTAAACTCGAAGATATCCCCAAAGGTTATCTTTTTTGTAGGGTGAACTTCTATCAAAATGAACCTACAGATGATGATGTCAGCGTCTTAATAGATGGCTTCAATTAGTGTAGCATGATTTAGGACGTTATATATTTGCTATGGCAGTTGTTTTTGTAAGTTTTTTCATATACAGAAAACATAAGGCCAGCCCTTAAACTAAGCTGTATCAAGAGAGTTTGAAAATTGACCCGCGAGAAAATCCCCCGAAGATATTCTTAGTAAACTGCCCTTTTATGACGGTACAGGCCAAAGACGTCTGGAGAACTTTGCTCAGACAACATACCTGACGAGACTAATAAGCCAGCTTTATAAGTTACGACGGATACGAGCTATCAGGGCACAAGCAATAAAATCATGCGCCTTCCGGCCATTCTGGTCGGCCGCTCAACTTTCAGCAAATGCTGCATTAATTCGGTAATATGTTGGAGCATTTCATAGCCTCTGTCCCAGTGCAGCATCTGATATTCTTGGAAGAACAAAAATATTTACATCTGTAACTGCCTGAAAAAGCAAGACTTATGATATTTCCTAAAAAAAGTTAAAAAAATCTAAATTTTCGATAAGAGATTTTAGGTATTTCTCTCATTAAGTAATAGAAAGATCTGGTTTTGAGCACCAATTGTTCCAGATTGGAATTATAAAATGATAGTTCGCTTGGATAAAGGATTGTAGAAGAATATGAACTGTAAGAAAGTACAATTGTTAATGTGTTTATATATAGCAGATGATCCTGCACTTACGGTTAAAGAACGCTTAGCTTTCGCAAATCATCTGCAAAACTGCCAGGAATGTGCCAGAGAATACGAAGAGAGCAAATTTGTTATCGATTTAGCCAGAGAGCATTGGCAAGTCAGCAAAGATACCCTTGCCCTTATAGAAAAAGCGAACAAATATGTTAAACCACGGATGGCAGTTAAAGAAGGCTGGAAAGACCTTAAGCGTCGTATCCCCGGGCTCGCCCAGCTTGAAAACCGCCGAAAACGGTTTCGATTGTTCCACAGAGTTGGGGCGGTTGCAGCTTGTCTGTCTATTGGGGTATCAATCTTTCTGGCATTTTCTTATTATTCCAAACCGGAAATTGCTCAAGAGCTTATCCCAGAGCAGGTTGCGTTTGCTCCAAAGCCGTCTGTTAAGGTCGAACTGGTTTCAGATAACAGCAAATTACTCGTTCCCCTTGGTCATAAAATCGTTACTGCAAAAGAAATGAAAATCCTCATTATCAACGACAAACACCGAATGGTGATAAATGTTAACACAACTCTTACAGTCGATCCTTTGGTAGATGGCAGCCGTTTGGGCTGTTTAGTCAAACTCGCTTCAGGAGAGATCCTTGCTCATGTTGAGCATGATGGCAATCCATTTGTAGTTAGCACTGCTCACGGCAAAGCTGTAATTACCGGCACCATTTTTGATATTAAGACCACAGATTTCAGCACGACGCTGGTTGTTGCTGAAGGTACCGTTCAGTTCGAATCGGAGAAAGGTTTCGTGAAAATAACAGCAGGCCAAATCTCTATGATAGTTGCTCAATCAGCCCCCACTAAACCCATATCGTGCGATACCGCTGAACTGACAGCCTGGATAACTGACCATGAACTTACAACCACATTAGCCAGGATCGAGTCTTTCTCGGATGACTATGACACCACTGCCCTTTGGCTAAGTGCGATGTCAGGTCCAATCAATCTTGAGAATATTAACTACGAGGAGTGGATTGAGGAAAAGCGAAATTGGTTCAGGGGAGAATTCCCGTGGATATTCCAGCTTCAAAGTGCTTTGGCACAGGAAAGTGTTAAAGTTGAATATCCAGAACTATTAGTAAAGTCGGGTGATATCTGGCAGTTTATATATCCGCAGAACACACCTGGCCGAATTCCCATTTTTAACACGGACTTACTGTTAAAGGCCGCTTCCAAGTATGGATTCAACAAACAATGGTTACTGGAAAATGTTCTCGCAGCTAAGTTTGTAATTGGTGCTCCTGAGGCGACGAAAGATAGATTTACCGGCCTAAAAGCTTTTGAGAAGTGGGCGAGTTATTTTGAGCAGTTACGACAATTACCGGATGCGCTGGATTCGGATACACTATTATATTCAATCCATGCCAGCAGGTACTTAGCCAATACCAGGACATTAGTCTGGTTGAGCATAAACAACGGCAAAGCCCCCTTGAGGTCAGTAGATAAAGCTGCATTATCGGCTTTACTGCTGACAGAATCTTACACTGCCAACAATCTCACTGGGAAGATCATCAAGTTACTATGGACGAGTCAGAGCGAGTCTTGTGGTGAATGTCAGGGATTGGTTGATGAGATTATTGAAGATATAGACAAAATAACAAGTATCGAAAAAAGGATTTTGGAATATGAAAACCGCAAATAGCATATTACTGAAGATATTAGGGATACTGCTTTTAACGGCAGCTCTCTTAAAAGGCTGGCAATTGCTTACCGAGCCGGTTGCCAATAATGATATCTGGTCATACAGGCCGTTCCTGATTCTAACGGTCGAATTTGAGCTTGCCTTAGCTATATGGCTGCTCTCCGGCCTGTTCAAAAAATCCGCCTGGCTGACCTGCTTGTTGTGTTTTTCCGCTTTTTCAGTTGTAACGTTCTATAAGGCCATCACCGGCGCCGACTCCTGCGGCTGCTTCGGCTCAGTACATCTAAATCCCTGGATTACCCTTCTTATTATCGACCTGCCCGCAGTAATAGCCCTATCAATCTTTCGGCCGGGATTGTCATTCCCACCCGCTCTGTTATTCCTGCGAAAGCAGGAATCTATAAAGGACCTGCTCAAAGAATTCCTTACGCCGTTGCCGTCTGCACCGCGATTCGTAATGACCGCTTTCTTAACTATTTCAATCCTCGGCATCTCCGCACCAATTCTTGCCTTTAACGAACCGCCTCAGGTTACCTCTTCGTATGAGGTACTCGAACCCAAAACCTGGATTGGCCAAAAACTCCCAATTCTCGAACATATCGACATCGCAGAATCTCTGAGAAAAGGTACCTGGCTCGTCCTGCTCTATCATTACGATTGCCCCGATTGTGCCTGGGCAATACCCATGTACGAGCAAATGGCCCGCGATTTGGAAGGCAATGAGGATTTCCTGCAAATCGCCCTCATAGCGGTTCCGCCTTATGGCCAGGGCCCAATAAGCGAAAATTGCCCCTGCACCCTCGGCCAACTGGCCGAGACAAAAGAATGGTTCGTTACAACACCTGCTGTAGTGCTGATCCGAAATAGTGAAGTCAGGCATGTGTGGGAAGAGGCCGAGACCCCGGAACTCGATGCAGTCATTATGGAGCGTATGAGATGCGAGTAGGATCGTACATAATTCCATTCGTTCGTCTATCGTCAATCCTACTCGGGATTGAGGCCCATGTTGTTGGAGGTACACAATGGCTCATGACCTCCTTAGGTATTTTTCACGTAAGACCGTGTAACGGTGATTAGTAGGAGACTATTATGACTATGTTGAAGAAACTGGCTATTGTTCACGTGCTGTTGTTCATGAGTTGTGCGGCTATTGCCAACGATGATATTGAACTGATTACGTTTGTTCTTACTCAAAATGCGGAAGCTGCCAACCGCATGTCATCATTGTCTTACAAATGTAAATACGAATGTGACATGGATCTCGGGGATCCACACGCGCCAGTAGGCAGTACCGGGGCGAACGTGGGCGACCGCCAAGTACCGAGAATATCGTCCGGGCCCCCGCGGGGCGGACGTACTCATGCAGAAGGTGTTGAGGAAGTTATTCAAAAAGGAAGTTTGCGATGGACTTCGAAACAAGAACATAAGACGTGGGATGCTGGTGGTGGGCAAGACTTTCATGCTCGTACGGCTATCAATAATGACTATGCCGCTATGTGGAACGTTGGTCAATCTCATGCCTACCAGTTTGACCATGAATCAATACCAAGTATATCACCTAAGGCGGCAAGACGTTTGACGTTGAGCAGTTCACGAGATTGCATGCGGTATACCCTGGACCAGAGCTTTCTACAGCAGTACATGGAAACCAAAGATACTAAGCGCTGGGAAATCGAAGAGAAGATTCTTGCAGATTCTTCATCACTGTTCTACATAAAGGAGTATTTTGGTTCTGGTACACCATCCGATTCCAATCACCTCAGGAGAGTCCTTGTGATAGATCCTGTGAAGGACTTTCTGGTAACGAGAAGCACTTATTACCGGCCCGATGGGACGATTGCTCTTAAAACAGATGTGACGCTTGAGAAATCGGAAAACGCGAACATCTGGTTGCCGAAGGCAATCGATGAAAAGCGGTATTATCCTGCAAGCAGCAAGCATTCCAGTGGAAACGACGTGATGAAGTGGCTAAGAATGAACGTGACGGATGTGCTGGTTAATCCGGAGGTTGATGATAGGCAGTTCACACTGGAGGCGCTGGAAATACCGGATGGCGTCAAGCTGGTGAAACGCCTCACGGGTGGGTTTGAGAGCATATTGGTCAAGCGAAACGGCGACTTTGAGATGAAGTCTATAGAGGACCTGATTGACCGCATTGAAACGATACCGACAAAAAACACTGAGATTGAGGTGGCCACCGATACGGAAAAAGCGGAACGAAGTACAAGTAGACAGGTGACCAGTAGTGGGGCAGGGCAAGATCGGCCGAATAAGGCTTCGCCAGTAAAGTCTGTAGTAGGGCATGGAAAGGTAGCCGGATGGATTGCCTATTACGTCATTGCCTTGGCAGTAATCTTGGCGATCACATTTCTGTGTGCGATCTTGTATAGGCGTGAAAAGAGAAAGGAGGTGGATATTGACTAACTGTTCCATTTATTGTAAGTAAGTAATTTAAACGACAAATATCACTAAATAGAAAGAAGGTAACGTCATGAAGTACGAAAGAATGAACAAATCCAAGGTGTTGTTTGCTGCAAAGATCGGTCTGTTGGCTGTTGGCCTGGTTTGGCTGGGACATACCGCTTACGTTGCGCAGGCAACACTTTGTTACACTATGGATTCCCAAGAGTGCGAAGAGGCGCAATATGATTGTCCATCGGAAACTCCCTGTGATAATGACTGGTTCTCTGAGCCAGAACACATCGACAGGCCCATAATCTCATCAACAGGTTACTATAACTTTGGGATTGTAGAATGCGAGCAGGTTCTGTGCGTTACATGGTATCAGTGTGTTTTGCTCGAATCGGGTTACTGCGGGCCAGATCCAGGTAGCCGAACGGAGGTATGGCAGGACCCATACGTTGGAATAAATTCGGGCTGTGTAATGTAGGGCTCTTGCTGCAAATAGCCTGGCAAAGGAATCCTTGGACAGACTTTTGTAGACTAGAGTTAGAGTTAAGATAAGCAACTGCCCATCACGGAGTGGTGGGCAGTTGCCTACGGGGATACGTTACTATGAGTGCTCTTAGAAGACGTACTATCATACTTATTGTTGGCGTATATATCGTCGTATGTGTCTCAATGATATGTAGAAATCGCATAGGCGCGCGCACTACACCCTCACAAATTGTGTCTCAGCAATATGATTTTGGGCAGGGTCGCGTTGGTGAAGTCATTGAACATGAATTTGTAGTGAATAATCCTTTCAAAGTGCCGGTGCATATCGATAAGGTTACGACGAACTGCTCCTGTACCCTTGCCAGGAAGGTGCCTCAAGTGATTCCGACTTCAGCAAGCTGTAGCATACCTGTACAAGTAAAACTAAATAAGGATGGTGACTATATAGGAGCTGCCATCACCTTGCATCTTAGAGAACACGATCCTATCCAGCTCATTGTTAGGGGGATGGTAATCAGGCAGCTTCCCGGTACAATATCATTCGGTAAGATCAAACGAGGAAAGTGCCACAAGAAGCAGTTCATTGTGCGCTCGTTGAATGATAAGCCCCTTAATATTCTTGAGGCTAATGCCAGGGATGGTTTGTTCACCGTTGACTACCGTAGATCAAGCACGAATCTATTAGATGCACTGGTGTCCGTTCAACTTGTGAACGATGTTCCTGATGGCTATTTCGACGTTCCGCTGGAAATCATTACCGACGATGATGTGGCTCCCATCAAGTGGATTCGGATTCAAGGTTATGCCATGAGGCCGGTTGAGGCGGAACCAAGCATCCTGATGTTTGGCACTATTGCATTGAATGAGACGAAGACAAGGGTCATCCGGCTTAGACCGACGTACGGCGATCCTTTTTCTGTTGACCACGTTGAGGTCGCTCCGCAAGATGTCATCGAATGTAACGAGCCACAAATCGCTGGTCCAGACGGTTCAATGGAGATGCCCATTACAGTGAAAGGCAACTTCCCCTCAAGAATATTGAATGGAACTGTCAACATCTATGTCAAAGTAAATGAGGAAATAAGAAAATGTGCAGTAACATGTTATGCCATGCGAAAAAGGCCCTTGTGATCATCTGGGCCATGCTGTTCTCGATAGAGGATAAGCCCGCAGACAACGAGGTTGCAGTCAGGAAGAGTTGGAATGGATCGGTAGTATCGAGAACAAGGGGAAAATCACATATGATGTTGCCGGAGGTCTGCCTTAAAACGAAGTTTGTGTTGATGGTCATCATAATGTTGAATGGCCTGGCCATGGCACAAAGGGTAGATTGTAAGGGGATTGTTCTTGATACTGACCGCCAGCCTGTAAAAAATGCCACCGTAAGTATATACACTGCAAAGGTTAAGACTGGTACCAGTCCCTATTGCCCCTCGTGCTATGCAGACTGCAGAAAGCGAGTTCGCACCGATGAAATGGGACGCTTCGCTCTCCTCGCACTGGATCCGGAACTTCTGTTCAAGATCCTTATCGTTGCACAAGACTATTGTCCCAGGTTTGTCGACGACGTCGATCCTGGAAAAAGTCCGATTAACGTCGTTCTGTCGCCATTGGCACCTGAGCGACTTGTGCCATCACACGTCATGAGGGGGCGTGTCGTAGGTTCTGATGGTAGTCCAGTTGCAGGGGCAACGGTCTCGCCCATTGCAAAAGCATTGGCGAAAACGATCATGTCTCGCCGAATTACGCGCCGGGACCCAAATGAGTTCGATCCTCTTGCAGCTACTAATGAGCAAGTAGGAACGATGATGTTTCCCGTGCCCTGTACCCCAAACGAGGTTGATCCTCTTGCAGTCACTAATGAGCAAGGTGAGTTTCTTCTCACGGCAAAAGCCCCTGATCTGACCTTGTGGGTGACTATACGTGCTCGTGGACTGGCGCCTTGCCATTATCGTTCCCTTAGTGCCGGATCTACCATCCATGAAATAAGGCTGAGTCGGGGTTGCAGCGTAAATGGCAGCGTGGTTCAGGGTGATATACCTATGGAAGAAGGTATGATTGGTATTGTTCAGGAAGGCCGGAGATTGGGCGTCTTTTTTGGAGAGTACACAACTGGTCTTCGAAAGAATGGCTTTTTTAGAATCAACAACCTTCCTCCAGACACGGACTTCTATGTCTACGGCAAGATGGAGAGTTTTCAGGGAAGAGGTGCTGTTTCGGTGCGACAATTCAGAACGGGCGGCGATGGATCCGACGTGGATGTCGGCGAACTCACACTTGAACGCGGGCATAAATTGACCGGGCGGATTATCCTGAGCGATGGAGAATCCATTCCATACAAGACTCGGCTTCTTATTTCTCGGACGGATGCGTGGGACACACTGATCTGTGAGTTGGACAAGGAAGGGCGATTTAACGCATACAATCTTCCCAGTGGCGAGTACAACATCCATGTTTATGTTAAAGGTTACCGTATATCCTCCAAGAACAATGCTTCACCAGATAAATTTAGTCTGAAGGGGACTATCAACAGAGATATTGACGACCTGATGGTGCTTTTGGAGCCTGACAGAACAATATCGAAACCGAAGAGTAGTCAATAGTAATTAATCAATAATCAATTTCCTTGAATATGCTGCCTGCAGTTCGGTTCGACATCGCATTTCTACTGCGGTTCGCACCGGTTTAAATCACTCCACCACTTCGTGTCTGCGTGATTGTATGATGCCGTGCAGTGTAAATATTATCCCCACGTAACTCCTTCTACAATAGTGACATAAAGTCGTCGTGGATGAAAGTGATTGCTTGTTTAAGGAGGATTTCGTAGTGTATCCGGACTATGAAACAGAAATTATGGATTACACTGGCTACTTACTTGGCCTATTGCATCGACAAGGAACTCTACAAAGCTATTGACTATCTCCGGGAACAGGTGCGAGTCCTTGTGGAGTACCAGGAAAAGCAGGACAAACGTATTCGGCTGACCAACAGCCAGCGGATGAGGGTTGCAGCTAAGGCCAAACGCCTCAGCCGAAAAATGCTGGAGCAATGTACAGAGTTGTTCACGCCAGACACTATCATGCGGTGGTTTCGGGAACTTATTGCCCAGAAGTATGATGGATCTCATAACCGAACGTCACCTGGTCGACCACAAATAGGTCAGGAAATCGTTAATCTTGTAATTCGATTCAAAGAAGAGAATCCACGCTGGGGATACCAGAAGATCACCGACCAGATTGTTTACCTGGGCTACAAGATCAGCAAGTCCAGTGTAAAGAATATATTAATCGAAAACGGTTATGATCCTGAGCCAGACA
>VRUK01000132.1 GCA_019456195.1 Planctomycetota bacterium | reverse complement strand
CGTGCTATGCGGTGTGACTCAAGCAAATAGTTATATCAATTTTATTCAAACTTCTGGTGACTCTGAATTAGTGTACAAGAAGGATCGTCTTCCCTGTCGTCAATATTAGTTAATAGGTATGCCTTCTTTACTTCTTTTCCAATAGTCTTATTTACTGTATCAAGACCACTAGCTTCAACAGCTCGTAAATACTCAAGCATAAGTTCTCGGTCGTTTTGGATAGTAAGAAATATCTCATTTGTGATTCGCTTATTCATCCGGGCAATTGCTTTTTGGGCGATGTTTTTTCCGGACATTACATTATCTCCTTTCATGGTATAACTACCAACTGAGTGGAATCGCATCTGACGCGGTCCACTCAATCGCATCATTAGTCTTCAAATAGTTGATTTATAAAGTCAGACACTATTTGTAATTGGAGGTATGCACCTCCATGAAGAAAATTTTTCCCATGAGCATATACATTTCTAATTGGAGGAATCGTATCTTTTAAAACTTCAATATAGTCGTAATCAAACTCACTATTATAGACTTGTGTGGTCTCTGATTTTATTTGGTTGAAAAACTCTTCCATCATTACTTTTCTCTGTTCGTAGGATTGTTTGGCAGATTTCCATACAGAAACACCTTCATTTTTTATCCAACCATTTTCAATTGCAAGTTCAATTAACTTCCTAAGCCCCTTCTTTTTTTCATTAGATTTGATTTTTAAGGCTAATTCCAATGATGCCGAAGCATGCCATTCTGCAACAGGCATGAAACGATAAACGAACCAAGAGTACAGAAAGAGATTTCTTGTTGTATCGAAATGAGTTCGGACTTGTTTTGGGACACCTGTATGGAGCTCAAGTTTTTCTAATTGAGAATAAATGTCTTCTATCTTTATCATTCTAAGCTTCCCCATATCGGGATCTATAATAGCCCAGTGCTCCGAACGTGGATCTGGCTTAGCTATTTCACAAAGCTTTTGGAATGAATCAGCCATATCATTGACCTAAGCTAACATTGATTGTCAAAACAAACCGCTACGAAAACTATACCCTGTAAAAGACGGATTTTCAAGCGTTAGAAATGCTTTGTTTCGGAGTTAGTGTTTCTCCTATTACGAGCATCGAGCATCTGACAATCATTCTATATTCTCAATTCTTTTTGCTTTTTCGAGGTGTCCGAGCAGATATTTTTTGTCGGGGCCGCCTAAATGTTGCCAGGGCAGGATTTCATCGGGATCGAATTGTCTCTGTGCGAAATTTTCCAAATCTAATCCGAATTTGTCGAATGCTCTTTGCCATATCTCGAAGTCAAAACATTCATCCCACAAATCGAACTTTGCGCCGTCCCGCCAGGCCGCTTCGATAACATCGCATAAACGCCTGTCGCCCCGGCCAATCACCGATTCCAGTACACAGCATCTTATATTGTGGAACTTAAATTGCAGGAATTTTGCCCGCAGTTTATTCTTCTCATCGATTATCAGCTCTTTTGCCTGCTCGAAATAGCTTACCGGCTTTTGCCCCAACCAGGCGAACGGCGTATGGGGCTTGGGTACAAACCAGCTTATGGCAATATTAATCTGGCCGGTTTTGCCGTCTATTTTTTTTCGCAGTTTTGCCAATTCGAATGACAACTGAACAATCCGTTTTACGTCTTCGGCGGTTTCTCCGGGCAGGCCGACCATGAAATATAATTTCAATCGCTGCCAGCCGGCCCGGTATGCCGCTTCGACGGCGGCGAACAAATCTTCGTCTTTGAGAGGCTTATTCACGACCTGCCTTAACTTTTCACTTGCCGCCTCGACGGCTATAGTAAGGCCGCCTTTCCTCACCGAGGTCAGTAACTGTGGAAGCAGTTTCAACTGCTTGTCAACTCGCAGGCTCGGCAGTGATAAGCCCACGTGCTTATCCTGAAAATACGCATCAAGGCTGGCGACCAATTCTTCGAGTTTAGGATAATCGGCGCTCGATAGACTAAGCAAGCTGACGGTATCATATCCTGTCGAGTGATAACAGGTCTTGGCTATATCGATAATTTTTTCAACGCTGCGATAGCGTACGGGCCTTCGGCAAAAGCTCGCTTGGCAGAACCTGCATCGGCCCGGACAGCCGCGCATAATCTCGACACTGACTCTATCGTGGATCGCCTGCACAAACGGCACTATTGGGCGAAGCGGAACGGCGGCATTTTCAAAATCTTCTACGACAGCGCTATTAAATTGCGTGGGCAAAACGGGCGAATTGGCCTTAAACGATTTTATTTTGGCCCCTTCGTATTCGAACTCATAAAGAGACGGGACATAAGCGAAGTCGAATTTCTTGGCGGCGCAGAGAAGGATTTGTTCTTTTGTCGCACCGGCCTTTTTTTGCGATTTAACCAGTTGCGCAAGCTCAACTACCGCTTCTTCGCCGTCGCCCAATAGAAACAAATCTATAAACTCAGCGAGGCCTTCACCGCAGCTCGCCATACTACCGCCGGCGATTATCAAAGGGTCGTTATCACTTCTATTACAACTTCGAATATCTATCCCGCCGAGGTCGAGCATATTAAGCACATTGGTATAGCAAAGCTCGCTGCTCAAACTAAAGCCTACGATATCAAAGCTCTTCAGGGAAGCTTTGGACTCCAGGCTAAAGAGGGGAATTCCTTTCTCACGCAGCACCTTCTCAGCATCAATCCACGGCGTAAAGACCCGCTCGGCAGCAACACCATCAAGGCCGTTAAGGACGTCATATATAATCGCTATTCCGCTGTTACTCATTCCTATTTCGTAAATATCCGGAAAGCACAATGCTGCAGACAGCTCACATTGTGAGATGTCCTTTTTGATTTGGTTTACTTCGCCGCCTATATATCTGGAGGGGCTGCGAACAAAGGGGAGAAACTCCCGCTCAATACGCTCGCCCAGTATTGTTACTTCTTTTTTGTCCATGCCGACATTATAAACTGATTATCGATTATTTTCTATTGATTATCGCTTGAATATCAATTATGAAATCCTGTTATGAAAACCTCTTCAGGCAAAAAAATCGGCAGCGTCGTAATTGTAATATTTGTCGCTTGTTTAATTGTTGTGGCGATTTATTTTTCATTCGGCCCGGGAAAACAAGTCGAACTGGACAGCGGGCATCGGCTGGTTATGGGGACATTCGCACGCGCAGTTGTAATAGCAAAAGATTCGGATGCGGCTGGGAAATGCATCGAAAGTGCTTTTACGCAAATCAACAAAGTTGACGATTTGATGAGTGACTACAAGAGCGATTCGGAAATAAGCAGTGTAAACAGGGATGGATTCGAAAAAGCTGTTCCGCTCAGTCAGTCAACCTATGAGGTTTTACAAAGAAGCATTGAATTCAGCAAACGTACAGATGGCGCGTTTGATATTACCGTTGGGCCTCTGGTGGAATTGTTTCGTAAGGCCAAAAAAAAACAAATCCTCCCTAACCAGGATGAAATCACCGATGCCAAATCGAAAGTTGGCTTTGAAAAGCTGAAGCTTGACGACCAGAACAAGACAGTGCAGTTCACCGTTGAAGGTATGCAGCTCGATCTGGGCGGTATTGCAAAAGGCTATGCCGTTGACAAGGCAGTCGAGACGATGCAAACCCATGGGGCAATCGGGGGTATGGTCGATCTCGGCGGTGATATTCGATGCTTCGGCGCACCGTTAAAAGGCAGGGACCACTGGGTAATCGGACTGCAGAACCCGAATATGGTAAAAGATTCTGCCGGAAGTGAAGTTTTATTGAAGCTGAAAATTACCAACGGGGCGATAGCTACCAGCGGCGATTACCAGCAGTTCATTTTAATCGAAGGCAAACGCCGCAGCCATATAATGGACCGTAAGACAGGAACAAGTACCGAAGGCCTCTCAAGCGTAACCATCATTGCCGATAATGCAACTGATGCCGATGCATTAGCTACGGCTGTAAGTGTAATGGGGTACGAGAACGGCCTTGAATTAATTGAGACAATCCCCCGCACTGAGGCGATTTTGATAACTTCTGAGCCGGAATTTAAACTCATCAAAACCAGCGGCGCAGAGAAATATATTAAAAAGGATTGAGGTGTGTGTATTACTCAGGAATCGGCGGCTGTTGCGGCAGGCTGCCGAAGACTCTCAGCGGTCTTGCCGCGATAGGTAATCACCTTTGTCGGGCACTTTTTCATCGCGGTTTCGGTTTGCTCGTTTAGCTCATATCTGGCGTAGTCTATCCGTGCCAGATTGTCCTTGACCGAGAACATATCCGTTTGTTTGACACAAATGCCGCAGCCGATGCAGCCGACCTTGCAGATTGACCGTGTGCTCCTGCCCGTCTCTTTGCTGTTGCATCCTACAATCATAATATTCTCAGATGTGAATGGAACCATCTCAATCAGGCCGCGCGGGCAGGTCTTTGAGCAGGCAGTGCAGCCGGTGCATTTTTCATAGTCAACAGTAGCCAGGCCGTCAACAACATGTAAGGCATCGAACTTGCATGCTCTCGTACAATCACCTGTACCCAGGCAGCCGAACCCACAGGCCTGCACATTAGCCAATGCATGAGCGGCGAGGCAGCTTGGTATTCCCTGATATATTGCATGATAGCTCTTTTCTGCGGTGTGGGCACGACAGTGTACGACCGGTCTGTGCTGGGGCCCTGACTCGCTGACCTGCAGATTCAATATCTCTGCGATGTTCGCCGATGTTTCCGCTCCGCCGGGCGCACATTGGCCTATCAGTTCGGGATTTTCCAGAACGGCCTTGGCATACTGACCGCAGCCGGCGAATCCACAGGCGCCGCAGTCGAGATTCGGCAAAGCTTCGTGTATTTGCTCTATCTTCGGGTCAACCTCGACCTTGAGCTTTTCGCTTGCTATCAACAACACCAGCGCAAAACCGCTGCCCAGACCGAGCATTGTAAGGCCAGCCGGCCAGGCACTACTCCACAATTCCAACACACTACCTAAAATCATCTTATCATTCCCGCAAAACCCATAAAGGCCATAGCCAGGATACCCGCAGTAATCAAAGTAATCGGTGCACCTTTGAGACACTTCGGAACGTCAGTCATATTCAGATTTTCACGAATGCCGGCCATAATGCAAATCGCCATCGTAAAACCAATGCCTGCACCGAAACTGCGGACTACTGCTTCGAGTAGGTTATCAATCATCTCAAGGTTCAAAAACAGACACAATCCTAATATCGCACAGTTTGTTGTAATCAACGGCAGAAATATACCGAAGCTCTCATATAAGGAGGGGAAGAATTTCCGCAGGTACATTTCGACTAATTGCACGGCGCCGGCAATAACCAATATAAAGCAGACATACCGGGTTACTTCCAGGGGCGTATCAATCAGAATCAAGTGGTCGATCAGCCAGGTTAATGTGCCGCTCAGCGTAACAACAAACGTCACAGCCATGCCCATACCGAAGGCCATGTCGATTCTCCCGGAAACTCCGAGATATGGACAGATACCGAGAAACTTCGTGAAAACGAGGTTGTTGATTAAGACAATGGATATAAAAGCCATAAGTAAAACGTTAAGCGTATCCATAAGACTTTCCTATCAAGCTTCTTTGTTAGTGACCTTGTTTACTAATCCAAGCATAAGACCCAAAGTTATAAATGCTCCCACGGGCATGCTCATCGCGGCCCACGGCACAAATGCTTCAGGCATCAACTGCATTTCGAATATCTTACCTGTTGATAACAACTCGCGAATACTTGCCAAAATACACAGCGTAACAGTAAAACCTGCGCCCATTCCGACAGCATCGACTATACTAATAACAATTCCGTTCTTACTGGCACAGGCCTCGGCACGGCAAATTATGATACAATTGACAATAATCAGCGGCACATAAGGCCCGAGTGTTTCACTCATCTCCGGCACAAAAGCCTTCAGGAATAAATCCGCGATTGTGACAAACGTTGCTATTGTCAGCGTGAACATCAGTATTCGCAGATGCGGTTTAAGAAGGTCCCGCATCAGGCTGATAATAATGTTGCTGCAGATAAGTACAAAGATTACACAGCAGCCCATAGTAAAGGCCGGCTTGACCGCGGCGGTAACCGCTAATGTCGGACACATTCCTAATAACAACCGAAAGACCGGATTTTCACGCCACAAACCAGCCAGCAGCGTTTGTCTGTAAGCTGTATTTTTGGCCTCAGTTTTGCCTGTCATTGCCGATTAGTCCTTTTTGTTGCATCTGTTTTTTAATCTGTTTGATGGCATTACTAATTATATCAACGACCGCCTCACTGCTTATGGTAGCACCGCTTATCGAGATGATTTCTGAATCGATTTTTGTATTGTCACCTGATGTTGCGAGATTGAGACCTTCAGACGGCGCACCTTTGAACTGGTCCTGGAAGTAATCGAATTTTATCTTGTTACCGAAACCGGGCGTTTCATTGCTTGCCAATACATCGAAGCCCGCAAACTTTTCGAAAATTTTATCCACAGCCACTACCAGCTCAATCTTATCCGCAAAGCCCGGCCCGATGGCATTAAAACTCCAGCCGACACATTCGCCGGCCTCTGACATAGCCCTGAAGACTTCAACTGTTTCTTTTTTGCCCTGGATCGACTCAATTTCGATTTTCACCTCTACGGGAACAAAGTCTTTGGCTTCCGGCAGAAGGGCACCTACCAGCCGATTACGTTTGTTAATTTTGTTCTGCTCTATCCTTGGCGACAGGGCGGCGCTGGTGACGGCTATCAGCAATCCAAAGAAAAACGATGCTGCAATCAGAAGCCAGCTTTGCTCGATAAAGTGTTTTATTTTAAGCACCGGGCTTACCTCCTGTCGGAATCCGCCTGCAAAGCCTGTCAATCAAAGGCGTTACGGCGTTCATCAGGAGCACGGAAAACATCACACCTTCCTGATATACTCCGACAATTCTTATAAGCATTGTTATCGCTCCTACGCCAATACCGAAAATCCACATTCCCCTTCGTGTCAAAGGTGCTGTCACAGGGTCGGTGGCAATGAAAAAGGCACACAGCATTAAACCGCCGCTACTCAGGTGAAATAAAGGCGGGACATAGGTATATGAATCTCTTAAGAACGCAATTGTCGCAAAAACAAAAGCTGACGTTATAACGGCAAGCGGTATATGAAAGTTTATCGTTCGCCTTATCAATAAATATATGCCGCCGATTAACAGGGCAATTACACTTGTCTCACCCAGTGAGCCGCCAACCTCACCTGTGAGTGTCGCCTTTAATTGTAACTCGCTATAGAGGTCGGCTCCCAGCTCATTTTTTATCGCCATCTTACTCCAGGCCAAAGGTGTTGCCTGGGTCCTGAATTCCTTCGTATTGGAAGCCGAAATATTATCCGGTCCGATTTTCGACATATTTAAATCCATGGTATACGGCACAGCCCATGTTGTCATCATCACACCGAATGAGGCTGTCAGGAATGTCCTGCCCACCATCGCGGGGTTGAAAATATTAGCTCCGAGTCCGCCGAAAACCATTTTGCCTATCGCGATAGAAACAACTCCACCGATTACCGCTATCATAATGATTTGCCAATTTGGCCAGCTCCTCGGCGGAAGCGATAACGCAAGGATTATACCGGTAACTACAGCGCTGAAATCGCCCAGCGAATTGGGTTTTTTGCAGATTACATTGCAAAGCCATTCGGTTGCAACACATGAGATAACGCAGGTACAAATAAGAAGAAGCGCATGAACGCGGAAATAATAGCCTGCCGCCAGCATTGCCGGGGCTAAAGCGATTATGACATCTATCATCACGCTGCGCGTCGAAAGATGTTTGCTTATATGCGGCGAACAAGAAACTCTTATATCTGTTAGCATTTACTCTTTTCCAATTATCAAATCAACATATACAATATACGCTGTTTTTTTGTTATTTAGGCACTTTCTTTTTTTGTCTGGCAATAAAGATTTTGCCTGTTTTGATATAGCCGGTCAGCTCTATATTAGCAGGGCAGATGTAGCTGCAGCAACCACACTCAATGCATGCACTCATATAGTATCGTTCCGCCACGTCGAAAAGGTTGTGTTTGACTGCATGGGCGATTTTTGTGGGATTCAAATTCTCAGGACAAACTTCCAGACACCTGCCGCAGCGAATACAAGGGGTCTGGCGTCTTGCGAATTTAGCTCTGCCTATCTGTTCTTTTGTTAATACTGTTACGGCGTTGGACGCCTTCGTTAATGGCGTTTTCAAATCCGCGATTGCTATGCCCATCATTGGTCCGCCGAGGAGTACCTTTGCGGTTATTTTAGTAGCACCTCCGCAAAATTCTATTAAATCCTCGACTGACATTCCTATCGGAACATAATAATTGCCCGGTTTGGCTATTGCCTCTCCCGATACGGTTACCACTCTGTGTGTCAGGGGCAAATCGGAGATGACCGCTTCGGCAATGGCAGCAGTAGTAGCGACGTTAAGCACTACTACCCCTATCATTGGAGGGATACCGCCTGTTGGAACATTTTTTTTGAGGACTGCTTTTATAAGCTGTCTTTCGCCGCCCTGTGGATATTTTGTCCTGACCGGAACAACTTTTATAGAGCCGCTGTTTGGGACAATTTTCAATGCTGTCTTCATAACCTCTATTGCTTTAGGTTTATTGTCCTCAATCGCGATAAAGACCCTTGAACAGCCTGATGCTTTCTCCGCAAGTTTTATACCTGCGATGATTTTGTCGGTCCACTCGAGCATAATACGATAATCGCAGGTGATATAAGGCTCACATTCACAGCCGTTAATAATCAGTGCGTCTTTGGGCAGCCGTGGATTAGGTTCAATCTTGACTCTCGTGGGGAATCCGGCCCCACCCATACCGACGATACCGGCTTCGCGGACAGCTTCGCATATCTGTCCCGCTGAATACTTGTTTACATCGAAATCATCCTGAAGGTTAAAATAAGACCGCTTTGTCGGACTATGAGCCAGGGCTTCTATAACTATCGCCATGCTTCGACCAAGAACTGAATGGGACCGCAAGGTGACTTCCTTTACTTTGCCCGTGATGGGCGAATGAACAGGAGCTGAAACAAAAGCATCACAATCGCCGATTTTTTGACCTGCCTCGACCGAATTTCCTTTTCTGACCAACGGCTGGCAAACGGCACCAATATGCTGGCAAAGCATCACCGCTACTTCTGTTACCTCAGGACCATGCTGTATTTCTTTTCCAGCGCTAAGGTCCTTTTTCTCTGCAGGATGTGTTCCGCCGGAAAAAGATATTCTGCTTTTCGTACTAACTTTCATACACAAAAAAATCCGGGACTATCCAACTTGGCCAAGTCGTTTATTTATCACTCTTACAATTAATACGCAGCTAAATGTTACCAATAAAGCCGATACCAGGCTCAGGACTGTCAATATACGTTGGCTGCTTGTAGTTTTGGTAAAGATTTCCTGAAAAACTGCCAGAGAAAAAATAAAAACCACAAGAGGCAGCAAAAAAGCAATGACAACTTTAACTACCACAGAAGGGCCATTAGTATTTCCCAACTGATGGTAAATACTACCGCAGTTGTGCTTTTGATTACAGTTGTCGCAGAATTCCTGTTCAGTCATTGTTTTTGCCATATTTAGAGTAAAACAAAATTTATAATAGATATTACTGAGGTTTTCAAAAAAAATATCTTCCCAATTGTGAGAATTATTGAGACAGGCTTTATTGTTAATGATGATGCAAACAGAGAAGTTTGATAGCAAATAACAACAGGAAGATAGTCGCGTATGCTTCTATGCTTTGTCACAGAGTGCAGCCAAATCATTGGTCCTGTATAGCAAAACTCGCTCCATCGTCTTTCGAGGCTATGTAAGCTCCTATAGGGCACAGCACCTTACTGTCCTGGTCACAGCGTATAATAATCTTCCACAGTGCCTCGAGGCTTTCCTTCTCATGTTCGGTTTCCGGGATCATTTTGATCCTTGTTGGGCTTTCAATTGAGATTTCCATATTTTATTCCTTTCAGCATTTGTTTGCTCTATATATTAGTTTTTCGAATATATACAATATTTCGTTAATAACACCGTTCCGGGACATTGCTGTATTTACTACGCCCTCAATACTATTTGAGTTTCTGATTATAGCCGGACCTGCCGGAAAATCTACCGAAATCAGTAATATTTACTTTTCATGAGTAGTTGTTTTTCGACATGGACGTAGTTTGGGTGAGAAAAAAACTGAAATTGATGTGTAACCTTTTCGAAATTTCCCCCTAAGTACTGAATGTGTAGAAGGCACTGAAGCAGAATTGCAGGAAATGTTGGTCTTTGCATAGCGGTATGAGATTTGGTGTCAAATGTGAAAATTCAGATTAGATAGATAGAAAGGAACACGACCATGGAAAACAATGAACAAACCCCGCAGCCGGTAGAAAAACCTGAAGCCCAAATCCCTGTCCAGGAGAAAGTAAGCGCGGAAACGTCCGAAGGGCAAGCCGTTGTAGAAGAGAAAGTAAGCGCTGAAAAACCCGAAAGCCAAGCTCCCGTCGAACAAGAAGTCTGTAACGAAAAAGCCGGGACAGTTAATGAAAGTCCCGGAAGCAAAGAAATCAACAAAGATGCCCGTATGTGGGCGATGATATGCCATTTGGCGGGGCTTGCCGGGATTATTTTGCCTGCATCCGGCAACATCGTTGCGCCTTTGATTATATGGCAGATTAAGAAAGACAATAATCCGTTCATAGACGAACAGGGCAAAGAAGCGGTGAACTTCCAAATATCGATGTCGATATACCTTATTGCATCGATCATTCTGTCTGTTATTTGCATCGGTGTACCCCTGATTATCGCTACAATCATCGTCTTTTTTGTGTTTATGCTGATTGCGGCGGTTAAGGCCAACAATGGTTATCACTATCGATATCCTTTGACTATTCGATTCATTAAGTGAGCCTGGTTTTCCTAAGTAACAGGTCAGAGAAAACGTGAATCTTGATTTACATAAATAGAAACAAGATCAAAGATGTAATCGAAAAACTGAAGCGGTAAATTAAATACAGCGATTCAAGGAGAAGTAAAATGAGTAAAAACAGGGTATCACAGATTATCAAAGCGTTTATCGTACCGGTTGTTATGCTGGCTTTCAGCATCGGTCTTTCTTCATCGGCTCTTGCTGCCGATAACCAGCCTGCAAAGAACATAGCGAATGTCGGTAAGATAACAATCGAGGTCGATCCCCGGGTAGAGTTAATCGGAATCGTCTTTCGCCTGGCGGGCAATCCGAGATTTACGCTCCAGCAGTTGGGGATAGCAGCGCATGAGTTTTGTCATTCCTTCACCAATCCGGTCGTGGACAAGTACATGGACCGACTGCAGCCGGCTGGCGAAAAGCTCTTTGCGGTTCAAAGTCAGGCCATGCGAATGAGGGGCTACCAGGAATGGGAGTCGATGATGTATGAGACGGCGGTGCGGGCTTGTGTCGGAAGTTTCGTTCGAAACTCATTTGAGACCATGCATTCGGATTATTACCAACAAAGAGAGATCAGTCATGGATTTCTCTGGATCAAAGATCTTACAGATTTGCTCAGGAAGTACGAGGCAAACAGGGACAAATACCCCACGTTCGAATCGTTCTTCCCCGAATTCGTTGCCTTCTTCAATGACTACAGCGGGAAAATGAAGTTTTAGGAAGTATATCGCGAACATTTTATTTCTCAATGCGATGTATTATAGCATCCAAATAGGGCGACTTGTTCAATGCGGCGATTACCTAACAGGCGATAACGAACCGATTACGTTAAGTGAAATGAATCCTTGGGGCAGTATTGCTTAAATCTGCCTTCAAAACGGATTAGCATTTGGAGATGAATCCTGGTATAATGTGGTTGTGAATTATAATAAAGTAGCCGATGGAGATATGAATGAAGAATGTCGGGTAAATCAGCAAAGAATTTCTCGGTATCAGGCCCGGGTCGGTTCGCAACCACACACTGGAGCGTCGTATTGCAGGCTGGTCAACCCAAAGCTCCGGGTTATCAGCAGGCTTTGGAGACGCTGTGCGAGAGCTATTGGTTTCCGCTTTACTCCTATCTTAGGCGGCATGGTTATAACAACCAGCAGGCAGAGGACCATACTCAGGCTTTTTTCTGCCGGATATTGGAGAAACAAGTGCTGCGTATGGCGGACTCGAAACGCGGAAAATTTCGCTCCTTTCTGTTGGGTACGCTGAAGCATTTTTTGTCCGATGAATATGACCGCGCCCGGGCTCAAAAACGTGGCGGAGGACGTAAAATTCTTTCTATCGATTTTACGGAAGCGGAAAACCAATATGCCCTGGAACCCGCCCATGGGCTGTCGCCGGAAAAACTCTTTGACAAATCATGGGCATTAACGGTGCTGGACAGAACAATGGCCCACCTGAAGGCCGAATTAGCATCTCAGAACAAACATGAGCTTTTTGACCATCTGAAAATCTACTTAACCGTAGAGAAAGGTTCCATTCCTTATCGTGATAAAGCGGTTGAGCTGAATATGACCGAAGGAAATGTGAGGACCGCAGTACATCGACTGCGGAGGCGTTACCGCAGGTTGTTGCGGGATGAAATCGCACAAACTGTTGCCGCTGAAGACCAGGTTGATGAGGAAATAGATGACCTTTTTAATGCATTGGCGTATTGAATATTTTAGGTATAGCTCTGTAATGGTTTACGTTTTTAGACCAACGTTACGTCGCGTGAGTTTTAACGATTCGGGTAATGTTTATATTGAATCCCCTCGATTGGGTATATCGAGAAGAGAATTTGCAAACTGTGTGTAACGTTTAGGCCGTTTTGCCTAAGTAATAGGCGAAGAGTAACCATTAGAAAGAAAGGATATAGTACCATGGCCGAAAAACGAAGCTGTCCGAAATGCGAAGCTGAGTTGTCGGCTAATGCGCCAGAAGGACTTTGCCCCAGATGCCTGATGAAGAGCGCTCGGCAAGAGCCAAAACAGGCCGGTAATGCTGGTTCTGAGGTGGCCAGCGATGTTCCCACAAGTGCTACTCCGCCGGGAAGGTTTGTCCCCCCCCAACCGGAAGAGTTGGCCGGGCAGTTTCCGCATCTTGAGATTATTGAGCTTTTGGGGCAGGGTGGAATGGGAGCTGTTTATAAGGCTCGTCAGAAACAACTCGACCGCCTTGTTGCGCTTAAGATATTACCGCCGGAGGTTGAACAACAAGCAGCTTTTGCTGAACGTTTCACTCGTGAGGCTCGTTCTCTTGCCAGGCTGAACCATCCCCACATTGTCACGGTATTTGATTTTGGACATACAGCGGAAGGTCTGTATTTCTTTGTTATGGAATTTGTGGAAGGGACGGATTTGCGCCATGTGATTCATAACGCAAAACTTTCGCCTAAAGAAGCACTTGCCATAGTCCCTCAAATCTGCGAGGCTCTGCAATTCGCCCATGATGAAGGTATCGTACACCGGGACATCAAGCCGGAAAACATTCTTCTGAACAAGAGGGGCCGGGTCAAAATAGCCGACTTTGGCTTAGCCAAGCTGCTGGACAGCCCCGCAACCGTCTATACACTTACCCAGGCCGGCCAGAGAATGGGCACACCCCATTACATGGCCCCGGAACAAATCGAGCACCCGGATCAGGTGGATCACCGCGCGGATATTTTTTCGCTGGGTGTGGTGTTTTACGAGATGCTTACAAACGAGTTGCCTCTCGGTCGTTTTCCACCGCCGTCACAGAAGGTGGAAGTGGATGTCAGGCTTGACGAGGTTGTGCTTCGAACTTTGGAGAAGGAACCGGACCGCCGCTATCAACATGCTTCCCAGGTTGGAGTAGATGTCAAAACGATTTGCTCGGACAAGCATGCCGGTACTAAGTTCTTCCCGAGACGGAAGGTGAGTGATGATGTTAAATCCATCCAGCACCGCGTTTGGATTCCGGCCGTAGGGCTGCTGGTTGCCGGAGTGTTTAATTGTCTGGGCGTTGTTGGAGCCCTATGGAGTGCATTTTTTACAGGAACCGCAGGAATGCTGGGAGCGTTGTTCATGGCGGGGCTCACGTTGATTGTAATTTTCGGCGCCTGGAATCTGATGCAGTTGAGGTCATATCGCTGGGCCGTAGCGGGCAGTATCCTGGGGATTATTACTCCGGCTGTTCCCCTTGGTCAGATTGCGGGAATATGGGCGCTGTTGCTTTTGAAACAAAAGGAAGTTAAAGCGGCATTCGGTCAGGAGGAAATCGAAGTTGTAATACCTCCGAGAATCCGTGAGTTTACCGTCTCGGCTGTAAAGGATGCGAGGATGGCGTATGGTCGTAGCAAAGTCGAGGTGCAAAAGATTATACGTGAAACGAGACCTGAGCCACAAAAACCACAAGAAAGTGACAGCTCCGGATCGAGTAAGAACTTGGTTATGAGGATTACCTCCTTTTTCTTGGGCTTGGTCAGTATTTTCGTTTTATCTTTAAAAAAGAAGTTAAAGCAGCCTTCGAACAAATTGAAACCGAAGTAGTAATATCTCTGGGCACGAGTTACTCAGCAAAGTTTGCCTATGTTTTCCTGTGCATATTTTTTTGCGGGATTCATAGGAATAATAGCGTTCAGGAGTATAAAGAATTATAAGAAACATCCTGTCGAGATGGGATTTGTCCTGGCGGGAATTCTTTTCGCATTCATATCTGCTGTTAGACTGCTGATGAACTAACTCTTTCAAAGCCGGCAAGGGCATATTAATGTGATTGATGACTCTATATAAAACTCGAATGCCAACCAAACATAACGACATATCACTTTTTGTTATCAAAGAGCAAGACATTACTCCCAAACTGGACAGGGCCATTCGTGAAATGTTAGTTGTTTGTTTTCCCGCTGACCGTGAGTATTACCAGCGGCAAAGCTTCTGGCATAGCCCTGCTGTTTATCGAATTATCGGGAAAAATGATAAAGGTTCGATAGTCGCTCACACCGCAATAGTGCAGCGGGCTGTAATCATCGGCCCGGCCTTATCAAAAGTACGCGTTGCAGGGATACAGAGTTTTTGTGTTTTACAGGATTATCGAAGCATGGGCCTTTCAAATAAGATGATGTCTGCTGCAATGGACGAAGGGAGCAGACGGAGCCTTGATGCCGGGCTTTTGTTTTGCCGGGAACAACTCGAAAAGGTGTATGGCGGTATGGGCTGGAGAAAGCTCGATACTGCTGTTTATATGACTGATGACAAAAAAGGTAAAAATTTGATACCTTCCAGGAACATTACTATGTTCTATCCTCTAAATGCAAAGCAATTGCCCGCTGGCGATATCGACCTTGCCGGTACTGACTGGTAGCAATAATTCTTTTTTTTCGTTTATCCCGTATTTTCCAGCTATAAGTAACAGGGGATAGGTGTATTTCTATATATAAGATTCCTCGTAGAAGGCCTTTGTTTGCCCGTCCGATAAAAAATGCAGAAAAACGTTAAATACAGAAAAACCGTTACATTTGGTATCCACGGTGGCACTTATATTATAGTATTTGCTAATTAGTTGTTTTCCAGGGAAGGAAGTAGTGGATTTTTTAAACAATTGCTTTAGTGAGGAGTGAGTTATGAAAAAGATATATTCGAGTGTACTGGTCATGTTTTTGCTTGTTTCGGTTTTCACCCAGGGAAGGATTGCCAGGGGCCAAATATTTGAAGATGATCAAC
>VRUK01000131.1 GCA_019456195.1 Planctomycetota bacterium | reverse complement strand
CTAAGGTGTTGAGCGTATTGCCTGATACACCGGCATACCACTCGGGTCTTGAGGCCGGGGATGTGATTATAGCGGTCGATGGTGTCGGGATGGGCAGAATGTCTCCTGACTGTGTGGCTCAGAGTATTGCCGGTCCCCAGGGCACAAAAGTGACTCTGACGGTTAGGCATGAAGGTGAAGATAAAACCCGGGATATTACCTTACACAGAACCAGTATAGTCGTTCCTTCAATCCGCGGCTGGCAAAGAAGCGAAACTGACCAATGGCGGTATATGATTGATGCTTACAATAAGATTGGTTATATTCGCATTAGCTGCTTTGATTCGAGGACGGTTGACGATTTCGAGAGAACACTTATACAGCTTGAGAAACAGGGATTAAAAGGTTTGATTCTGGACCTGCGTTCCAATCCGGGCGGGCTTTTGACCGGTGCAATCGAAATAGCAGACATGTTTATTAAAGAAGGATTAATAGCGAGAATACAACCACGATGCGGGATGCCGACTTATGTATCAGCAAACAAGGAAAAAACACATCCTGACTACCCTCTGGTAGTACTCATAGACCGTTATACGGCGAGTTCTGCGGAAATACTGTCAGGAGTCTTACAGGAACCAAAGCATAACAGGGCAACCATTGTCGGTGAAAGAAGCTATGGCAAGAGCAGTGTGCAGTCAATAGTAAGCCATATCGGCGGCGGGGCAAAACTGAAATACACGACAGCGTATTATTATTTGCCATCAGGACAAAAGATAAAGAACCGCCATATAGGCACAAAGCTAAGCAGTGAAGACTGGGGGGTCTTGCCGGATGTTAATGTAAAACTACGAAGCGCCGAGCTTCGGAATACGGCCAAAATGCAGAGGGCGAATGAATCAACAGTAAAAGACCACCATGCTCCTAATGCTCAAAGGTTTTCAAGCCGGGAAACAATAGATGCCGATCCACAACTGGCAACAGGAATACTGGTCTTAAAGAGCAAAATGATAGAGTCAGGTTATAGGCAGGCTTTGAATTGACGCAGTTTCCACTATCCGAAAATTTTCTTTCGATTTATATTTTTTTTCTTGTCTATATGGTCAAATAACCATATATTGTGATAAAGTTATTTAATGGGGCGATTATGGAACCGCTGACAGAAAAACAGCTAAAAGTTTTAAGGTTTATTGAGAAGCGGCTAAAAGATAATAAGCCGCCGAGTCAAAGAGAAGTAGCTGAGCACTTTTCTCTTGCTCAAAATGCAGCCTACCAGCTTATCAATTATCTCAGGAACAAGGGATATTTAGTAAACCTGGGTGGCCATCGAGGACTTAGACTGTCAAAGGAATATCTCGAAAAGAAAAGGCAAACCGACGGCATTCCGGTTGTAGGTAGAGTTGCGGCAGGAGAGCCAATATTAGCTGAGGAAAATATCGAAGGGTATGTGGGCTTAAAGGAGTTGTTTGGCCGGTCTATGGATAGATTTATTCTAAAGATTGTCGGCGATAGCATGGTTGATGAAGGTATTATGGATGGTGACTACGTAGTGGTGCAGCCCCGTCAAAAAATTAAAAATGGCCAAATCGGCGTGGTACTGGTGGATGATGAGGCTACCATTAAAAGGATATATATCCAGCGGGACCGGATAGAACTGGAACCGGCCAACAAAGCGGCGGGGTATAAAACTAAATGCATAAAACAGGGCGAGAAGGATGTTCGTATAATCGGTAAGGTAACAGGCTGCTTTAGAATGTTGTAAAAAGGGGTAAAATGGCTGGTCGGGTTTACATAGGCATAGCGGGTTGGTCGTATCCGGACTGGAAGGGGATAGTATATACGAACTCGAAGATTGACCAGCTTGAGTATATAAGCAGGTTTGTGGATTGTTTGGAGATTAACAGCACTTTTTACCGACCGCCGTTTGAGGAAACCACAAGATCATGGCTGGAGAAGACTTCAAGACGTCCGGATTTTTTCTTTACAGCAAAACTGCATCGAAGCTTTACTCACGAAGGCAGGATAGATGCGGAAATCGTAAAGCATTTCCATAGAGGTTTTGAACCTTTTCTCGAAGCAGACAAGCTAAGGCATCTATTGGCCCAATTCAGATATGACTTTGATGACACCAGCCGGAATCGGCGACATTTAACTGAGATAGTGGGAAATTTTTCTGATGCGTTTAATCTGGTGGTGGAGGTAAGGCACAAATCATGGCAAATGCCGGATGCTTTGAAATTTTTAGAAGAGCTCGGAGTTTCGATTTGCAATCTTGATTATCCAACAACCTGGAACTCCTTTGATATGCAGCAATGCACTGTAGGAAAGAATGGTTATTTCAGGATGCACGGCAGGAATGCGGAAAAGTGGTTCAGCAAGGCGGGCAGAGATGAAACTTATGACTATTATTACAATGAGGGCGAGCTTACTCAAATAAAGCAGAGGGTTGATGAATTGGCCAAAGCTTTTGAAACGCTTACTGTTATTGCAAATAATCATTATCGAGGCGCTGAGCTTGCCAATGCACTTGAGCTAAAGGTCCTAATCAGCGGCCAAAAACAAACTGTTCCCGAAGGGCTTTTGAGGACTTATCCGAATCTGGGAAGAATAGCCTTAAATAAGCAGCTTTTTTAATCAGGATATGAAAATCAAAAAAGAAGTAATCTGTATTCCGGACTTGTCGACAAAGTATCGACAATCTTTTTTTGAGGCGGTAGTGCCGGCGGGATTCCCGTCACCGGCCGCTGACTATGAGGAGGACAAGCTCGACTTAAACAAGTATTTGATTAAAAATCCGGCAGCGACATTTTTTGTGAGGGTTGCCGGCTATTCTATGATGGGAGCAGGGATTTATTCAGGCGATCTTCTGGTAGTTGACCGCAGTCTTGAGCCAAGAGATAAAAACGTGGTGATTGCGATCATAGACGGTGAGCTTACCGTCAAAAGAATCAGAATACGGAAAAAGAAAAT
The DNA here is from genome assembly GCA_019456195.1 of Planctomycetota bacterium. Taxonomy (GTDB): domain Bacteria; phylum Planctomycetota; class Phycisphaerae; order Sedimentisphaerales; family Anaerobacaceae; genus NIOZ-UU13. The sequence continues at coordinate 12,686 of VRUK01000131.1, read as the reverse complement.
AACTTTAGAGCCGGAAAATGAAAACTACTCTGTCCGGCAAATCACGGAAGACACCGACTTTCAGGTATGGGGAGTAGTAACCAATGTGGTACACGCATTATGAAAGAGATATTTGCCTTAGTTGACTGTAATAACTTCTATGCCTCCTGCGAGCGGGTATTTAATCCGAAGCTGGAAGGCAGGGCGATAGTGGTATTGTCGAACAACGACGGCTGTGTTGTGGCCCGCTCAAATGAAGCAAAGGCTTTGGGGATAGGTATGGGAGTTCCCGCCTTTGAAGTTGAAGAGAGTATGAGGAAAAATAATGTTGAGGTCTTTTCATCGAACTATATCCTTTATGCCGATATGTCATCTCGTGTTATGGAAACTCTCTCGGTCTTTACCCCTGATATAGAGATATATTCGATTGACGAAGCTTTTTTGAACCTTGATGGTTTTAACTGCTCTTTGACAGATTACGGCAGAAAGATATGGCAAACTGTCAAGCAATGGACCGGCATGCCGGTAACTGTAGGTATCGCCCGAACGAAAACTCTGGCCAAGATAGCCAATAGGATCGCCAAAAAATCTACAAGAGCAAATGGGGTATTGGATTTGACCGATTCTTCTTGTCTGGACAGGGTCCTGGCTGAAATTCCGGTGGAAAAAGTGTGGACGGTAGGTATAAGAACTGCCCTGAAATTAAAAGGCGCAGGTATCAAAACTGCTCTTGCCCTAAGTAATGCGGATATTGGATGGATTAGGCAGAAATTCGGAGTTGTAGGGGTGAGAACTGTTTATGAACTGCGCGGCGTTAGTTGTTATCCGTTAGAGCAAAATCCTCCCACTAAAAAATCGATTACCGTATCACGTATGTTTGGCAGGCCGGTGGAATCCGTTAAAGAGCTAAAAGAAGCCATCTCAAGTTACGCATCGAGAGTGGGGGAGAAGTTGAGAGGTCAGGGGTTAGTTGCGGGCGTGATGACGGTTTATGTTACGACCAGCCGTTTTATAGAGAATAGATATTTAAATTCTCATACTGTTGAGTTTGTTGTTGCTACCAGCAATACGATAGAGTTGGTTCGCAATGCCTGCCGGTGTATCGACAGGTTATATCGTAAGGGCTGTGCATTCAAGAAATGTGGGATTATACTCAACGGCCTTGTGCCCGAAAACCAGGTTCAAAAAGGTTTGTTTGATAACGTTGACAGATTGAAGGCTAAGCGGCTGATGCAGGCGGTAGATGCCATAAACAACAGGTTAAACAGCCCGTTGCAGTGGGCCGCCGAAGGTTTAGGCCAGGCGTGGAAGGTTAAATTCAAAAGACGGTCTAATCGATATACGAGCCGCTGGGATGAACTTCCTGAAGTCGCATAGGCCTATTAGGATGGCGTTGGTACTATACAAGCACAATTAGTGCTTTTTCTGATTCCGGAGATCGCTCTGTTTTTGATCTGTAGTACGGTCAACTCTCGATCCATGTTTCATTGAGAGACTGATGCGCTTCTTGGCCAGATCTACATCGAGAACAGTAACTGTGACCTTTTGGCCTACTCGTACGATGTCTGCCGGATTCTTCACATAACGGTCTGCCAATTGACTGATGTGTACGAGACCGTCCTGATGCACCCCAATATCTACAAACGCTCCAAAGGCAGTAACATTGGTGATGATTCCCGGCAGGCTTATGCCGACTTCGAGGTCTTCGATTTTATTGACGCCTTCTGCGAAGCTAAACATCTCAAACCGTTTGCGGGGATCTCTGTACGGCTTAGCCAATTCCTGCATAATATCACTCAGCGTAGGGAGTCCGACAGTATTGCTGACGTAGTCCTGCAAACGGACTTTCACTCGGAGCGACTCATCCTTCATCATATCCGCAACCGAGCAGCCAACGTTCGCAGCCATTGCATCGACAACATGATAACTTTCAGGGTGTACAGCACTTGAATCAAGCGGATTTACGGCGTCCCTTATTCTCAGAAAGCCCACTGCTTGTTCGAAGGCCTTTGCTCCAAGGCGAGAGACCTTTTTCAGCTTCTGCCGCGATTCGAAAGGGCCGTTTTCGTTCCTGTAATCAACAATGTTCTGAGCAAGTTGTGGTCCAAGCCCGGAAACATAAGTCAATAGCTGCTTGCTGGCCGTGTTTATCTCGACCCCGATACTGTTCACGCAGCTCATGACGACGTCATCGAGGCTCTGTTTTAATAGTGACTGATCCACATCGTGCTGATATTGACCGACTCCGATCGACTTCGGATCGATCTTTACGAGTTCTGCAAGAGGATCCATGAGCCTGCGCCCAATTGAGACTGCGCCGCGGACTGTCACATCCTCATTGGGAAATTCTTCGCGGGCCACCTCAGACGCCGAATACACCGAGGCACCATTTTCACTGACCATTATTACAGCAATATCATTAGAAAATTTGATGTTCCTTATAAAAGCTTCGGTCTCACGGCTTGCAGTGCCGTTGCCTATAGCGATTACCTCGATGTCAAACTTTTCACACAAAGAGGTTATTTTCAACACATCCGACGCTGCCGGTTTGTCGCCTCGATGAGGATAAATAACGTCGAAATGCTTTAGCTGGCCCTGCCGGTCGAGACAAACAACCTTGCATCCTGTGCGAAATCCAGGGTCGATTGCCAGGATATTTTTCTGTCCTAAGGGTGGGGCAAGCAACAATTGTCGCAGATTCTCTGCGAAGACTCCTATGGCTTGTTCGTCGGCTCTGTGTTTTGTTACAGCAAGTATCTCCGTTTCCATCGACGGCGATAGAAGCCTTTTGTTGCTGTCAAAAACTGCTTCTTTGACCTGCGAGGAAGAGGCCGATTGTCTTTTAACAAACATCTCTTCAAGTATCCGCAGAGCTTGTTCTTCAGGTACTATAACATGCAACCTTAGAAAACCTTCCTTCGCAGCTCTTCGCATTGCCAGAATCCTATGGGATGGTGCCGTGGCGACCGGTTCCTGCCAATCGAAGTAGTCCTCATATTTGCGTCCCTCTGCCTCCTTACCTTGGGCAACCCTGGCCCGGAAACAGCCTTTCCTGGAGAACAATTCACGAATCCTGACTCGTGCGGTTTGCTTTTGGCTGACCCACTCGGCAATGATATCTCTCGCACCAGCTAAGACGTCCTCGGCAGACTCAAGCCCCTTGCTTTCATCGATAAAAGCCTTCGCTTTAGTCGCGGGGTCAATAGCAGGGTTTTGAGCAAAAATTAACTCAGCCAGAGACTCCAGCCCTTTCTCCCGGGCGATTGTTGCCCGCGTCCGCCGCTTTGGTCGATACGGTAAATAGATATCTTCCAAAATGGCCATGGTCTCGGCCTGCATGATTCTGTTCTTGAGTTCCTCCGTAAGCTGTTCACGCTCATGGAGGGACTTGATTATGGATTCACGCCTGGCATCCAGCTCCCTTAATTGATTTAGCCTGTTACGGATGTCCGTGATAGCTATTTCGTCCAGACTGCCTGTGACTTCTTTGCGATACCGGGCAATGAATGGTATCGTGGCCCCACCATCAAACAATTCAGCCACTGCCTCCACCTGGCGTGGCCTTAGCGACAACTCTGAGGCAATTTTTGTTATATGTGTCCGGCTCAATTGTTGGCCTCTCAAATACAGCTAACACAGTGATTCAGTTGCACTTTGTGTTCAAGTGCTGCAAGTATATCTGCAATGGTACTCTCTTTCAAGACACGGTGGATTTCTTTCTGATGAATCTGCATACCTAAACCCAAACAGCTCTCTAATCTCAAAGGAATGGAGGCCAGAGAAACGCTTAGTTGCGAATGTGATACAGTTTCGAAATCGTGCGAATGATTAAGCTGCCTCGAAGAGTTGCCGGCGTGGCCATGCACATTTGGTCCAGTTTGTTTCTGCCAAGCAGCTTGAATTCAGGGCCGGCCTGGATAACGAATGTCTCGCCGTCCTCACTTAGGCAGAATAATTTGTCGTTATTGGCCCAGAGTGAAGATGTAAATGCCTTCGCTCCGGCAGCAATCCGCTGTTTGCTGTAGATTTCACTGCCGGTCCGCGCATTGTAACAGCTCAGCAAGCCCCTGTCGTACAGGACATACAGGTAATCGCCATAGACGATAGGCGAAGGATTATACGGGCCGCCTTGTTTCTGGCGCCATGCTATGTATTCATTACTGTTCTCGCCATCCTTGAGAGTGATGTCACCCTGAGCGCCCGGCCGAATAGCATACACGGGCCGCTTCTTGTCACCTACATAGCCCGAACTGATGTAGAGCAGGCCGTGCGCCGAAGACGGAGTGGGGATGACAATAACCGACATGCCGCCCAACTCCCATAGCAGTTTGCCGTCGAGACTGTACGACCTTATCTTGCCCGTACCACATGTTATCAGTTCCGTGCGTTGCTCGTTCTTCCAGATGTATGGTGTTGCCCAGTTGCTTTTTTCATCACGGTCAACACGCCATATCTGATCGCCTGTTCTTTTGTCAAACGCGACGAGATAGGACTGCTCATCATTATCGTTCACTATAAAAAGCCGGTCTTTGTACAGAACCGGTGATGCGGCGGTGCCCCAGTTATAGCGGGTCTTGAAGCTCTCGAATTTCCTGGACCACAATTCTTTGCCGTTCAGGTCGTAACAATACAGACCTACATTACCGAAATAGGCATATACCCGTTCACCGTCTGTGACTGGGGTCTCGGAGGCGTAAGTATTCTTGATATGCAGGGAGCGTTTCGGTACTGCTTTGTGGGTGAGTTTTTCCCAGAGCATTTTACCGCTGTTGAAGTCGATACAATAAACCATCCACCGGTGGGTTTTATCGGAAGGCTTGTCTCGATTACCTCCGAAGTAGAGTCCCTTTTTGGGTTTTTCTGCGTCACCTCCGCCTATGGCCGAGGTGATAAATATCCGATCACCCCAAACGATGGGTGAGGACCACGCACGGCCGGGGATATCGATCGTCCAGGCAACGTTTTCGTTAGTACTCCAGGTATCTGGCAATATGCCGTCTTCGACGACACCGGCCGAATTTCCACGAAATTTGGGCCAGTTGACCTCAGCAGAGACATTGGATGCCAAAATAAAACTTGCGATTAAAACAACCAGGAAAGTTCGGTGCATGAGCCAAATCCTTTCTAAAACTTAAATTACTCTATGAACCTCAACCGTACTGCACTGCCGAGGTTCTTTGTAAACATACTACCAAATCCCAGTCTAATTGTCGCCTGCTATTTGAAAAATCCGGGAAGGTGTATCCGTAAAGATTTTAGGGCTTTTGGCCAATACCTAACCAATTACCCGGAGTTGGTTTGTAGGCATTGTTTCAGACTATCCTGTATTAACCTCAAGCGACGGAACACTCCGGCCGAAGGCTCGAATGGAAGCCGGAGATGTCTGTCGTAGCTTGTACACTATTGATGCAAACCGGTATCCGGTGTTTGTTTACAGCAACACTGTTTAGGGTGCAGGAACTGTTCGAGGTTACTCGGTGTGTCAAGGCCCGGGATTTCACTACTAACCGAGTTCTTTTCGCCGGCAATAACAACCTCCGCCACTACGGTACTGCAATTGTGTCCAAGAGTGGTGAAGGTAACAGAAGGGGGATTGCTGCTCATCCCTTTTGTGATGCTCTCCCACTTTTTATTCATCGCTATTTTGTTCAGGTCATTACGTACTATAATGGCATCAGGTGGTCTGTTACCTTCGCCCGATTTGTCATACGCATAATCCCTCTGCAAGGCAACTGCCTCTGAGGTCCACAGTGCCCCACGGGGCCTCGGCCAAAAGCTCACGTACGTCTGCGGATCGATCCATACGGATGCGTGGCCCATGTTTCTCCCCTCCTGCCACCAGATCAGAACGACCGTTTTGCCCTGCTTGACGGCCAATTCGATTGCTAACTCCTTACTTTCGGGTGTTTCTCCGTGATTCCACAGCCATTCAACCCGGTTCTCGCCGTAGGACGTCCGCCCGGCTTGTCGCTGGGCTTCCATGAGTTCCGCAGGATCGAGTCCTAAGGGATCTCGATATTTAAGGGGATTCCCCAGCGCATACTGATAAGGATTAATACCCTTAGGGCCAAACGACTTCACCGGGTCTCTGGAAATAAATCTTGCAGTCACTCTGTCATAATAACGCGACCGCATATAATAAAGGCTGCTGCTGCCTTCCTGCATAACGCCTAACTGCCCCTGCCATGTAAAAGGATTGTCGAGGCCGCCGACAGAAGAGATAAGCCGGCCGAAGGGTGAATAAGAATAAGTGCCGATTACCGTTCCGCTGTCATCGCTAATAAAGATGGTATTGCCCATCTCATCGTAGTGATAGAAGCTGCGGGCGTTGGTGGCGGCATCAATACTGTAGAGCAGGCTGCCGCCCGGGGTATAGACGTAATAACGCAGGTCGTTTCCGCCCTCACTCATCACCGAAATGGATGGTAATCCAAAAGCGTAATTCCATATATAACTGCGTGTTACGCCGCCTTCGGTGCGAGAGACTCGGTACCCCAGGGCATCGTTGGTGAAGTTGACTGTGTCGGCTCCTTCCGTGTAGCTCGTCATTCGAGATGCCAGGTCCCAGGTGTATGTGCGCGTACTGTCGTTTGTAAGACGCCCCATACTGTCGTATATGTAGGTGCTTACCTGTGAAGCGGCATCGTAGGTGAAGGTGACAGTGTCGATTCCTTCCATATAGCTGGTCATTCGAGATGCCAGGTCCCAGGTGTATGTGTGCGTACTGTCGTTTGTCAGGCGCCCTGTACTGTCGTATGTGTATGTGCTTACCTGTGAAGCGGCATCATCGCTTGAGGTTCCTGCTGAGGCTGTAAGAGTAGGCTCAAGCGGGACGCTGCGGGTGGCGGCTGTTATCTGTCCTTTACTGTCCCGTGTCAGGGCGATGTTAGAGATACTCCCTTCTGTTATGCCGGTAATACGATCTTCACTATCGTAGCTGTAATTGGTAGCGATGCCGTTAGGCCGTGCTGTCCCACTCAGGCGTCCGGCTGCATCGTAAGTAAAGGTTGTCGTGCCACCCAGCCAGTCCGCCACCTGTGTGAGCAGATTACGGCTGTCATAAGTGTAGGTTATGGTCTTGCCGGGAGCCATTGTAATACTGGCAATTCGTTCTCCGGCATCTCGTGTCATAATTAATCCGTTGCTGCTCGTTATTCTTCCATTTGCGTCATAGCCAAGGCTAATCCCCTCTGCGCCGGTAAGGCGGTTCATGGCATCAGAAGTATAATTAAGATCAGTACCGTCGGAATAAAGCCTGCGGGTGATGTTTCCAGCGCCATCGTAGCTTAAGTCCATGGTACTTGCCGGGAGATTAACCATTGAGAGTCGGTTGCGATTGTTATATTGATAGGTAGTGACATTTCCGAGAGGGTCGGTGGTTGAGACCAGCCTCCCCTGAGAATCATAGTCACGATTCCAATTGTTGCCTTCAGGGTCGGCAATTCCGGTGATCCGACCGAGATCGTCTCTCGTATAGAAAGCGGCGGCGCCATCAGGCAGGGTGATATCGGAGGCCAGGCCGCGGGCATCATAAGTGCGCGTGGTGGTCTGCCCGAGAGGATTTTGAACAGCCGTCATCCGGCCCAAAGTGTCATAGGTCACGCTGGTCACGCTTGACAGCGGGCTGGTGGTACTGGTGAGGCGGCCTATTTTGTCGGAACCATACGTGGTAGCGTTGGATAAGGGATTTGTTGCAGAGGTAATAATGCTTTCGGTATCATAGGTTCTCGACCACACATTACCCCCGCCATCTGTAAGAGAGGTGAGCCTTCCTCTGGCGTCATAGCCAAAGGTGGTGGCGTTACCGTTGCGGTCGGTGATGGTCTTGAGTTGTTCTATCTTGTCGTAAGTACGGGTACTGCTGTTCTCTAATGGATCGGTAGCTGATACAATACTGTCCATACCGTCGTAAGCAAAGGCAGTAGTATTACCGAGATGGTCGGCTAGGCTAATGAGATTGTTGTTGTTATTGTATGTAAAAGTGGTGGTATTGCCGCGCTCATCTGTGGAGGTAAGGATGTTGTCGTTATCGTCATAAGTATAAACGCTGGTAGTGCTGTCAGCATGAGTCATGAGATTAAGGCGTTTCATGCTGTCGTATCCGAAGGTGGTGACGTTGCCGGTCGGATCAGTGCGCGAAGCGAGTGTGCCGTCGGTATTATAGGTGTTGGTAGTGACTCCCCCCGCCGGATTAGTGACAGTAAGCATCTGCCCGTTACTGTTGTATGTGAAGCTCCATACATTGCCTGCCTGGCCAGTGCGTGAGGTCATATTCCCGGAACTATCATGTACAAAACTTTCCGTTGTACTGTCCGGATATGTAATGCCGGTAAGGTCATAAAACACTATTCCGCTGCTGTGGGTTCGCGAGGTATAGTCGTATGTGTTCGTGGTTCCATCGGCGTTGGTTACTGAAGCCAGCTTACCACTTTCGACATGGTAAGTGTAAGTGGTGGTATCACCCAGACGATCGGTGATCGAATTGCGTTTGCCTGTACTATCCGAACCAATGCTGAAGCTCTGCCCAGCCTGGTCCTGGCGGTTGCTAAACTCGCCTGTGGCGGTGTGAGTATGGATACGTGTATTGCCCAGCGGATCGGTGATGGTAGTCTCGGGCGGTGCATAGGAAAAGGTGAAAGTATTACCGTTGGCGTTGGTCTGGGTCGCCACCCTTTTATTACTATCATAAGTCTGGGAATAGGGGGTATTGCCTGCCGGACGGGTTGCGGCCGTCATTAATCCGTCGGCGGCATACGTGTACGTGGTGGCATTGCCCATTGAGTCGGTATGACCGGTAAGATTGTTTCCTGTATGATTAAAGGTTACGGTTAGAGTGCCGTCATCAACACTGCTTAGTTGGCCGTCCGTGTAAGTAAAGTTGAGCATCCGGCCCAGGCCATCGGAGACAGAACTCAGGGCGCCTCCACTGTAAGTCAGTGTATGGACATTACCCTTTCCGTCTTCTATTTTCGTGAGTTTTCTTATTGTATCAGAGGGGGGTGCATTGATATCGGAGGCTGTCATCTTGATGCTCTCAATCTCGATATGTACCGGGCCGACTGCACTGCCCTGTGCCCCGACCATCACAATAACAGTTGTCACCCTGGTCAAATCGGCACTTTCTCCGATACTGGTCAGACCGGAAAAAGGGTACCGAAAGGTAACTGGTGAATCGATCACTGGTATATCCAGTGCCAATTCGGATGTTTTCTCAGTACCTGTGAAGACAATCAACGCAGCTTTCAACGGTTTGTCGTTTTTTGCGATTTCAATCTCTATACCATCAACCGTACCGTCCTGAGTAAGATCCACACCGCCGTCAAGTCCTGTGCTTGCCACTACTCGAACCGCGTCGCCGTCCACGCCATCCCAGATCAGCAGTACCCTGCCCGTAATGGTAGCGTCCTGACTGAATATTGCCCGCCCCTGTTCGACCGTAAAATAGGCACCATCGGCCGGATTGTCAACTGCGTCAAGTACCAGTAGCGCATCAAACTCTCCACCCAGCATGGAGCCTTCCACCGTCGCTCCCGTTCTAACTGGAAAGATGCCATCCTGGTTCATAACCTCAATACGTGGTATGGGATTCAGGAAATTGTCGATGATGAGAGGATCTGCGCCGTTATCGGGCAAGTCCAGGGCAAAGGTGTACATTCTGCCTGTGTAAGGGTCGCACAGTATAAAATCTCTTCCTGACTGCACGAGCTGGTAGGCGATATCGGTCTTGCCGGTTAAGTCCCAGGAAGCACCGTTTTGCTGGAACTGGATGAGACGTCCCCGGTTGGTAATAATCCGTACAGAAGGTCCATTTTGGGTAAGGTTCATGTCGAAGTTGCTCAGCCAGTTGTCGCCCAGACTGCTTGTAATGTTGCCGTCACTTTTTATAAATGAATCGTAATAACGGCTGAAAAACAAGGGCATGGGTCCTCCCAAATTCAGGTCCGCCGGATAACTGTTAAAAAGGCCGCCTGTAAAAGTGTTAACTGGATCACCACCATTTGCAGAGGAAATTAGGTTGCCATCGGCTTTATTAGCTACAGAGGGTGGCTCTGTGACCTCATAAGAGTAGCTGTCCCCATCGTTCCCTGAGTCCGGGTCGTATAAATCTCCATCAACGTTTACACTGTTAGTATAGTTTCCTTCATGGATAGCCTTTACGATTACAGTGACAGTTACAGTCGAACCGGCGTTAACGGTCCCAAGGTTGCTACGCACTCGATTTGAACTCGTATCGTAAGTAACGTTAGCCCCATTAGAGGCCTCGGCTGATTGAAATTCCAGGCCTGAAGGAAGATAATCCGTAACCGTAGTGTCTGGCGAGTCATAAGGTCCACCGCCAGTTGAACTGGTATTATCGACGGTAATGGTAAAGGTGATTGTCTCGCCAACCTGGTAATTCGTTTTGTCCGCTGTTATTGTTATCCCTAAATCAGTAGCCCAGACAGGCGATGTCCCTAAGAGAAACAGATATGTCAGTCCTGTACTAAGTATTAAAAATACAGGAAATTTCCCTATATTATTTAGCCCACCCTTCATTGTTTTCCTCCTATTTATTTAAAGCACAGCAATAAGTTGGATAACTTTCGCTGCCAACTGATAATAATTGTACTATTTTTTCTTTCTTATTGCTATAGAAATTTGTCCAATGAGATGTATGGAGGCAGTCCCATACCCGGCAAAACCGGCGCTGATTGGGATAGCAAAACGCATGTTGACGGCGTCATAAAAAATCCGAGCATTCACGTAGATCGCGAAATAATTATGGACGAAGGCGAATTCTGTTTTGAAGAATTCGTTTGAGGTGCAATCTCGTTTTCAACCGTTCTTCGAACATCACCAATGTCTCATCCAGCCAAGAGCATCGCCAACATCTCTCCGGCTGGTTTCTCGATTCCATCTCAGCGTCCACAGCTCCTCAGCCCGCACATGCCTCACAGTCCCGTCACCGAAACAGACATTAACGCCGTCTTTGTGCCGCCTCATAACATAGCATAATATTTGCGACCAGTTGCCTATGTTATACATTTGCTCCTCGGCTGCCACGGTTGCAGGCACCGGATGTTCGTTAGTCGGCCAGGCGTTGTTCCACCTTGAATCTGCAATGAACGGCGTTTCTTTAAGATTCCTGGTCTCCATTGTCACCCACGTCTTTCCGATATACGAAGGATCTCGGCTGCCGCTTGTCTCAAACACATCACGAATCCATGAATTCTCTCCGAAGCTGCCGATTCCCCAGTCGCTATCTGCCATCCAGCTTGCCTGCCCCACATCGATTTGCCAGGCATTACGCGTGTACCCAAAATAGCTTTCAGCTTGAAGACCTGTCGGGTTGACCGTCGAGACTTTAATGGCGGCTGGACATGTGCGCATCTTATCGGTATCGGAATAGTAAGGCCGCAGCGTCTCCATGTAGGTCGAGTTGACAGTGCCGCCCATATAGTACGGAAGCTTGGAGCTGTAATCTGCCGCATACAGTTGATAACATAAGCCCCACTGTTTCAGGGCCGCCATACAAACTGTCCCTCGCACCTGTTTCCTGGCCATATTCAGTGCGGGCATTAATACAGCCATCAACAAGGCGATTATAGCAATCACCACTAAAAGCTCTATTAACGTAAATCCTTTGCACCTTAACATGCGAACCTGCTCCTCTTTCAGATAAGCTGTTTCTAAGTCAACGTTTTATTCTCTCGGACACTTCTTGCCCCTTGGCTTTGCCTTATTATATCATCTTTGCGGAAATAAATCACAAATCACGCCAATAAAAGCACATCATCGCCAAAATAACCGCCGCCAGAGTCGGCAGCCCATACCCCAAAGTTACACGAAATAGCGAGAAATCCTCAAATTTTTTAGTCTCGAAGAAATCGGCTTTGGATGTCTTTGGTCTTGCCGGGGCTCCGGATAGCCGACTGAGTAAGTTGCCAAACTGTTCAGAGAACTGCTCCATATCCTGCATTGTGCCCGCGGCCTTCGCATCATCCTCGCTTTGCCGCCAATTCTGCCGAAGCTGCGTCGATACCGCCCGGCTAAGGCTCACAGGCGAAAACTGCTCGAGAGAAAAAATACTCAGGATAAGACTTATCGGGTACCAGACAAAGATAAGCACCACTACCGCCAGCAGCGGTTTCCGCAGCAGCGCTCCCACAAGAAATCCCAGTGACACTAAGAAAGTAAGCACCAGCCCCACAACAAACAGGGCGCTCACGATTCCATAGACAGTTACCAAATCCTCTCGGATCGGCCGTTTGGCCATGGTAACCACGATAATCGCCGGCACTACCACCACTAAATAAACGCCCAACACCACCAGCACCCGGGCCGACCACGTGGCCAGCAAATATTCGCACCGGCCAACCGGACGGCTCAATATCCCATCGGCCAAAGCCTCGGCTCGCGAGCCGGACACCGGGCTTACACCGAGAACAACAACCACAAGAAACCACGGAAAAACCAGGTACGGAAACAGCACCGATGCGATCAGCGGAGCATCTTGAAAGTGGGTCCAGTTCGCCGCAACCAAAAGAAAAGTCAGCAGCCCCGTCGCCGCCAGCCAAAGCCGAACTAACCGGCTGGCCCACAGCGCTCCCAGGTCTTGCCGGAGAATCGCCAAAAAAGGCATCATACGTGTCCCGAGTTTCGATATCTTATCTGCCGAATCCATGCGCTTCATCCTCTTGCAATAATTGTAAATAAGCATTCTCGGA